>JAGVQJ010000130.1 GCA_020051775.1 Calditrichota bacterium | reverse complement strand
TATTCCGGATTAATGGCAGCATCCACCAGCATGCGGCTGTAGTTGTGCTCGTGCCCGAAGAAAGCGGCAAGGACCTTATGTTTGCACAGAATTTTCCAGAAGACATCGCGCTGTGTGGTCATCTCCGGACGTTTGCTGTCCCACCACATAGCGTCTTTCGCGTGACCGCCGTTGGGAAAAGCTGGTTCGTGCGCCGCCACGAACAGATACTTCTGCCCGCGAGAACGCGCTGAGGCCAGGTCCTTGTCCAACCACTCGAGTTGTTCCGATCTCAATGTGCCTTGAATGTCACCAGGCCGATCGGCAGCCAAAGGTCCAATCCCTTTCTGGAAATAGTTGGTGTTCAGCATGACGAAATGCCCCTGCCCCCAATCGAAGGAGTAGACGTTTTCCTCGTAGGTGGGCATGCCTGAGGCGGCTGAATCCGGTCCGTTGGCGGGGTTGGTGAAATTTCGAGCAAACACCTCTTCACCGCTCCGTTGACCGGAAAGTGGAAGATAATTGCCCTGCTTACCGTCACCAACCAGCCGTCTCAATTGATCGTGGTTGCCCATGCCAGTGTATAAGGGAAGGTGCGCGCCCACCGATCCCGCAATCCGTTTCCAGTGCTGGAATTGTCGTTCGATCGAATCGGGAGTAGTGAAGGGGCCGTCCACCAAGTCGCCGGGAAAGAGGATAAACGCGGCGCTGTCCTTATAAGCCTTGTCCAATAGAGGCCGGAAAATGGATTCGTTGACGCCCTCCACACCCAACGTCTCGGCGCGGCTGTCGCTCATCACGGCGAAGCGGAAGGATATGTCGGAATTGGACTTCTCAGATGGCGGTTGTGCCAGGAGATGAGTAGGGTTGCAGATTGCGGGAAGCAACAGCAGAAAGCAGGTGACAAACCGACGCACAAATCTCATTTAACCTCCAATGGCAACAATATGGTGTATTTTGCCCCCTTGCCGGGTTCGCTTTCCACGGTAATTGTCCCTCCGTGTGATTCCACAATCCGTTTTACGATGGCCATACCCAGCCCGGTTCCATCTCGCCAGGGCGAGAAGAATTCTTCGAAGACCCGGGCACATACATCTGCGGACATCCCCAAACCGGTATCGCAGAAATCCATGCGCACATGCGGGCCTTCTCGGTGGCAGGAAAAGGTGAAGGTGCCGCCTTGAGGCATAGCCGCGAGGGCGTTGGATGCAATGTTATTAAAGACGCTTTTAAACTTTTCCGGATCAATGAACAACGCGCCGCCGTATTCGATCTTGCGGATGAAATGCACCTTGGCGGTTTTGAATTCATCCAGCAGACCGCCGGCTGACTCTCGGACCCACTCTTCCGTCCGAACTTTACGACGGTTAATTTCCAGGTCGCCTTTGGCAAATTGAAGAATTTCCCCGGTCATGTCCACCATGCGCTGAACTTCGCGATTAATGTTCGCACTGTATCGCTTTCGTTTTTCCAGTTCCACGGAATCACCGCCTATTAACTGGGCGTATCCGCTGATGCATGTCAGTGGTTTCTTCAGGTCATGGATGATACCCGCCGCCAACCGCCCCACCAGGGATAATCTTTCCTTCTGTAGAAGCTGTCCCTGGGCCTCTTCGAGATCTTTCAGCGCCTGGGTCAACTGATTATTCTTTTCCAGCAATTTTTCCACAAAGTGGCTGTCGCTGCGGCGCAGGTTGAAGGAGAGCGCTTTGGTGACTTCCAGATGGATGGTGGGGTATTCGCGAATCAGGTCGTTGAAATCAGTCCGGGAGATGACCAACAGCTCCGTAGGAGTTAAAGCTCGGACGGAGGAGGAGCGAGTGCGATTTTCCAAGAGAGCCATTTCACCGAAAAAATCGCCCGAA
This sequence comes from Calditrichota bacterium, assembly GCA_020051775.1. Classification (GTDB taxonomy): domain Bacteria; phylum Electryoneota; class B3-LCP; order B3-LCP; family B3-LCP; genus JAGVQJ01. The sequence goes on along the minus strand of JAGVQJ010000130.1, from coordinate 14,150 downwards.
CGGCCCAGCGTGGCGATGACCTCCTCGCCTTGAGAGGTTTCTCTGAAGATTTCCACGCGGCCATGTTCGATGATGTAGAACGCTTCCGGCTCTTCCCCGGTACGCAAAATGATTTCACCCGGTTCGATGGACGCCAGAGAAATGTGGGACGAAAGCCGTTCCAAGTCTTCGAACTTCAGCCCATCGAAGAAATGAATGCGCCGCAGTAATAATAGCACCGTGTCACGGTTGGCGGTCAAATCAGTAGTCATGAAAGGAATATATACCGCCGCGGCGGTTTTGTCAACCTTAATCCGCAGCGATTACATGGATTGCTGAGACAGGGGGAAAAAGAGGAAAAAGAACCCCTATAATCAACTCTTTGGAATTGCTGAAAGACTCTCTTTTGGAATCGTTGCACGCTGGTTCAAAAGCAATAAAAACGGCGACCAGAAGATCGCCGTTGGCCAGGTGATGGCCCAGGGAATAATGTCCAGCGAAGTTATTCGATGATCTTGACGTTGACTGCCTTAGGCCCCTTGCGGCCTTCGGCGATCTCGAACTCGACGCGCTGATTCTCGAAAACTTCGCGCCGATAGCCGACCTCTGCTAAATCGCTGCGGTGGACGAAGATATCTCCACCTTCATCAGAAGTGATGAACCCGTAGCCCTTCGTGGCGTTAAACCACTTGACCGTGCCCTGCGGCATTGCTGTACCTCTTGAGTTGAACCATGCGCGAGGTCTGATTTGCCAGTTCTCAAGCTTCGCCCCAAGTGGAATGCGCCGCTGATGCTGGTAAAGACCCTCGGCCTTCGACGGTAAATAATTTACTAATTTTCTGATGCAATGCAAAGAAATATTTAATATTTTTCGTAATAAACGCATCTGAAACCTTCAATTTGATGAAAATAGCCGTTCTGCATCCCTGGACCCAGAATACCCGTGAAGCGCTGGAACTGCAGCTCGAATTGGCGAAACAAGTAGTCCTCCGCCCTGGTTCCGTGGAAAAATTCCGATGGGTAGCAGGAGCCGATGTATCCTGGAGACGCGGCAGCAGCCTCCTTTATGCCTCGGTGATTGTCTGGGATCGCCTCCAAAACCGCCTCTTGGAAGAATCGTTCGCTGCACTGGAAACTGAATTCCCCTATGTGCCCGGGTTACTCTCTTTTCGCGAACTGCCGGTCGTACTGGAAGCATTCCGCAAACTAACTATAATCCCCGACGCAGTTCTAGCCGACGGCCAGGGTTTGGCGCACCCGCGCGGTTTGGGGCTGGCTTGCCATTTGGGTTTGTGGTTGAATCTGCCTACTGTGGGCTGTGCCAAATCGCGGTTGTTGGGTGAGGCTGCCGATCCCGGCCCCAATCCGGGGAATTTTGAACCACTAAGGTACAAAGGCCGCACAGTGGGCGCCGTGTTGCGTACTCGAGCACGATCCCGCCCTCTCTACATTTCGCCCGGTCATTTGATGGATCTGGAATCCTCCGTAAAGCTCACACAAATATGTCTTCGCCGTGCGCGTCTCCCCGAACCGACCCGCCGAGCTCATCTGTCGGTCGGCGAGTATCGCCGGAATCACGAACTTAACCTGTGATTCAGATCACAAATAACCTAAAAAAGGCTTGACTTTCTCGCGAAAAATTGTTATTTTTGCGCCAGCTTTCCGACTACGACCATCGGAGCTTGCCGGGTGAAATGATGTCCCCTCCCAACATTTCCCTCTTTTGCAAGTCTCCGATGGTTTTTTATAGAAAATAATCGAACCCCCACGCCAACCCCCTTAAGAATATTCCCGTATATTATGCTGATAAGAGCGGTAATTGTTAAGGAAATTTGCCGATATTGTGATGAACGTCACCTCTTGAATCGTAAAAATTAGTTAATATTGTACCCGACATCATGGTTAAATTGAGGAAAGAAGCAGCTTAAAACTCGCTAGATGTTTTTTAATTACTCTCTTTACACCGACATATGATTCCTCGTGCGAGTCTGCTCTCCCTCGTTTAACTTTCAACCCCAGATCTAAGGATACTAGCTTAATTGGAACGATGGAGTAGTATCTCTAACGAGGAGAAATATGGAAATTGCTAAATCTTTTATTAGTGGTGTAAGGATTGATCGCGTATCTATGGATGAAACGGTTACGCAGTGTGATCAATTCATCCGCACCAGAGTACCTCACCAGGTAGTGGTCGTCAACGCCGCCAAACTGGTCAAAGCCCAAACCGACAAATATCTTCGTCACATTATAAACGAAGCCGACCTGGTGGGCGCCGATGGTATGCCCCTGGTTTGGCTATCCAAGCTTTTAGGCGACCCCATCCCCGGTCGCGTCAATGGCACGGACTTGATGGAAAAGCTGGTTGAGCACGCTGCCCGCAAAGGATATTCCATTTATTTTCTGGGCGCCAAGCTCGAAGTTGTCCGCAAGGTTGTGGATACATATAAGGAAAAGTATCCTGATTTGAAAGTTGCCGGTTATCGTGATGGTTATTTTAACCCGGAAGATGAGACGGCAGTGGCCGATGAGATTCGCGCCAGCGGCGCCGACATCATTTTCCTGGCCTTCGGATCTCCGAAGAAAGAAAAATTCGTTCGCGACCACCTTTTCCGCATGAATGTACCCCTCGTACACGGCGTGGGCGGCAGCTTCGATGTCGTCGCCGGGATCACCAAGCGCGCGCCCGTGTGGATGCAGAATGCCGGCTTGGAATGGTTCTACCGCTTCCTACAGGAACCGAGCCGCATGTGGAAGCGGTATCTGTTCACCAATGTGGAATTTATGGCCGTTGCGGCGCTGGAAGTCTTCCGCCGCGTGCCCCCCTTCCAGAGGGCCGCGTAAGCGCAAAACCAGAGTTTTCATCATGGTCAAAGAACCGGATCTGAAAGGGATCCGGTTTTTTTATGTAGAAACCCGACCGTGGAGCGGTCGGGCTACCCTCCGCCAGGAGAAGGAGGAGGAAATTCTGCTGGAAGTGAAAAGGAGGGAATTGTTCAAGGTTGGATCCCGATCCTGAAGGGGGGCGGGGGGTTAGTTATGATAAACCCGGCTTGGCGAGCAAGCCGGGGCAGCCTGCCGGACAGAGTCCAAGGAAGCTCCTGATCAGATGTTATTTTGCAGCATATGTGAAATGCCTACTGCCGATCCCCAAATTGGATTATTAGCGACATCACAGTAAGATTGTGGCGGAATAAGTTTCTGCTGTAGGAGGTGTTCAAGCTGCGATTTGGGGATAGGATCTATCGCTTTCACCATCCCGAAAATAACACCGAAAATCTCATCCAGATTTTTGGTGTAGCAGTAAAACTCTTCCTCTTTACATCCTATCGCATCATGCCACTGGTTCCAGATAGAGGCAGGATGGTCTTTTATGATATTCAATATCTGTGCAGCAGCAACGAAAGACTGATCAGGCATGGAGGAGTAAATCAAGGCCCAACTCCCAATCCATTTCTTTGAAAATTTCCGACGCAATTCCACAGTTTTTGTGCGGTTGGCTATCTTTCGGGCATATTCAGATTTAACGGAAAGAATCATATCAACTTTCTGACCTGCAATCTGAGCTAAATCCCTGGCATATTCGGGTAAATAATGATCAAAAGTAGCTCTACGAAATTGCTTATAGTCAGCGGTGGCTACAATCTCAGGATCAAATAATCTGTATTGTTCACTAGCGTTACCTTGCATTACAAAGCCCATCTCCTCGAAAAATGATCTGTAGCGATTCCACAAATCTTCAGGAGCGGTAAAATGAACTTTCTTGGTATCTCTACGCAGGTTCATCGCCATCGCTAAAAATAAGACTTTGCCGATTCCCTCGTGAATTGCCTCATCTCGAACCCGGACGGTGCATATTTTTGCGTTTTCTCCCTGTTTGGCAATAGCTGCTCCGACAGAGACGCCATCCTTTTTCACCAAATAGCCGATCCGTTCGCCTTTTTCCAGCCCCAACCTGGCTTTCCGATCATACCAGAGGTCAATACCGGGATAAAGATCCTCGCTCTCCAGCACGACAGTCCTGTGTTCATCCAGGGTGTATGGGTCCAAGCTTTTTATCGCCTGGTGGATTTTTATAATTTCAACTGGCATCGTTGAAGTCCTTAAAAATTGTGGAAAGCTTTAAACCTTGCTCTTCATACCGATTTTGTATGACTTTTTCTTGCGGTTTTTGTGCTCGATGTGACTTTTCCGACATTGGATAATATTTAAGCGTCGCCATTAGATCTCCATGCACTAAGTACATATTAACATCATGTCCTCTAACTTCAAAAATCAGCGGGGTTCCTTTCCCATCACGTCTTATACTGCCAAATCCAGGATGGACAAACCCCGCATGATGAATACGTAATTCACCTACTTCTTCGGTCATAGCAAGGGCATACACGGCTATATCATATGGCAAATTAAAACGCTCCTTAGACCGCAATATATAGAATGCATCCCGTTCCACTTGCAAAGCGCTCTGTCCTTTGAGAGTTACAAGTTTATCTTGCCCGATTGGTTCCCAGTACTCCCGTGGTTCATAGCTTTCTGATTTCGCATTAACATTCAATGCTTTGAAGCTATTGTTTTTCTTTGCCTTAAATGCTACAACAGGGTTTTTTAGACCTGGAACTTTTACTGGATTTAAATTCAATCGAAGGTTAATTTGATCATCTCCTGTTAAGGATTTTTTACCGTCTTCATCTTTCATCATAACCGAATAAAGTTCTAACAATTCTTTTCGAATCTGGATTAGATTGAAAGCACCCCATGTAAATCTCAATTGGTAAATAGGATCACCATATTTGATAAATATTGGAAACGAAAGAGGTGTGACTTCTACATAGAGCTTCTTACGTGGCCCAGAGGATACATAATCGTATTTATATTCTTGATCACATAGCAATCTTGTTAGCACATCCAATCTGCCAATTGAACTTTTTCCACTTCCTTGACCATAAAGATTATCGGAAAGATTACAATATTCTTGAATCTCAAATAAATACGTATGACCAATCTCAAGTGATAACCCGGATCGTAAATCATTGGTTTGTGTCACTCCTTTAAGATCGTGAACCGCTGATAGGATAATATCATCAATATGCTGTCCACTCCTGCATTTAAAACCAGCTGGCAGTTCCCAACAACGATCTCCTATATGAAGATCTAGAGACGAATCACCTACGTCAGCATCAGAGCTGTTCCAACCCTCAATGATACCGTCCTTAATTAAGGCTAACATCTGCTTTTTGTTCAATACACCGGGACGTTTTTTCCAGGAAGCTTTCCCTGTGGACATAATTTGGATCCTTTTTATTAGGGGCAATGTGAATAAGGAAAATATACTAATTCTACCGATCAGAGTCAAGGTATATGCTACCGATTGTTTATTAACTTTTTGTGGACCACAAATCACTGTCCCTATGTGCCTGGTGCCCCACAGCTCTGCTGTGGGATCGGTTTACGGTTCTCAGTGCTCTGTTTTCCGTCTGCGTCAACTTCTCGTCCCTTTGCCAACTTCTCGCCCGCTTGAGCGCCGAGTTCTTGTCCCGCACAAAATTCTCGCCGACTTCTTGGCCTGGTCAACTTCTCGTCAGATACTGGAAGCGGGCTTACCCCCCTGTCAGAATGACCACGCTCCGTTATCGTACGTACCCCTACAGCTTCCCCTCCAACACCCAAATCGCGCAGAATTCCCTTGAAACCCCAAGCGAATTTGCCTATATTGTAAAGATAAGAAAGTTTGAAAATAACGATTTAGCGAAGGGAGATTGCCGTGAACATCCTGGTCTGCGTCAAGCAGGTTCCCGATACGGAATCCACGGTAAGAATTGCGGCAGATTGTAAAACCATTCAATCTCAGGATTTGAACTTCGTGCTCAATCCTTATGATGAATACGCCATCGAAGAAGCGCTGCGCCTGAAAGAAGCGCGGGGCGGCGAAGTCACCCTGCTGACCGTCGGCTCGGAGGAGGCCAAAAAGAGCCTGCGCACGGGGCTGGCCATGGGGGCCGATAAAGCCTTGCACGTCGTCTGCAATCACAACCACCAGGACAGCCTGGCGACTGCCAGAGCCTTGGCAGATGCTATCAAGGGGTTGCCGCACGACCTGATCCTGTGCGGCAAGCAGGCCGTGGATGACGATCAAGCCCAGGTTCCCATCATGCTGGCCGAACTTTTGGGTCTTCCCAGCGTGTCTGCCGCCGTCAAACTTGAGATTAAAGACGGTTCAGCTACGGCGCGGCGGGAGATTGAGACCGGTGTGGAGATCGTGGAAACCTCACTACCGGCCGTCATCACCGCTCACAAAGGCCTGAATGAACCGCGCTATCCCTCCTTGAAAGGCATCATGATGGCCAAAAAGAAGGAAATCGGTGAAGTTAACTGCGCCGGCGGAACCGATCAGGTGGAAACCATCGAGTTGTGCTATCCACAACCCCGTGTCGGCGGCAAGATCCTCGGCGAAGGGGTCGCAGCCGTCCCCGCGCTGGTCAAGGCGTTACACGAAGAAGCCAAAGTCATCTAACCCCCGGAGATATGATGAAAGTTTTAGTTTTCGCTGAACAACGCGAAGGCGAATTCCGCAAAGCCGCCATTGAAGCCTGTTGTGAAGGCCGCCGTCTTTCGACCGGAGGCGACTTGACTGTCGTGGTTATCGGCAAGGGCGCCTACGGTGTGGCTCGCAACCTCTGCGGCTTTGGTCCCGATAAAATTCTCAGTATTGATCATCCCTTGCTGGAGCAATACTCCACCGAAGGCTATGCCATGGCCTTGGACGCCGTCATCCGTTCGGAGAAACCGGACGCAGTGCTCATGGCGGGCACTTCCATGGGTCGCGACCTGGCGCCACGGTTGGGCGCCCGGCTGGGCGTGCCGGTATTGGCTGATGTGGTGCAGCTCTCCTGGCAGGATACCAAATTGTCGGCCGTGCGTCCCATATATTCCGGCAAGTTGTTCACCAAGATCGCCAGCCTGGGTCGTCCCGGCATCGCCACGACCCGCCCCAAGGCTTTTCCAGCAGCCGTACCCGATCCTACTCACCAACCGCCTGTTTCCGTATTCCCCTTTGAGATTTCAGCTGGTGATATACATGCACGGGTTTCGCAGACTCAGTCCGAAGCCGAAGGCGCCATTGAGCTGACGGAAGCCGACATTGTCGTTTCGGGCGGGCGCGGTTTGAAGTCGAACGAGAATTTCGTCCTGCTGGAACAACTGGCCCGCACTTTAGGCGCAGCGGTGGGAGCTTCTCGCGCCGCCGTAGACGCCGGTTGGCGCGGTCATGGCGATCAAGTGGGTCAGACCGGCAAGGTGGTATCGCCAACACTTTATATCGCTTGCGGCATTTCCGGAGCCATCCAGCACCTGGCCGGTATGACCTCTTCCAAGGTTATCGTCGCCATCAATAAAGACCCGGAGGCGCCCATCTTTAAAATCGCCGACTACGGCATCGTCGGGGACGTTTTTGAAGTCGTGCCGGCGTTGACAGAAGCCCTTAAAGCGATGAAATAACCATGTCTGAACCCGAAAAATTCGATTGCATCGTGGTCGGGGCAGGGCCGGCGGGACTTTCTGCCGCGCTGACCCTAGCCAAGGCCGGCGTCGAGGCAGCAGTTCTGGAACGCGGCGAGTACCCCGGGTCCAAGAACGTCATGGGCGGCATCCTTTTCACGACCATTCTGGATAAGCTCCTGCCGGAATTCTGGAAGGAAGCTCCGGTGGAACGCCACGTCTCCCAGCGCCGTTTTTCCCTGCTGTCTCGGGATGGCGAGCTGGGTTTCAGCTTCAGGACCGGCGCGTTCAACGAACCTCCTTTCAACCACACTTGGACAGTCTTGCGGGCCAAGTTCGACCGGTGGTACGCGGAACAGGCCGAGGCCGCCGGAGCCATGATTATCCCCGGCATGATGGTGTCTCAGGTTTTAACCGAAGGCGGCAAAGTCGTCGGCGTGAAGACTGAGCCGGGTGGCGACGAACTGCGTTGCGACGTGATCATCTCCGCTGAAGGCGCCAACTCCTTCATCGCAGAACAGATGGGTTTGCGCTCTGCTTTGGATCCCAGCCACATGGCTGTGGCGGTCAAGGAAGTCATCGGCCTGCCGCGCAGTATCATAGAAGACCGCTTCCTGTTGAACGGCGACGAAGGCAGCGCCTGGGAGATTTTCGGACAAGCCGTGCAGGGGACATTCGGTTCCGGATTCGTCTACACCAATAAAGAGAGTGTTTCCATTGGGGTCGGTTCCACTGTCCACGACATGAAGCGCTACAAACTTAATCCCAACGATGTCCTGGAACAATTCAAACACCACCCGGCGGTTTGGCCGCTGATCCGACGCGGGGAAACACTGGAATATTCTGCGCACATGATCCCCGAAGGCGGTTTCCAGCATCTGCCTCGACTGGTAGCCGATGGCTTGCTCCTGACCGGCGACGCTGCTGGTCTGGTCAACGCCAGCATCTATCATGAAGGATCGAATCTGGCGATGGCTTCAGGTGTATTGGCTGCCGAAACCGTCATCGAAGCTAAGAAGCGCGGCGATTTCAGCGCCGCCTCTCTGTCCTCGTACCGCCATAAGCTGGAGAATAGTTTTGTGCTGAAAGATTTGAAGAAATTCCAGCGTGTGTCAGCGTTTTTCAACGATAATCCCCACATTCTACGGGATTATCCCAATATCTTCGTGGAATTGTTAAGCGATTACTTTACGGTCAGCGAATCCCCCAAATCCGAGGTGGAAAAAAGCCTTATCAGCAAATTCCGCCGCGAAATCGGGGTTTTGAACCTGGCCAAGGATGCCATAAAAATAGGGAGGGCGATGCGATGAGCGAATCTCATAATGATGATAATTCCAAATTGAAATCCACCATTGAAGATAAACTCTTTCTGGATAAATACAAACTGGATAAGCAATCCCACATCGAAGTGGATCAGGAAAAGTATAAAACCGACCTTCTAAAGGCGGTGAACTACATCTGCCCCGCCAAGGTCTATGCCCACAGCGATGAAAAAAACGAGTGTCTGGTCAGTTTTGAAAATTGCCTGGAATGCGGCACCTGCCGTGTAGCTGCGCCTGATTACGTCAAGTGGTACTACCCGCGCGGCGGCTTTGGCGTCCAATATCGCCTGGGATAAACTTTGAGTCGGATAACCGAACGCTGGACGAGGCTCAATCCGGCGGTAAAAAGATATTTACTGATCCTTCTGGGCCTCGGCTTGGCCGTTCGGGTGGTTTATGTCCTGTCAGCGGATCTGATACCGATTGACGCCACCTATGTGGACATGGACGCCGTCGAGTACGACCATCTGGGCTGGAGTCTAGCTCAGGGTGAAGGGTTCGTAGATCGTTACGGCGCTCCCACCTCGTTTCGCTTTCCGGGGTATCCATATTTCTTAAGCTTTATATACCTGATCTTCGGCCACCAACATCTGGTTGCACTACTGGCGCAAGCCCTGTTAGGGGCGTTATCTCCACTGTTGATTTACTTCACGGCGCGCCGGTTGTTCATTGAAAAAATCAGCCGTATCGCCGGAATTGTGGCGGCCGGTTACCCCATCTTCATCTGGTATACCAGTTGGTTCATGTCGGAAAACCTGTTTTTTTTCCTGCTATGCCTACTGATTTACCTCACCGTGAGCCTGAAGGATAACCTGACTTGGGGACGTCTTGTATGTTTGGGCGTGGTCATCGGCATCCTGAGCTTGACGCGCGGCGTCGGTTTGCCCTTCATCGGGATTATCCCTGTTTATATCTTTTTCCTTTATAAGGGAAACCTGGGCGCAAGAGTAGCGCGAGCAGCCTTGGTGGGCGTTCTGGCGACCCTGCTTCTGGTTCCCTGGACCATCCGCAACCGGGTGGTCTTCGACCGCTGGATGCTCCCCTCCAGCGAAGCCGGAGCCGTCATGTGGATGGGATTGAACCGGGTGGATTTGACCCGCTACTACATCCTCGAACCGGCCTTCGCTTATTTGGATAGCGTGGGTCGTGAAAACGCTTCCAGCGAGAAATTTTACGCGGCGCTCTCCGACACCAATTACTTCGGCCTGCGAGGCGTACAGCGGCTTTTCGAACTCTACTACCCCGAAGAACCGCCTCCACAGAGCGAGCCGGAAGCCATGGATCGCCTCTCCGCCAAATGCGCGGAAATTCTCCGGTCCAATCCGGGGATGTGGGCCGCCAAATCGTTCGCGACGATTTTTCGCTTCTGGCACGTGCTGGATGAGCGCGCTCGCTATCTGTTCGGTTACGGATTCATTCTACCTTTTTTCCTAGCGGGTGCATGGATTGTCAGGCGCCGGTTTGTGGAGCTTTTACCACTTATTGGGTTTTTGTTGGTCATGTACGCCCTGGCGATTCCTTTCGACGCCGCTGGCCGCTATCGCATGCCTTTCGAGAGCGTTCTGATCATCATGGCCGCAGTGGGTATGGAACGGTTCTTAAGCCTGTTTCGACGCCCCTACTGGGGGTATGGAGCGCTGGCCGCTTTCTTTATACTGAATTACTATATGACATTGCATTCCTTGCAAGTGCGTCTGGCCATTCGTTCAGTCGCCGGCGCTCTGGGCTTTAAAATGATCGAGATGGAGTAGGCTGTCCCTGTGCGAATTCTCCTGTTACGTCCCAACAGCGAAGTATACACCTCCACGCCGCCTATGGGCATCCTGACCCTGGCGGCGTATTACCGCTCCAAAGGTCCCTATGAGGTGGGCGTCTTCGATGGGCGCGCGCATATCTCCACGACCGAGGAGTTGGTGGAAGTGGCGCGGGAATTCAAACCGGACGTGGTGGGCTTGAGTCTGTTCTCCATGGAGCGTGTGGAGGGCCATGAAACCGCCTGGGCTATCAAGAAGGCTTTGCCCAGAGTTACAATTGTCGCCGGAGGGCCATACCCGACCACCTCTTACAAGGAGATGCTGGCCAATCCGGCGGTGGACTTCGCCGTGGTCGGCGAGGGGGAATTGAGCGGGCTGGAGTTACTGGAGGCGCTGCAAGCCGGGCAACTGCCCCAGAACATCTCAGGAGTTTCCTGGCGGCAGAACGGCAGCCTCATCGCTCCCGACATCCGCGACTTCATCGAAGACCTGGACGTCCTACCGCATCCCGCCTGGGATCTGCTGGATTTGGAGTTCTACTTTTACAACCCCCACAAGCCGGCGCCCATGAATCTTTACCAGAAGAACGTGCGGTCCGCGCCGGTGTTCACCTCGCGGGGTTGCCCCTACCGCTGCGTTTACTGCCACAATCTCTTCGGCAAGAAATTGCGGCGGCATTCAGCCAAATACATTCTTGATGAGATCATCTACTTAAAAGAAAAAAAAGGCGTCGAAGAGATCGAAGTCACCGATGACATCTTCAACCTCGATCCGGAGTGGACGCGGGGATTCGTACAGAGCATCATTGACCGCAATCTGGGTCTGACCTTCAGTTTCCCCAACGGCCTGCGCGCCGACCGTATGACGCCGGAAATCATTGACCTGATGGTGAAGATGGGCACCTACCGCATCGTTTACGCAGTGGAATCCGGTTCACCCCGCGTGCAGAAGGATATCCGTAAAAACGTGGATTTGGTCAAGGCGCGAGAAAATATCAATTACACGGCCAGCAAGGGCGTGTCGGTTGGTTCGTTTTTCATCCTGGGCTTCTTGGACGAAACCGAGGAGGAGATGCGCCAGACTATTGATTTCGCCTGTTCGGTAAAATTGTCCACCGCCTCTTTTTTCATCCTAACTCCATTCCCCGGCACGGAAGTGTATCAGCAAGCACTCGCCAAAGGTATACCGGTAGATCGCGGCGATTATACTCATTATTACGCGCTGGCCGCCAATATCAGCCAAGTGCCGGATAAAATACTGATCCGGCTGCGGCTTTGGGCATACCTGCGTTTTTACGGCAACCCTATCCGCCTGCTGAGGATGGTGCGCACGACCCCGCTTCACCGGCATTTCTTTAAAACTTTATGGACCGCCTTCAAGTACTTCGTCCTCCGGCCCAAGAATGAGCCACGTAAAGACATTTCTGAATTCCTGAACGCAACAACACCATGAGTCTTACCCCTTTTACTCGACTGATCGCGCTCATCTTCTGCCTGGCCGGCATGGCCTTAGCATTTTGGTCTTGTCAAAAAGATGACGGCGCCACCGCCTTACCCAGCCACACTATCATCGCCAATCCCTTGGACAGCACCATGGTGCTGGTTCCAGCGGGATTCGCGGTCTTCGGCAACGTGCCGACCGGTTGGGGCAATTATACTCTAAGTTCCGGCGAGGATACCGCCTGGGTGGACTCATTCTACATTGACCGATATGAGGTCACCAACCAGGAGTACGCCGTTTACCTCGATTCCGCTCTGGCCTTGGGATTGATCAATCTATCCAGCGGTAACGTTTTCGATGCTCAAAATCATCTCCTGATCAAAACGTCTTCTTCCGAATGCCGCATAGCCTACATCGAAAGTCAGACCACGTTCATTCCCAAGATCGGTTACGAGCAGACTCCTGCAGTGATGGTGAGCTGGTGGGGAGCCGGCGCTTTTGCGGCTTTCTACGGGCAACGCCTGCCCACTGAATTGGAATGGGAGAAGGCAGCGCGAGGCGTATCAAACCTCCTGGGGAGTGTGGATGGGGTAGGATTCGGTTATATCTACCCCTGGGGTGACCAGAATCCTACGCCAGAATTGGCTAATTTCGGGCATTCACCGGGGATGGGCGCACCACAGTTGGTGACCGCCCTATCGCAAGGCACGAGCTGGTATGGCGCCTTGAATATGGCCGGCAACGTGATGGAATGGACGGCCACCTCCATCGGGAGCAACTATCGTGTGCTACGGGGTGGCAGTTATCTCTCCTCGGCGGCGGATCTGCGCACACCCATGCGCTTTTTTTATGATCCGGTTGCCACCTTTGATTCCTACGGATTTCGCTGTGTGAGTGATCCTTAATTCACACCTTGTGATTTAAATCACCCGTCCTCCTCCCCAATATTGCTAATTTTAAAGCACAAAGTGAAAACCACTGGTAATATTCTGGGGGGACCATGAAAAAGTTCGAATTCTTTGTACTATTTGTCTCCGTTCTACTTATCCTGAGTACCGGAACAGCTGCAGCCTGGGATATTTACGGCCAGGTTCGCATCTATAACGGATCCTGCAATACCGGGATCGGCATGAATGGCGTCCAGGTGGCGCTGCACAATCCCAACCTGAACCTCCATGACACAACCTGGACCTACACCGATGTTGCTTTCATGCAGTCGCACAATCTCACCTCGCCCCTGGGCATTTACTACTTTCACAACACGCCATACGACCTGAACTACTCAGTGGAAGTAATCCTACCGTTGGGGGTGGTTTGCGCTACGGACCCCGTTCAAGGCCCCTGGTGGAATGCCAATCCGCGCCCGGTGGGCGATAATCCATACCGCTGCTTCTTGATGATATTGGCGGGTTCCGAATTCACGCCTCACACCATCGGCTTCTGGAAGCATCAAGCCACTGTGGCGGTTACCGGGCAGGGCAACGCCCAGGTACCCGCCGCCCAACTGCAAACCTACCTGAACTTGGTCTTCGACATTTTTAATGGGCAGCAGTACTTCCCCATCGCCGGTGTATCCAGCGTGAGCGGGGCACCTCTGGTACCTCTGGATATGCTCAATACCTTCAATCTGCCGAATGGTGGACCGACGGGGATGAACCACAAGGCGAAGAAACAACTCCTGGCTTTGGTATTGAACATTGCCGCGCAGTACTGCTACGCCTGGCAATCCATCAGCGTGGATAACCGGGTCGTATCTCAGGCCATCTCCTTCGGCGCGCACATGATCACCACGAATGGATCTTCGCTGGCCACCGCTCACAACGCCATGGATTACATCAACAACGGTATCACAGTCCCGACGGGATGGATTCCAGGGACATATGGTCCAATCTACTACGGCCAGGGTGAAGAGTCGGTTGTGGCTCCGGTCGTCTACGTGCCGGAAACGGAAATGTTACTGGGCAACTACCCTAATCCCTTCAATCCCGGCACCATCATCAGTTATCAGTTACCGCAAAATGCCCAGGTCAGCCTCAAAGTTTTCGACCTGTCAGGCCGTCTGGTGGCCACGTTGGTTGACGGTTGGAACGTAGCTGGTTGGCACCTTGTGAATTTCGACGGATCGAACTTGGCTTCCGGGCTTTATCTGTACAGCCTGACCTCT
>JAGVQJ010000193.1 GCA_020051775.1 Calditrichota bacterium | reverse complement strand
CCGTTAGTGCCCAATTGCTTGATGGCAATCTGAGAAGCTGCCGGCCCCAAAGGAATGGTTTGCTCGGTTCCCCCAATAGTGGTCGCGGTTTGGTAGGGGGAGAAAGTCTGCACCACGCCCTGGCTAACCAGCAATACAGCCAGCAGCAGCGACAGTGGCAGCAGAATGTACACGGTCGAACGCACCAGATCCACCCAGAAATTGCCGATGGCTGCCGCACTACTCCGGGCCAGACCCCGCGACAGAGCCGCCAGGACTACCAGTCCCGCGGCGGCGCTCACGAAATTCTGCACGGTTAGCCCCAGCATCTGAGTCAGGTAGCTCATCGTAGTTTCACCGGCGTAAGATTGCCAGTTGGTATTGGTAACAAAACTGGAGGCGGTATTGAAGGCAAGATGCCAGGAAGTATTGGGTAGTTTCTGGGGATTTAAGGGCAGGTTGGATTGCAGTAACTGTATCAGGAACACGAAGGCGAAGCCCAACAGGTTAAAACTAAGCCAGGCTTTGGCATAATCCTTCCAGCTCATGTCTACATTAGGATTGATCCCTCCCAGACGGTATATGCCGCGTTCCAATCTCCCCAGCACCGGAGTCAACCAGGTTTTCTCGCCCAGATATACTCTTGCCATGTAAGCACCCAGGATCGGGGTCAACACCACTATCGCCGCGGTGAAAGAGAGGATCTGAATCCAATCAATGAAGTTCATGATCTTTTACCTTAAAATTTATCGGGGTTGAACATGGCATAGGCCAGGTACGCTAGCAACCCCACTGCGATAATACCGGAAATGATGAAGTCCATTGAATTCCTTACCGTAAAATCGAGTTAGGTCCGTTGAAATTATAATCAATAATTATATCAGAGTGAAAATATAATACAGTCTGAAACTTAAATCAAGCAAATATACGATATAAATGCGGCGACTCTCCCACCCCAAATGAAGGCTGGCTATTAAAATGTCAAAAGCTCGATATGAAAGTGTTATCAGCGAAAAAGTGGTCGGGTGCACTTTACGCCAGAAGCGTAAATTTGGCTTTTTCTACACAATATGAGTAATTAATAATCAAATAGTAGGCAATCTGCTTTTCTACCAGGAAAGTTTTTTTTATGCGATTTCTTGCGTGCTGCTGAAGAATTTCCAAGTACGAGTCGTGGCCGACTCTATGGCTTGATTTACCCCCATTGCAGCAAAATATCAAATCCCTCCGCCTTGAAAATCTTAACGAAAATCTAATCTCCTTCTCATACAAACGCAACATTAGAGTGGTAATTTTGACGCAGAAAGCGCTCTTAAAAAACTTTAACCACTCATCCAATGAAAAAATCATTATATCTGCTTTGTACTTTGCTGCTGTATAGTCATGAGCTCTGGGCCGGTGCGATTGTCGGCATCATTCTCGATCAAGCCACTCGCGAACCGCTGATGTCCGCCAACATCCTGGTCGTGGACACGCCTTACGGAGCGCCCAGCGACGTGGAAGGTAAATTCTCCATCTCCGGAATTCCGCAGGGCCGGTATACCGTACGCGTGACCATGATCGGCTACGAAAGCAGAGTCATGCAAAATGTCGGCGTATTGGAAGATCGCATTACTACCATAGATTTTGAACTCAAGGCTTCCGCCCTTAATATGCAGGAGCTTGAGGTCTTCACGGGATCGAAAAAGGGGACGCAGGAACGCGAACTGGAGGAACGCCAGGCTTCGACCGGCATCACCGACGCGCTTTCAACCGAAACCCTCCGCTCGCTTCCCGATCCAGACATAGCTCGCGTCGTCACTCGGACCACCGGTGTTTCCACTATGGGCGGAGATCCCATCATCCGAGGTTTGGGAGTGCGCTATTCCAAGGTTACGCTGAACGGTTCACAACTCTCCGGGACGGAACCCAATCGCAGCGCCGTCTCACTGGAACTGTTTCCGGCCACATTGATGCAGCAGGTGACCGTTAGCAAATCATACTTGCCGGATCAATTCGGGGAATTCGGCGGGGGGATCATTGACCTGAACACCTGGGAATATTCGGGAGCCGATTCTAAGCCTCAAATAAATCTTAGCGCCTCTGCCAGCGCCAATACCCGTTCCACGTTCAAAGATTTCCAATCTTATGACGGGGGTAAATGGGATTTTCTCGGCTTCGATGACGGTTCCAGAGCCTTGCCCTGGGCCGTGGAAAATACAAATTCCAAGATAGAAAACCTGCCCAGCAGCCAGATGGATTACTTGAGTGAATCATTCCCCAATTCCTGGCAACCGCACTGGTTGACAGCCCATCCCAACCAGAGCTACTCCGCCTCAATCCTGCATCGCGTTCACCTACTAAACCGTGACTTGACCTATATGACTTCCGGGTTATACCGCAACAGTTTCAGCATTCGCAATTACCAGCAGAATGCTTATGCTCAATCCGGCAACGGATTGACACCGATCTACAATTACAGCGGCCGAGACTATAATAATGCCATCACCCTGGGAGCCGTCGGCGCTTTGAGATGGTCGTTATCGCCGCTGACGAATATCAATTACAACTTACTCCTCAATCGCCAGGCGGAAGACCAGGTGCGCACTTATGGCGGATACAAGAACGACCAAGGCACCGACGTGCAAGCCACGCGCTTTCGCTTCGTCGGGGAAACGATCTGGGCCAATCAGCTCATGGGCGAACATACCTTCCCTAAACTGGTGCGTTCCAACCTAAAATGGCGCGCGGCATTTTCGCGAGGTCTGCGCTATGAACCCGACACTCGTCAGATCAATTATCTGTGGGAGGATATGCAACAGGTCTGGGTGGTGTCTCTGGGCGCCAACCCCGACAATAGCGGCACGCGCATTTACAATGAGCTGAATGACGATACCTGGAATCTGGGATTCGACTGGTCTCTGCGTCCCAGCGCGATCTTGGAAAATCTGAAGCTGAAAATCGGCTATTCCCTGCTGGAACGCCGGCGCGAGGCGGAATCCCGCGTATTTCGATACGAGCCGGTCAACGGTGCTGTACCTGATTCGTTGGTCTCCCTGCCGCCCGAGCAAATCTTTCAGCCGCTTTACCTCAACCCGGATTTCTTAACCATCGTCGAACGCACTCAGACCACGGATGATTATTCCGCTCACCAAAACCTGTGGGGTGTTTACTGGATGGCCGAAATCCCCCTGGGCCGAAAGTTGCTGTTCAGCGGTGGCGCGCGGCTGGAACAGGGCGTGCAAGAGGTAAGTTCGTTCGAGCGTTTCAATCCCAATAATGTCCCCACCGTGGGGCGCATCGCTACTACCGATGCCTTGCCCGCCGCGACGCTAATCTATAACCTCAATCCTGAGATTAAATTCCGCCTGGCCGCCAGTCAGACCGTTTCGCGGCCCGACTTCCGGGAATTGTCTCTGTTCCGGTACAGCGATTATGACGGCGGTTACAGCGTTATCGGCAATCCCAACCTGGAGCGGGCGTTGGTGCGCAATTTCGATCTTCGCGCGGAGCGAATCTGGGATGGAGTCAACCTGGCTTCCGCCAGCATTTTTTACAAACATTTCCTCAACCCCATCGAAGTTGTGCGCATCTCGGGATCTGCCAAGGACATTACTTACTACAACGCACACAGCGCCCAAAACAGCGGCGTGGAGTTGGAAGTGAGACACACACTGGGGATTTTGTGGCGTCAACTGCGCGACTTCTCTTTATCCTCGAACTTAACCCTCCTTCATTCCCGGGTGAAAGTCAATCCTGATATAGCCGGTTTATCTTCATCGGGCGATCGCCCTATGCAGGGCCAATCCCCCTACTTGCTGAATGTTGACCTGAGCTATCACAATTCCAAAATTGGGACTCAGGCCAATCTGTTGCTGAACGTTTTCGGTCGCCGCATCTCTGAAGTGGGGGCTGGTTACCTGCCGGACATTTACGAACAACCTCACCCGGATCTCGATTTCACCTTCAAACAGAACCTGGGTCGCTCCTTCGATCTTAAAGGTACGCTGGAAAACCTGGTGGACCCGGAGATTCGCTTCGAGCACGATCTGCCGGGAAACTATACGACGCAGACGTATCGCCAGGGACGAGTCTTTTCACTGGGCTTAAGTTACCATTCGTGAGTCAACCATGAAACAATATGTAGTGGGAATCACGCTGATTGCCCTCTCCTTTTGGGGCTGTGACCGGAGAGCCACACAACCCGCACGCGGGATATATGTAAACCATGCTCCGATAATCACCCAGCTCACCGCCAATACCCCGGCGGTAGATCCTAATGTCGGCGTTACGATCCTCTGTCAAGCCACCGACTCGGACGCGGACGTCATCGGATTTAGCGAAACCTATTCCAGCCCGGGGATCACCTTCAGCAATCCGTCGGTCAATGATAGTCTCACGCAAGCGATAGCTTCCTGGTCGGGTTCGAGTCAGCCGGGGTTGCACGATCTTATCATCGCCGTCAGCGACAACGATCTCATGGATCTGGATACGGTGCAAGTCCTGATCTACCTGAGCGCACCGACCTTATCAGTGCGCGTATTATCCAACACGCAGACGCAATTATCTTGGAATGACACCACCAGCCTGGCTGACAGTATGCGCATAGAACGTAAGACCGAGGTCACGGAATATGTTCAGGTCGGCGTAGCTGACGCTTCGCTGGGCTATTATGTTGATAGCGATTTGACTCCCCTGACCAAGTACTACTACCGCCTCGCCGCCTGGAATCAATTCAGCTACTCGAATTACTCCGACGTCGTAGCCGCCTATACGGCCGTTATGCCCGATTCGGGGCTGTTCGCTTGGTATCCCTTGAATGGCGATGCGGCCGACAGCAGCAATTTTGGTCATAACGGCTCGCTTTTAGGAGCGGAACCCATCCAGGACCGCTTCGGTAATGCCGGACAAGCGCTCAATTTCAACGGCCAGGGCGCGCGTGTCGAACTGCCGCCGCAGGTTGTCCAATTGCCCTCGTTCACCTTGGTGGCCTGGATCAATTGGTCCGACAATATAACTGGCAATCAACCTATTCTTCATGCCTGGAACGGTCAGGGCGGATACTTGACGCTAACCCCCAAGGCTCCGCCTCATTTCAAGTTTACGATCTGCGACGGCCCGGTAACCGAGGCTTTGCAGGCGTTGCCGCCGTTGACTCTTAGCGAATGGACCCTGGTGGCCGTCAGAATCAACAACGGTCAAGGGACCCTGTACCGCAATGCCATTCCGGTTTACGTCGGTGCGATGAATATCTCGCCCGAACAAGCTGCAGGAACCGGACTCTGGCTGGGAGGAAACCCCAACAGCGGGATATATTTCATGGGGAGCATGGACGACGTGCGAATATACAACCGAGCTCTGGAGGACAACGAAATCGAACTGCTGTATCATGAGGGCGGTTGGCAAATATAATCGTGAAAGCCACTTTTCTATCGCAAAGCCGGTAATCGAAAACTTGCCGGCTTTTTGCTTTTTAACACAAATCTCACCAATCACTCATGCACGCTTAATGTAGCGGAAGTATCTTCTTGTATAAATAAGATAAAAATACGAGGAGATAGATAATGAAAATGATGAAATTCGTGGTCCTTTATTCAGCCGCTCTTCTGGTTTATTACTACGCCCGCACGGAACTGTGGCTGACCCGGCGATTTGCTTAAAGCAATCAACACTCAAAGAAAAGAAAAATCACTTGGAGGAGGAAAGATCATGCACAAATTCACCCGAAGTATGTTTTTCGCTTTGGCGGTCATGCTGTTGGCCTTTGCCGCCCAGGCAGACACCATCATCGTTCAAGGGGTGATTCTACAGAACACCAACTGGACGTCCAATAATGTATACCTGCTGCGCGGCGGCGTTTTCGTTGGCAACGACCAGTCTGAAACCGTGCTCACTATTCAACCCGGCACGACCATCAAGGGCGAATCCGCCAGCGGCGGTTTCCTTTGCATCCGCCGGTATTCCAAGATCATCGCCGACGGCACCGCGGCTCAGCCGATTACCTTTGTCAGCGATAAACCGATCGGGCAGCAGAACCGAGGCGATTGGGGCGGCCTGATCATTAACGGTCTGGCACACGTCAATTTGACTGGCGGTGTTGGCCAGGGTGAAGGCGGAACCGGCCAGTACGGCGGCGGCGTGAACTACAACGACGACGACAACAGCGGCATCCTGCGCTATGTTCGCATCGCCTATTCGGGTTACCCCATCACTCCAGAAGACGAGCTCAATGGCATCGCGTTCCAGGGTGTAGGTCGCGGTACAACGGTGGATTATGTGCAGGTCATGATGGCCGGAGATGATGGCATGGAATTCTTCGGCGGTTCGGTCAATGTAAAGCACATCTGCATTTCCGGCGCCCTGGATGACGAATTCGATTGGACCTTCGGTTGGAATGGAAAAACCCAGTTTCTTGTAATCCAGGAGTATGGCGATGTGGCCGATCACGGATTTGAGTGCGATAACAACGAATTCAATTACTCAGCCCTTCCGCGCTCCAATCCCTCTATCTATAATCTCACGCTGGTGGGTGACACCAACCCGGTCGGCAATCCCATTGGCCTCCTGCTGCGTCGTGGGACTGCTGCGACCATCAAGAACTCGGTAGTGATAAACTTCGAAGATTGCGGCATTGACATTGACGACGCCGCCACTTTCGCGAACGCCTGGGATTCCACCACCCAGAGCTTGAACGGCCAGCTCGTGGTGGACTACAGCGTCTTCTACGGCAATGGCACCATCGCTCAGACCGGCGAGACCGGGTCTCAACTCGAGACAAGCTTTGCTTTCACTTCACCGCAGTTCATTCAAACCCTGAACGTCAACAACCGTTTCGAAGATCCCAATCTGATGGCCCCGACGGACACTCTGAACCCAGACTTCCGCCCCGCGGCCGGATCCCTCTGTTGGAACGGTTTCACTCAGCCGCCGGCGGACCCGTTCTTCAGCCAGGTTGATTATGTCGGCGGCATGGGATCGGTTGACTGGACCGCCGGCTGGCGTCTTTTCCCGTCCAGCGGCAGCCAGGTGTCTCAACCCATGACGCTGGTGGCGGGTTGGAATTTAGTGTCCCTGCCGGTTGTGCCGGCTAACAATAGCCTCACCGCGCTGTTCCCCTCCGCCGTGGTAGCCTACAAGTTCGTACCCGGCACCGGTTATGTGAATACTACAACCCTCGAGAACGGCAAAGCTTACTGGGTCAACGTGCCGGCTACGGTCACTGATTATGTCATCGGTAATGCTTTTGCTTCCTACTCCACAGCGGTGACCCCGCCCTGGGAAATGCTGGGCAGCGTCTACTCGCCCGATCAGGTTCCGGTGGCTCACAACGGCGCCGTCAATGTAGTGTATTCCTACAACCCCGGCACCGGTTATGTAGCCTCAGTCGGCAATATGATGCAACCCAGCAAAGGGTACTGGGTGAACATGACGACCGGCACCGACAGCCTTAGTTTGGGTGGAAACCTGGCTGCAGCAAGCCAACCCAACAAGAGCTCATCTCTTCTGGATGAAACCGACGATATTTGGTCATTGATTTTGACAGCGACCGGTGAGGCCGGCAGCGCTCCCAATGTTTTCACGAACGTCATCGGTGGCGGCGCTGCTCAGAGTTTTATCCCCGCACCGCCTCCTCCGCCCAGTTACATGACCTACACCCAGCTTTACACGGACAGTTGGCAAGGTCCGTACATTCAGATGGTTTACCAGTGGCCGCCGCAGAGCAGCGTGCTGTGGAAACTGGAAGTTGACCCCAATGGTAATGTACCCCCGCCGACGCAAAATCGCGTAACGGTCATCTCCTGGAATCCAGTCCAGCTTCCTGCCGAGGGCAATTTCCGGATAATCAACGCAGTGTATGGCGACACGGTGGTGCAGGATATGCGGACCCAGACCTCATTCTCGGTCAGCGGCACTCAGTTGAAATACTACAACATCATTTATGCCCCGGCCGTCCCGCCAACCTTAGACGTCACCCTGACGCCGCTCAATCCGCCCATCGTGATTCCGGCTAATGGCGGTTCGTTCCAATTCAACGCTTCAGTGCTGCGTACGGTCGGCCCGCAAACCGCTTTTACGGTCTGGGCGCGCGACAAGTACCCCGACGGAACCTACACAAATCCCCTGCTGGGTCCCGTAACCATCAATCCTCCGGTGGGTACCGTTGTGACCCGTCTGCGTGTGCAGAATGTGCCGTCTACCTGGCCGGCCGGTCTCCACGCCTATCTGGGTTACGCCAACTCTACCTATAGCTACCCCGCGATGGACTCCAGCATCTTCACCTGGACCAAATCAGCGGTGGCGAATGGCGGCCCATTCGTAGGCGACGCGAATTGTTTCGGCCAACTTTTTGACGGCGAAATGCAAATGACCGGCGTGGTTGTCGCTCACACGATGGTCAATACCAGTCCCAATCCCTTCAATCCCTCCACCACGCTTACTTTCAGTCTGCCGGAAGCGATGCAGGTTGCCTTGAACGTGTACGACGTGCAAGGTCGTCTGGTGGCTTCCCTGGTGAATGGCCTGCGTGCAGCCGGAAACCACCGCGTGACCTTTGATGGTTCTGCTCTGGCTTCGGGTGTGTACCTGTATCGCCTGACTTCCGCCCAGCAGGTGATCAGCGGCAAAATGTTGCTGATGAAGTAAAAACAATCCTGATCCATTGACCAGGGATGCCTCCGGTACGTTGACCGTAGGCATCCCTGGATCATATTATCCCTTATATAAAACTCATCCTTAAGGAGAGGCAAATGAAAAGTTGTCTGCTGGTGCTTATGTTACTGGCTCAGGTTGCCGGCGCCTGGCAAGTGGAACTGACGGCCACCGGACAAACCGGACCCACCCCCTATGTTTTCACGGTGACCGTAGGCGACAGTTTGGTGCAGTCCTTCCTGCTGGCGCCTCCGCGTCCACCGCAGTATGCCACTTACGCTGAATTGTATGAACCGGAATGGTCGTCCGGGCCCTATCTGGCCATGTTGTATGACCCATCCACAAACGATACCCTGACCTGGTTGCTGCAGGTTGATCCCAATGGCAATCTCATACCGCCCATCGCCCGAACCACTACCATCAGTTGGAATCAAGCAGCACTACCCATGGAAGGTAACTTGGCAATCGTGGAATATCTAACTGGGAATACGGTGGTTACCGACATGCGTAGCCAATCCTCCTTCGAAGTGGCCGGTACGGAAGATCAATACTTTAATATATTATGGATTACGTCTTCATCTGCCACCCCGATTAAAGGCGACTTCCAACCTACCGGCTTCAGTATAAAAGCGATCCAGCCAAATCCGTTTAACCCCAGCACCGTAATCAGCATTGCTTTAGCTCAGGCTGGTCCGGTTAAGTTGAGTGTCTATGATGGGTTAGGACGCCAGGTGGCAGTGCTGATGCAGGGATGGCATGCAACCGGGGAACACCAGGTAACTTTCCAGGGTACAAGCCTTTCTGCCGGGATTTACTTCCTCCGCCTGCAAATGGGCAGCCTCACCGCCAGCCGCAAGATGGTGTTGTTGAAATGATCTGTTTAGAATCTCCCACCGAAAAAGCCGACGCTGAAACCGTCGGCTTTTCGATTTATTACGGCTTGTTTCTGCGCCAGGTCGCGCCACGTAGCGGTCCCTATGGGAAAGCATTTGGTGTAGAAACAAGCATTACTTGTCGAAGCGACTGGATTTAAACCGGCAATCACACGAAAATCGCCCAATTATTCCACATCTTCCTTGATAATAAAATATTAATTTGTTATATTATGTTGAAATTACAACAACAGAAACATGCTCGCCATCCGCATTCTGGAAAACTTGCTAATCCTGTATTTCGGATTCTACCTGATGGTGGAGTTGGTGCTGGTGCTCGTATTTTTCCGAATATGGCGACGGCTTCCGGATTCTATACCACAGCCGGACCTCAATCCGGAATACGGCATTACCATCCTGGTGCCGGCTCACAATGAAGCAGTAACTATTGCGGATTGTGTCCGGCTTCTGTTGCAGACGGATTATCCTAATTTCGAAGTCATCGTCATCAATGACGGTTCCAGCGATAACACTCTCGAGCAACTACAGGCAGCGTTCCATCTCGAGGGAATTCCCTGCGTATGGAATGACCGATTAGGCGCACAGGAACCGCGCGCACTGTTCGGTAGTCCGATTGATTCTCGATTGCGAGTGGTGGATAAACCGAGAGGCGGCAAAGCCGATGCCTTGAATGCAGGCTTGAATTTCAGCCGACATCAGTTCATCTGCACTCTCGATGCCGACTCCATACTGGATGCGCAAGCTCTGCATCAGGTAATCGCACCTTTCCGGGGATTGAATGGCCAAAAGATCGTGGCAACCGGAGGCGCCCTGGCGGTCGCCAATGGGTCCCGCGTCACTTCCAACCGATTCGAGACGGAAGCCCTGCCGCGCAACTTATGGGTGCTGTTCCAATTGATCGAGTATCTGCGTTCTTTTGTCGTGAGCCGCACCGCGTTGTCGAGAATAGGCGGCTTGTTGATTATGTCGGGAGCCTTCACCCTATTCCGGCGACAGGTGCTTCTGGAGGCGGGAGGATTCTTATCACCGTTCAATCGCCATCCTTATGTCCAGCGCGTCTGCCGCGCGAATATGCAGACGGTCTGTGAAGATATCGAGGTTGTCGTTAGAATTCGCCGGTTTTTGCGGGAACAGGGACAACCGGCGCGCATCGTTTATCTTCCTCGACCCATTTGCTGGACGGAGGTGCCGGACCAGTCCGTTAATCTGTCTCGCCAGCGTGACCGCTGGCATCGTGGCTTGCTGGAAACCTTGGCCATGCACCGCCATCTCTTTTTTGAACCTCGTTATGGCACTCTGGGGCTGGTAGCCATGCCCTATTACCTGATTTTCGAGGCTTCCGCCCCGTTAGTGCGGGTGTTTACCTACACCTTTGTCGCCTTTCTGCTGTTCACCGGATTGGTCAATCAGGGGTGGTTGCTGATGATGATGCTCACGATTTCTCTGATTTCGGCGCTGGTCATGGGTTTGGTTACAGTGAGGGTGGAACGCTGGAGCCGTAACTCCTCGCCGGTCAACCTGGCGGCACTGCGCTACCGCAGCGGGCTGGATTGGTTCTGGCTATTAGGATTATCCATTTTGAGTGATTTCACTTACGCCCAAATCCGACTCTGGTGGCAGCTAAAAGGGAGTTGGCATTTTTTACGAGGCAACAAATCCTGGGGCAAATTCGAAAGGAAGGGATTTCATGCGTGACCGCCTGAGGTGGGCTTTAGCACCGCTGCTGCTTCTCTTTATTTCCGGGTGTTTCGACAGTGAATCGCCGGTCAACTCCACGACTACTCCACTGATCTGGGTGATAATTACCAGCCCGGCGCTCTGGAGCTCCGTGTATGGTCTGGTGGAGGTTCACGTGGAAGCCGGACCGGAAGATCAAGTTCAGAGCGTGGACCTATTTGTTGATGGTCAGCCGGTATTATCGGATTCAGTGGCGCCTTACCTCTATAGCTGGGATGCCGGTTCACTGACAACGGCACGCACCTTATTCGCGCGCGCCCGAGGCGAGAGCAACACCTCCGATTCGGAATTGATTACCGTGTCCGTGCAGGATACCAGCGACCATCAGTACCCCGCCATCATTCTCACCTGGCCGGCCATGTGGACACTTGTGCCAGGGGTGATCCAAGTGCGATTTGAAGTTACCGACAATGTAGGGATTAACCATGTTGAGTTGTTGGTAGACGGCGCACTTCAGGGAACGATGGGAACGGCGCCCTATTACTATAATTGGGATCCCGCCGGATTAGACAGTGGCAATCACACCCTTCTGGGCAAGGCATTCGATTTTTCCGGCAATGAATCCCTATCCAATCTGGTGACGGTGACGACACCGTGAAGCAAATCGGAAAAATCTGGAGCCTGATGGCGACGCTTTTTATCCTGGCGCTGGTTGGCTCCGCTCAAGGTCAAACCTCAGCACAGGAGGGTCTCGCCGCCGTCATACAAGAGGATTACGACCGCGCCGCGATTCTCTTAAGGCAAGCCGTGACTCAGGATTCCTCCGACGTCGAATCCTGGCGTTTGCTCGGATTCTCCTACCGGATGCTGGATAGTCTTAAGCAGGCGACTTCAGCGTATGATAAGGTGCTGGCCGTAGCCCCACAGGATCGCGATGCCCGGCTGGCCTTGGGTAATCTCTACGCTCTGCAGGCAGAGTATCAACTTTCACTGCAATTGTATACCAGTATATTGGAAGAAGATAGCACGGATCTCGAAGCGGACTTAGGTCGAATTCGAACGCTCGCCTGGAAGAACGATTTAACCAGTGCAGAATCCGGCTGCCGGGCTATTCTGGCTGCGAACCCTGATAATATCGCCGCTCTTCTGCAACTGGCCGAAGTGCTCTCCTGGGAGGACCGCCTGGAGGACGCGGCAGCCACCTATCATTCGATATTAGTAATGGATTCCACTCAGCAGGAAGCTTGGCGAGGCCTCGGTCGGGTGAAACAGTGGGCAGATCAACCGTTCAGCGCCAGTCAGGCTTATGGTCAGGTCTTGATTAGGAAACCTCAAGACGCCTCAATCCGCGCTAATTTGGAAGATCTTAGCCGCCAGACCTCCTGGCTACTGAACCCGGACTATCACTACTGGGCGGAAGATGACGGCGGCCTGGTTACGGAATACGACGAAACGGCCTTGAGGGCATCTCGCCGGTTATCTGATCGTTTTCTGGTCGGAGGCCGCTTCAGTACCTACAACAGTTTCCGCCACAATCTGTTCCGTTACCGCCGTACCCTCGGTTTGCAAGGGACCTGGTTTGCGGGCAAGGGATTAACCGTTGAGGGTGAATGGAATCTGGATATCCTCGCTGGCCGGTTGGAGACTGCCCGCATCTCGCTTAAGGGAAAACGGGGCCGCGGCACACCCTGGCTGGAAGGATCAGCTTTCCTTGAACGTGTCCTCTACGAACCCTGGTCCAGTACTATGGCCACCGGAATGTGGGGGGAAACTACCTTGCATCCGGTGACCAGGGTAGCAGCTACGCTGGGCCTGGGTTATTGGAGATTGAGCGGAGGGAATTTCCGCCATCAAGGTCTGGCAATCCTCTCTTATAGCTTACCCACACGCCCCAGTATACAACTCTTACTGCGCACTCGATATTTAGATTTTCGCCGCCATATAACGGGATATTATTCGCCACAGGACTTAGTCCAACATGAAGCGGGAGTTGTGCTGGACTGGAAACCGGTGCAGCCGCTGACTTTGACGGCGGTCGGCTTCTATGCGCTGAACACCGCTGAAATCCGTTCATCATGGCTGGAAACCGCAGCCGCCTGGTCGCCTACGGCAAATTTGACGGCAAATCTCGGCGTTGCGTACTTCGAAACCGACCACAGCTATCGTTATGCGTCCTGGCATCTCGGATTGGTTCTAAAGGGTTGGCCATGAAAGGTAAATACGCCGTTTTAGTCGTACTGGCTCTGCTCCTGATTTTTACCGTCTGGTCTATGCTGCGGATGCAGGATAGAATGCCTCTGGTGCTGGTCTTCAATCCGCGTTCTGGTTCCATAACCCCACCCGCACGAGCCGCCGAGTCCTTACGCTCGCTGACGCCGGCCGCCTGGCAGAAGCTTACTGAACGGACGCAATATTTCACCCGCGTTCAAGGCGATCAGATCGAGATTCTCACCAGTTCACGGAAGCAGGACCTGACGCCTCAAAGTCAGACCTGGTCGCCGCTGTTTCTGAAAGGATTCAACTTGGGACCGGCGTTGCCGGGAACATTCCCCGGTGAGTTTCGAGCTACGGCGCAGCAATACCGGGAATGGCTGGATATGATGGGGGACCTGGGCGTCAACCTCGTCCGGGTGTACACTATATTACCGCCGCATTTTTACGAAGCCTTGGCGCAATATAATTTCGCTCACGGCCAGCAACCCCTTTACCTGCTCCAAGGGATCTGGGCTGACCAGGCTCAGACCTCGAGCTATGGCGACTCGAGTTACCTGGCTGAATTTCAGGCTGAAATTCGCCGCGCAGTGGACGTGATCCATGGTCATGCCGTTTTAACGGAACGACCGGGCCATGCTTCGGGGCAGTATTCCACCAACGTCAGCCGGTACACGTTGGCATTCGTTCTGGGCCGCGAATGGGAACCCGAAACGGTGACCGCCATGCGGCAGCGGTTTCCTGAGCGCACCAGTTATCAGGGGACTTTCTTCATTGTTCCAAAAGCTCAGGCGATGGAATGCTGGATCGCCGAAGCGCTGGACTACACGGCCAATTACGAGACCCAAAACTATCAATTTCAACATGCACTCTCCTTTGTGAACTGGCTGCCGTTGGATCCGCTCTATCACGATTCTGAATGGATCGAGTGGGACAACGTCCGGGAATACGACAACGATCTGGAGACCTTAGATCCCAATCTCATCGGCACGACACCCCTGTTCAAAGCAGGGTATTTCGCCAGCTATCATGCTTATCCCTATTACCCTGATTTCGTTTACAATGATGAATCATACCGCCGCGCTTCCTGCGATTCCGGTCTCTGCACTTATGCCGGATATTTGCAGGATCTTGTCCAGGCGCATCCCGGACTGCCGGTAGTCATCGGGGAATTCGGAGTGCCCACCAGCCGCAGTGCCTCCCACTTCGCCTCCAACGGCATGAACCAAGGCGGGCATGACGAAATGGAGCAGGGGAAGATCAACGCCCACATGATCCATGACATCTGGAAATCCGGGTGCGCGGGGGCAGTGGTTTTCGCCTGGATGGATGAATGGTTTAAGCACAACTGGCTGGTCATGGATTATGAACTGCCGGCAGAGCGAAATCCGCTGTGGCATAATTTGGAGGATCCCGAACAGAATTTCGGCATATTGGCGATGGAGGCGCAGGAGCGTCTGATAGATGGCCGTGATGGGGATTGGATTGGCCAACCCCTGGCGCAGACTCCTGCTGGAGAGGTCGGGTCCCAGCCTGGAACTCTCAAGGCGCTATGGGCTGCCGTGGATGCCTCTTGCCTCTACCTTAAGCTCGATTTCATCGTACCGCTTCGCCTTGAGGACTTCGAAGGCACCGCTATCTGGATAGGTTTAGATACCTATGATCGCCAGCGGGGTGATCACTATTTCCCCGATCGCCTCTGCCGTGCGCCTTCAGGCTTGGAATTCGTCGTTCGTCTCAGCGGACCTCAAGCTTCTGTGTTGCTTGTGGATGAGCCTTATGATATTTTCACGGATTTGTATCGTGATTCCATTCCGGGATACACTTCCCGTTTCAACGAAAACGGGGTGTATCACGAGGAGCGACTCTTAGCCAACCGACCGCGCGAGACCCTGACCGGCGAGATGATTCCGCAACACAACTTGAACCGCAGCCATCTTATCTGGGGGAGTGCAAAACCTGGCGATCCCAATTACACTTCTCAAGCGGATGTATGCTTAAATCCCGAAGGCCGCTTCTTAGAATTACGCTTACCCTGGGCCTTATTGAACGTGACTGATCCCTCCTCACAAGCCGTGCTCGACAATGATCCTGCTACGGTGGACTTGGATTATATGAAGACCGAGGGGTTTCAAATCTACGCGGTCGTGTCCCACCGCCGGGGAGCCAAGCAACATGTGACAGACACTTTTCCGGAGGGGCTGCAGCAGGGGATACCGTATCTTTGGGCAGGGTGGAATGACCCGAAATACAGATCGCGGTTAAAAGAAGGCGCTGGCCAAGTGGCGCAAGCATTCAGAAAAATATCTCGATATGCCCACCTACCTTTTAAGGTGAATTCGACCCCGCCTACAGCTCGAATTTGTGCATGGCCGAAGGGCTCTCCCCAGGCGGTATCTGTTACTTTCGATGACGGCAGTGCGAACCAAATGCAGGTTGGCCGGAGACTGCTGGAGAAGTATGGATTTCACGGAACCTTCTTCGTCGTCACAAGCTGGACCGGCCACAGCCCGATGATCACGGGAGAAGCCGAAGGCTTGACGACCCGCCGCCTTTCCATTCCTGAAGTGCAGGAACTTCACCTGAACGGACATGAAATCGGCAGCCACAGCCACCTGCATCGCCCGCTGGCGCCTGATGCCGGCGTGGATTGGATTGAAAGCACTTACCGGGAGAGTCAGATGCAAATCACCTCCTGGATCGGTTCTCCTGCTCTGTCGGTGTCTTATCCTTATGCACGCATGAGCGGCGAGGGTAAAATCGCTCTGGCGAAGCTGGGTTTCCGCTTCGGACGACGGGGTGGCGATCAAGGTAATTATACGCCGTTGCAAGCGCCCTTGAATCTTTACAGTTACGTAATCATTGACGACCGGCGCCCTTCACCGGCAACTTTTCGGGACATTATAAATACCCGCAGCGGTCAATGGTTCGTGCTGCAATATCATCATCTTTTCCCCGTGGATGCCCGCGAATACCTCGTCATGGAAGCTCACCGCGTCGAAGATACTTACAATGTAACTCCGCGCACGTTCGAGCGGCAAATGCGCCTGCTACGCAACAGCGGCGCCTTCGAGGGCACGATGTCGGAGATCGGGCTATACAACCAGGCTGCAAACGGGGTAAGATTGGAATTCACGGTGCACGATCGCAGCCTCGTGGCGGCTTTACGAAATATCGGCACGGATTCGCTGTTGACAAAAACACCCCTGACCTTAGAGGTGACTTCCTCCTGGCCGTGGCTGAAAATCGAAGGTAGCCTCGAGGATGGCTTACGTTGCAACCGCACCGGTGTTATCCGTTTTGAGGCCTTGCCGGGAAGTGAGATCATCATGCGTAGGGAACCCTGAGGAGGAAATGAAAAAATTTGTAATGATAGCAGGTTTCTTATCTATGACGACTATGCTGGTCCTGGGGGCGGCAGTCTGCGTAAAAAGCCCGCCTGAAAAACAGGAATCGTCCCAGCCCGGGCCCCAAGTGCGTCTCGAGCGCGCTGTTGTATTGGCCACGGCGGATGAAACTGATCCGGGGATGATCAGCGATGGGGCGCTGTTGGCTTACGAGGCCTTGAACCGGCATGGATTACCCACGGTCCTCCGCGATCGTTCCTTGCTGACCTCGTCTCGAATATTGAACAAGTTTAAACTACTAATCGCCTCAACCTTATACGGTTATCATGATGCCGACCGCCGTTTTTCTTTGACTTACATGGATGACGATCAGCTTCAGGAACTATCACGATGGATAAGTTCCGGTGGTATCCTGGTAGCCGGAGAGAATATAGGACGCAACACGCGCGGTGGACATGATCGCATTCTCGACAGCGGGCGTCTGCAGGCGGGATCGTGGGTGTTCGGCGAAGTCATAGGAATGACGCTGGTGGAACGTGATCTGAACGGATACGAGCTGGAAGTGGATACCACCGGTTTCATGCAAAACCTCTGGGAGAGCCTACACAAAGCTCGCCTGGAAGAACCTGCCTGGATGCTGGTGCCCGAGGGACCATTTCCCGCACAGGGACTCATTCCCCTGGCTTGGTGGACAAAAGAATCAACCCGAATCCCTGCGGCTTGGGCGCGGCGGCTGAATCTGGGATGGATAATCTATTTCACCGATTTTCGATTGTTGCATCCGATGGTGGATGGCGGACTATCAACACCGGAAGAGATTGATCGGTTCTATGCTTTGATGGTTCAATTGGCGTCAGGCGCTGGTCCAGCTCAGGCGGAGGAACGCTTTGCAGTGGTAGTGGAACCCTGGCCGGAAGGGCGGCCGGCGGCTCTCGCCCTCACTCTGAATTGCGACGGCAACGAAACCAATCTGATGGAAGTTATCAAGCAACTTGAAGATGAAGCCGGCCGGTTGACGGTATTTGCGCACCGGTTGGATATGCTCGCAGCAACTTTTTCGGTAAATCAGCTTACTCACGTAGAACTGGCTTCCTCAAGCTCCAAGATCCTACCTTTGACAAACTTAGACCCCGGAGAAGCTCGAGAAGCGATTCCCTGGACCCAGGGGGGAGACCCTCCATACCTGGGCTTTCGTTTCCCCAGACTGGCATTGAACGCGCCGCTGCTGCATTGTCTTGAAGAACGCGGTTATACGTATGATAGCAGTCTCCCGGTCAATCACCAGGAATATTTTGGCGCGAGTTTGTTCCCATTTGAATTGCCACTCCGCAAGTCGGAGGCGGGACTTCTGGGGATAAATATACTGGAGATGGGACCCATTGATCGCGACGACTGGTCCTTTTACGGCGACACTACCGGGGATCCAGACCAACAGGCGGCGCTTTACGACCACTTTTTGCAAAGCTACTGGCAGCAGGTTTTTTTAACGAATCACGGTCTGATGATTCAGGTCGGCGATATTGATTATGAAGGGAATTCTCCGGATCGCCTGGCGCCCATTTTGCGCCTGATCCGGCAAGCGCGATCCGATGGAGCTTGGATCACCGATCTGGCTTCCGCGGCTAAATTCTGGACACTACGCCGCCAGGCGGAAGTAAGCCTCTGGTTCGAAGGTAACAGCGCTCATGGCCGGATCACAGCCGACGGAAGCGATTTATCGGGATTAACTTACAAATTAATTCCGCCTCGCGGCCAGGAGATTCGCGATTTGAAGATGACCCCAACCGGAGTCGTAATACGCGGAAAAGACCGTACTTGGTCACTCATCTGCGGCTCCGGCACTGAAATCAATTTCGAGGTAGTCTTGCGATGACATTCATATCCCGGCACCGAGGAGCTTGACGCTATTTTGTGCGGGACGAAGTGGGACTGCTGAATTTTAGACATAGAAAAAGCCGATGCTTAAACCGTCGGCTTTTCGATTAATTCCGGCTCGTTTGGCGCCAAGTCGCGCCATATAGTGGTCCCTAAGGGAAAGCAGTTTGCGTACAGACAAGCAATGCTTGTTGGGCAATTGGATTTGAACCAGCGATCCCATGACCCCCAGCTACATTTTCTCTACGTAATAGCTGAAGAATGTCCACGTAAGAGTCGTAAGTAACTCTGGGGCATTTTCACCGTTCATATCGCAGGAGGCGATGATGAGGTTTCAGCATTCTACAATCACGCTCTGAAGAAAATGCTTGCATCCATTATAGAATTGTGATATTTTAATATAAGTCGGTATTTGAGTATTTGATAATTATGAGTCCCAAAAAAGAGTCTGAGCTACGGAATCGCGCTTCCATTTACTCGGGAGACCCGGAACGCCGCCAGGATAACCGCTTTTTCAAGGTTATCTTAAGTTCGATCGCGGATGGCGTCTTCACCGTGGATCGGGATCGTTGCGTCACGAGTTTTAATCCTGCTGCCGAACGCATCACCGGCTTACCGGCCGCGGCTGCTCTGGGTAAAAAGTGTTATGAAGTTTTCCATTCAAACCTCTGCGAAACCAACTGTCAGTTAGAACATACATTACGCACCGGTGAAGAAGCGATAGACATTCCGGTACAGATCCTGAACAGTTTCGGACGGCCTATCCCCGTTTCCATTTCCACCGCTGTGCTGCGTGATGACAACGGCGACGTTTTGGGCGCAGTCGAAACGTTTCGCGATCTCTCAACCATCGAAGTGCTGCGCAAAGAGCTGGAGCAGAGCTACAGTTTTGAGGATATCATCTCAAAAAGCCCGGCCATGCTGAAACTCTTCGGCATCCTGCCGGACGTAGCTGAAAGCGACAGCACGGTACTGATCCAGGGACCTTCCGGCAGTGGCAAGGAATTGTTTGCACGGGCGGTACATAACCTCTCCACCCGCCGGGGTAAACCTTATGTGGTCATCAACTGCGGTAACTTACCCGTCACTCTGTTCGAATCTGAACTTTTCGGCTATGTCAAGGGCGCTTTCACAGATGCCAAGCGGGACAAAGCCGGCAAAATTTCCATAGCCCAAGGCGGGACGGTGTTCTTCGATGAAGTCGGCGATCTGCCTTTCCCTACCCAGGTTAAACTCCTGCGCCTTTTACAGCACCATGAATATGAACCGGTCGGAGGTCTGAAGCCGATCAAAGCCGACATCCGCGTGGTGGCCGCCACGAATCGCGACCTGAAGCGATTGGTGGCCAAAGGGCGATTCCGTGAGGACCTCTACTTCCGCCTGGCTGTGATCCACTTCGAACTCCCCTCGCTCAAAGAGCGAAGAGAAGACATCCCCTACTTGGTGGACAATTTCATGCGCCGCTTGAACGCTCGTAAAGGGAAGAACCTGGTCGGTGTCAGCCCCCGAGCTATGGAAGCGCTAATGCAGCACAATTACCCTGGCAACGTTCGGGAGCTGGAAAATATTCTGGAATACGGTTATGCCGTTTGCCGGGGTCGAATCATAGAATGTGAACATCTGCCCGCCGAAATCCAATTGCTATCGGATACTTTGGAATCCAACAGCGTGCCCATACCCCAATTGCATCCCCTGCGCCATATCATGGAAGAAGAAAGTGCCATCCGTGTGGCACTTGACCGACATCGCGGCAACCGCACATTAGCCAGTCGAGATTTAGGAATGAATCGCTCTACCCTCTGGCGCAAGATGCGCCGCTACGGCATTCTCCCCGAAAAAAACTCCTGATCACCCCACCGAGCATTGCAATTATTGCAACATACTGCAACAATAGATCGTTGCAATATGCCATTATGTTGTATATTCTGCAACACAGGTACTGTTAGAATAACATCAACACACTGTATAATCAATTGCTTATGCTTTTGGTCCGGGTTATGCTGAAGGTGAGAGCAGCATTCTCCATTTCACCGCCACTAAATGATCCGGTTTTTTATTGCATAGCACCTTGAAAAATCTTCCCGGAGCTTTGGAAAACGGCTGCTGGGTTACACGCATGGTGATCGCCTGCTTTGGTGAGGAAATCGCTCCGCTATTCGACTCAGCAAGATGCTTCCGTTACTGGGAAATCGCCAACGGTGAGGCGCACCGGTATCGAGAGTTGGCCAACGCCGAGATGGGCGCCTTATCTCGTATACGGTTGCTGCGGGAACTCCAAACGCATGTGTTGATCTGCAACGGCATCGAGCAAAGTGGGCGGGAATTATTGGAGGCCAGCGGCTGTCAAGTCATCAATGGCGTTCGAGGACCGGTTAACGAAGCCCTTTGCGGATTTCTGGATGGTCAGATTACGGCGCCCTATCCCAAAGCAATGGGTACGGATAAGGTGCAGCCTCATTCTGCCGATTTAGTGACCTGGACTGTCTGTCTGTTCAAATCGCTGGATTGGGAAGTGCACCGCGTACTGGCGAATAACCTCTACCCCATTGACCTGTTGGCCAAGCGTCTCTGCCCGATCTGCCAAAAAAACGTTCGGGCTGCAGTCTGCTGCGGCGCACATGCCTATCAAGTGGAAGAAGAGATCCGGGAATTGAATCGGGTGAGCGCCTCAGGTTATCACGCCCGTGTTTACGTGCATCACGCTGTGTCTGGGGTGGCGCGCACCTGCCGCGACTTCGGCGTCGAACTTCTGGATCCCGACGATTTCAGCCACGAGCAGGCAATTCGCGCCAGCTCACTTCCGCCCCTGAAAGGCCGAATCATTGGGCATGATAAATTGAACGAATTTTAAAGCAGTACAAGCCATGAAATTGACTTCTCTTACCCCGGATGAACAGCATAAAGCATTTGCTAATTCCAAAAAAACGGAAGTGCTGCACCGCCAAAATTTACCGGTGTCGTACCATGTGGAAGATCATGACGTCCAGGATCGCCCCCGCCGCTTCTTGGAGGCTTTCGCGGCTATCCTGAAGCACTCCAACTACCGGGTAGCTCTGGAACATTACGTGCGAGTCAGCGCCAAATGCTCGCGCTGCACCACGCATTGCCAGGTGTACCTGGCTACGAGCGATCCACGCGACGTTCCCTGCAACCGTTCCGAATTGTTGCTCTCCGTTTACCGCCGCCATTTCACCGTTTCCGGATTGCTGCGAGGGAGACTGACCGCCGATGCCGGCTTGACCGACGAGCACATCAAGCGCATGGCCGAGGCCTTCTATACTTGTACCGCTTGTCGCCGCTGTCATTTCGAATGTCCTCTTGGAGTAGATCACGCCTTGATTACGCACCTGGCACGCTACATTCTGTCTGAAATAGGTATTTCACCGCGCGCTCTGGTGGTCAGCGTCCGCGAACAGTTGATCGGCGCTTCCGGCAACACTTCCGCCATACCTGTCCCGGCGTTGCTGGATAACCTGGAATTCCTGTCAGAGGACATGAAGGAGGAGAAGGGAGTGCCCATCCCTTTCCCCATTGACCAGGAAGGAGCGGAATTCCTTTTCCTGCCTGCCGTGTCCGATTTTCTCATGGAGGCTGATACTCTCATGGGCAACGCCGCTGTGTTCGCCGCCACCGGCGATAGATGGACGGTGGGCACCGGTTACTTTGACGGCATCAATTACGGTCTGTTTTACAATGATCAGGTACTCGAGAAAGTGTTGCTGAAAATCAAGGCGGAGGCCGAACGCCTGAAAGTAAAGAAGATCCTGATTGGCGAGTGTGGCCACGCCTCCCGCAGCGCCAAATTCTTCTATCCGACCTTCTGTGGAGGTAAAGCGGCTCTGCCAGTCATTAATATCCTGGAGTACACCTGGCAGCGATGGAAAGAGGGCAGGATCAAACTGGATCCCAATATCGTCACCGATAAAGTCACTTACCACGACCCCTGCAACATCTCTCGCCCTGGGTGGATTGTTGAACAACCGCGCGAAGTTCTGAAAGCATTTTGCCAGAACTATGTGGAGATGACTCCCAATCGCCGCGACAATATCTGTTGTGGAGGTGGGGGCGGCACGGTGTCCATTGATGAGATTCGCCCTTATCGTACCATCGTCGCCGGGCGCGCCAAAGCCGAGCAGATCCGCGCCACCGGCGCCAAGTACGTGGTCGCACCCTGCGCTAACTGTAAAAAGCAGCTCCGCGAGTTAGTGGAGGACAACAACCTGAACTGCGAGATTGTAGGCCTGCATGATTTGATCTATAAGGCCATTATTTTCGATAAACAAGGTTAGGAGGACTATTACCTTGCAGGCCTGGATTGATTTCGGCGAAGGGCCGCTGTTCCGCTTCAGTTTCGTGCTGATGTTACTAGGGTTGGGCAGGATTTTTGTTCTGACCCTGGTCAACGTTGCGGAAGCCTACCGACGCAGCCCCGACAAAATACTCAACTATCGGGAAATACGCCACAAAACCATTGCTTGGCTGATTCCCACTAGCCGATTGTGGCGCAAAAGACCCGTCTACAGCGGCATCTCGTTTCTCTTCCACCTCGGTTTGATTCTGGGGCCGCTGTTCCTGACTGCGCATGTGAATCTGTGGAAACTCTCCGTCGGCTTCGCCTGGTTCACCCTACCGCAGGGGTTAGCCAATCTGTTGACTTTGGCCGCAA
This sequence comes from Calditrichota bacterium, assembly GCA_020051775.1. Taxonomy (GTDB): domain Bacteria; phylum Electryoneota; class B3-LCP; order B3-LCP; family B3-LCP; genus JAGVQJ01. The sequence continues at coordinate 17,092 of JAGVQJ010000193.1, read as the reverse complement.
TCATAGGCGCGCTGGCATTGTTTCTGATGCGGGTCTTCTATTCTCCCGCCCGAGCTTTGAGCCGCCGGCAGGACTATGCCTGGCCATTATTACTGGCAATTCCCTTCCTCACCGGATATCTAATGGTGAATAACACTTTAACCGCCGGCGCTTACCAAGCGATGATGCTAGTACACCTTTATACCGCTGCCTTTATCATGCTTTTGATTCCTTTTACCAAGATCGCCCACTGTGTTCTGGTACCGCTGTCGCAGTTGGTCACGGCGGTCAGTTGGAAGTTTCCGGCCGGGACAGGAGCCCGTGTACTGGAAACGCTGGGGTTGTCAGAACGCCCCACCTGGGTGGATAAACCGCGTTTGGACATCGCACCGGTGAAGTTGCCCGATCTCATTAAGGTTCAGTCGCAAAAGAAGGAGGCCAAAGCCTCATGAAAGCAATACTGACCGACACCACACTTTGCATCGGTTGTCGGGATTGTGTGGTAGCTTGCCGCCAGGCTAATACTCTGGAACCGGAGGTGCCGCGCCGTTGGGAAACTCGCGATGGCTTGTCGGCGCGCAATTGGACCTCTGTGGTGGAGCGTCCCAACCATGTCTACGTGCGCAAGCAATGTCGGCATTGCCTGGATCCGGCCTGCGCTTCTGCCTGTCCGGTCGGAGCGCTGCGCAAGACATCCGAAGGAGCAGTCATCTACGACAGCAGCAAGTGCATGGGTTGCCGTTACTGCATGATGGCTTGTCCCTACGGCATTCCCCGCTACGACTGGGATCGCCCTGTGCCCTACGTCCGCAAATGCATCCTGTGCTATGGGCGGATCAAACAGGGCAAACCACCAGCCTGCACTGAAGCTTGCCCAACCAAAGCTACGATCTTCGGCGACCGCGACACATTGCTGCAGGAAGCGCACCGACGACTTCATGACAATCCCAAGCGTTACGCCGGTAAGGTCTGGGGTGAATCCGAGGTAGGCGGTACTTCCGTGCTCTATATCTCCGACGCCAATTTGACCTTCCTGACTCGAGGCCGGGAATTAGGTGATAATACCATTCCGGGCCGCACGGCTTCCGCGATGCATGCCGTTCCGTTTGCATTCGTCGGTATGGCAGCTACCATGTCGGGTATAAGTTGGATCATCAGCAGACGCATGGACTTGCAGCCGAAAATCCCGAAAGAAAAACCGGAAGATCAAAAGGATAAGCGCGATGAATAGGGTGCGGAATTTCAAACTCTTTCTTTGGAGCCTGATCGGTTTGGGAGCAGCCGTGGCCACCGCCCGGTTCATGTTCGGCCTTGGTGCCACGACCAACTTATCCGACGCCGTCCCCTGGGGTTTGTGGATCGGCTTCGACGTCATGAGCGGCGTCGCTCTGGCGGCGGGCGGTTTCGTGCTCACGGCCACAGTTTACATTTTCCGCCTGGAGAAATTCCACGGCATCGTGCGCGCCGCAGTATTAACTGCCTTCCTGGGCTATGTGGCAGTGGCGGTAGGCCTGCTCTTCGATCTGGGCTTACCCTGGAACATTTGGCACATGATCGTCTTCTGGAATCCTCATTCGCCGCTCTTTGAAGTGGGCTGGTGCGTGATGCTTTACCTGACTGTGCTACTCCTGGAGTTCTTACCCGTGCCGGCGGAATCCTTCTCCTCACTGGCTCGAGTGCGCACCCTACTAGTTAGGCTGCGCCTGCCTTTGGTCATCGCCGGAATCTCGCTGTCCACACTGCATCAGTCCTCATTGGGGTCGCTGTTTTTAATCATGCCGTCCCATGTGCATCCCTTGTGGTATTCACCCCTCCTGCCGGTGATCTTCTTCCTCTCCGCCATCGCTTTGGGCTTGATGATGGTAACCCTTGAAGGACTGATCACTTCCTATCTCTATCGCCGCCCCCCGGAAACCGAATTGTTAGCCAAACTGGGCCGCGCCGCGCGCTGGATCTTCCTGATTTATCTGGGCGTGCGCTTTACGGATCTGGTCGTACGAGGACAATTGGAGCATTTGTCTGAAGGCGTCTGGCAGGTTAAGATGTTTTGGGTGGAAATCGCTCTTTCGGCCGTTATCCCCTCCATATTGCTGTTCATCTCCAAGGTTCGCAATACCCTTACTGGACTCTGGATAGTGGCACCGACCGCGGTGGTGGGCATCGTTTTAAACCGCATTAATGTGGGCGGGCTGGTGCACCAACAGCGCGGTGAAACTCTATATCTGCCCGCCTGGACAGAGATCATCATCAGCGCCGCGATAGTGGCCGGCGCCGCTCTGGCCTTCCTGTACATGGTGGAAAAATTTCACGTCTGGGAACGCCATCCTGTAGATCCCGAAGCTCAACCAAAAGCCATGCCTGCATTCGACATCGCCAGCTTCGCTTCCCTGGGTTCGCCTCAGATTCGTTCGCGCACGGTGTACTCCCTGGCTTTCATATTCGCCGCGGCTCTCGGATTTTCTCTGCTGTCTCAAAATGCCTTATCAAGCCGAGGAATGGATCCAGCACCGGTCGGGAAGGCACGCGGCTGGAACGAAATGTGGATTGATGGCAACCTGGATGGTTTCGGCACTTCGTTCGCCCATCAAAAGCATTTTGCGCGTGGCGGCGGTGATTCTACTTCCTGTGCAATCTGCCATCATGCGAACCTGCCTCATGATCGGTTCACAGGCTGCTACCAGTGCCATCGCGATATGTATAGCGCCACGGATGCCTTCCGGCACAATTGGCACGCTTCACCGGCAGGTGCAGCATTGAGGTGCTTCGATTGTCACCGACTTGGAGAGGTAAAATCTGCGGCAACCGCCAAGTCTTGTTCTCAGTGCCATCAGGATCTGAAACCGTCCGGAGTCGTTATTGCCGTTAAAAATAATCAAGCCGCGTCATATACTGAAGCAATGCACGGCCTGTGCTTGGGCTGCCATAAAGAGCAGGCCGCTGCCTTGAATAAAGCAGACTTGGCCCGGTGCGGCAATTGCCATCGCGAACGCAAGCCGCTGGTGGATGATCCGGTGTTAGCTAAAAGGTATGAGGTGCTGGAGAGCAAAGGGGTTATCGTTCCGAAGGTTTCGGAACCGCGCTTCCCGGGCTTTCCAGTACCGACTCCGCCGGAATCACAAATGAGCCTACAGGATCGTCCCTAAGATGTCGCCAAAAATTCTTGATCCACTGCTGAAGCGCGAACTGTTCAACATGCTCCCCTTCGGAGTCGTGGCAATAGACCGTGAAATGCGTCTGGTAACTGCTAATCCCTATTTTGAGAAACGATTTGGCGCTTGGCACGGGAAGCGCTGCCATGAGGTTTTCAAAGGGTTGCCTGAACCTTGCTCTAATTGCCAGGCGAGATTGACGTTCGCGGATGGCATCCCGCGCATTTCCGATGAGACCGGCCTGGATCGGCAGGGGCTCAATTGTTATTTTATCGTGCATGTGGCTCCATTACGGGGTGAAAGCGGAAACGTTGAATACGTCGTGGAGATGATCACCGATGTCACCGAAACCCGGCTTCGGCAGCGGGAGTACAACCTGCTTTTCGAACGGGTTCCGTGCTTCATCACCGTAATAGATAGCCAGTACAAGATTTTACGCGCCAATGAGAGATTCCGCCAGACCTTTGGGGAGTCCACCGGTAAGTCCTGTTTTCAGGCATACAAAAATCGTAGCGAACCCTGTCAGGATTGCCCGGCGGAGCAGACTTTTAGCGACGGCTTGGAACGAGTTGTAACTCAGACCGGCATCGCCAAAGACGGCAGCGAAACCGATTACGTAGTAACCACCGCTCCGCTGCGGCGCGGTTCTGGTGAAGTAATGCATGTCATCGAAATCAGCGCCGATATCACCCAAGTCAAGCGACTCGAAAGAGAGATGCTGGAGGCGGAACGATTGGCGGCCGTTGGTCAGACCGTCGCGGGATTGGCGCACACGATCAAGAATTTGCTGATGGGTCTGGAAGGTGGCATGTACATGTTGGACAGCGGCCTTCGCAAAGGTGATGCCGAGCGCCTGGCCGAAGGTTGGGAAGTTCTGCAGCGTAACTTTGAAAAAACCGTGGTGCTGGTCAAGGATTTCTTGAGTTTCTCCAAGGGCCGAGCTCCTGATTTAAAACTGGTCAACCCCAATCGGCTGGCACGGGAAGTGGTAGAATTGTATAATGATGCTGCCGCCCGCCAAGGTGTGAAACTAACGGTTGAAGCTGGCCCGATGGTCAAGCGAGCGTTACTGGATCGCGATGGCTTGGAAGCGTGTTTGACCAATCTGGTTTCCAATGCCATTGACGCCGCCATGACTCGCGATGACTCAGGTGCTCAAGTAATCGTGCGCACACGTGAAGAGGGCGAGGCGCTGATTTTCGAAGTGGAGGACAACGGCTGCGGTATGGATTGGGAGGTAAGGCAGAAGGTTTTCACCACCTTCTTTACCACTAAATCTGATCGCGGCACCGGCCTGGGGCTATTGACGACCCGTAAGATCGTCCAAGAACATGGCGGCAGCATGGAAGTGGATTCCGATCCCGGCACGGGTTCCCGCTTTCGCATCCGACTGCCGCGCCCACGATTGAAGATGGTCGCGGAACAGATCGCTCGCGAAGCTAAAAAATCGCCGAGCGATATCAAATAACTTAAGGAAACACTCATGGCTAATCCCAAACGAGTGCTGGTCGTGGATGACGAACAGGACGTGCGCCATTACCTACGCACGGCATTGGAAGACGCCGGCTTTATCGTGGAAACAGCTTCGGATGGGTATGAGGCGCTGGAGAGACTGAAAACCAATCCCCCAGATCTGATTTCGCTGGATCTGGTTATGCCCCGGCATTCTGGAGCAATGTTCCACCGCGAACTGTTGAAAAATCGCCTCTGGGCCAAAATCCCAGTGTTGATCGTCACCGGCCACGCTCGCGACGATCTGGGTCGGGCCGACCTGGAAGAATTAACCATGTCCGGGCCGGGGGTATACCTGGAAAAGCCGGTCAGCCCACCGGCCTACGTGGATGCCGTGCGCCGCTTGTTAGGCATAGAGACGCCCGAATTGACCATGACTGGAAACGACGAACATAACTTGCGCCTTGAACTTCTGAATCGCCTCGGGAGAGCGGACGCCGCCACCCTGAAAAAGGCTTTAGATGAATTGAAAAAATCTGATAAAACTTGATAGGAGGAGGAGATGGATGGTAAAAAAATTCTTATCGTAGACGACGAACCGGACGTGGCGGCCTACCTGGCTGCATTCCTGAAAGATAACGGCTTTGTCGTGCGTACCGCCGCGGATGGGCGTATGGGCATGGAACAAGTTCGAGCAGAACGGCCCGATTTAATCACACTGGACATTAATATGCCCGAGGAATCCGGGGTGCGCATGTACCGTCACCTGCAAGAAGACTCTGATTTGAAAGACATCCCGGTCTTCATCGTGACGGGTATTTCCAGTAATTTCAAGGGCTTCATCGAAACTCGCCGCCAGGTGTCGCCACCGGTCGGATACTTCGAGAAACCGATAGACCGGGTGCAGCTTTTGGCCAAAGCTAAGGAAGTGTTGATGAAATAGCAACATTTCCGAGCCATTGTTACCACCGACCGCAACGCTGCAAGCCTCCGATTTACTGTGGCAGCTTCCAACTCTCGGCCAAGGAGATCCGCCTTGTAACCCAGGACGAGGCTATCGGCTTGACCAGCGCCGGTAGAGAGAAGCTGTTGAACTGCGAAAATCAGATCAGCCAGACCCATGAGGCCCATTAAATCTTGAAGATAGACAGCTCAAGTTCGAAGCAGGTCTCGGTTCGGCTCACTAATAATGCGGCTCGAACGATAGAGCTTTCCTTATTGAATTACAGATTTTAGGGCATTTTGTAAGCGGCCTGAGTTTACTTGACGCTATTTTGTGCGGGACAATGTGGGACTGCTGAAATCTGGATATAGAAAAAGCCGACGCTAAAACCGTCGGCTTTTCGATTAATTCCGGCTCGTTTGGCGCCAAGTCGCGTAGCACTTGGCGTAGAAACAAGCATTGCTTGTCGGGGCGACTGGATTTGAACCAGCGACCACATGACCCCCAGTCATGTATTTTCTACGTAATATCCATAATTATGAGTCAAATAGTAAGCAATTTGCTTTTCTACCAGCTCAGTTTTTTGATGCTATCCCGCGCGTGCTGTTGGAGAATATCCACGTAGGAGTCGTAAGTGACTCTGGGGCTGGAATGCCCTAAGAGCCGAGAGGTTGTGGCAATATCCCCCGTTTTCATAATCAAGTGCGATCCGAAGGTTCTACGTAGCGCGTGCAATCCCCATTTCTTCGGGTGAGTAATCCCTGCTTTCTCCATAAACCTCCGGCACTGGTGGTAAATAACTCCAGCGCTGTGAGCACAAAGCCGATCCCCCGGTGATCCCGCTTTCTCGCGCAGTTTGGCAGCAATAGCCGGATGCAGGGGCACCTCGCGTTCTTGAGAGGCTTTCGTGTTGCGGAAAACTACAACCTCACGATCCAGGTCAATGTCACCCCAGGTAAGCGAAGCGATTTCCTCTTTCCGCCCTCCGGTGTACAGATAAAGTTCAAAGACCAGTTTCCAGTACTCCCGCCAATAATCCACGTCTGAAATTTCCGCGCCTTTGGGAATGGCCGGTGGAAGTTGATTGATTGCCTCGAAAAAAGCCGCGACCTCATTTTCCCCCAGAGCCATCGGCATCCGCTTTTCAACCTTCACCAGTTCAATCTCTGCCGCTTGACAATATCCCTTGGCAGCTCCCCAATTGAAAACGGCCCTTAAGGTCTTGAGAATGGTATTAATCGTTACCGGATTGACTTTCTTGGATCGAAGCCAATCCTTGTAATCTTCCAGGACTGCCTTAGTACTCTGCTGGAATGAATCCCGCCCCAAATACCGCAGAAACGCATTGAAGATATAGACCTCATTCTTGATCGTATTCTGCGACCGTCCCAGGCTCTCATGAAAGCGAACCCGCTCATTCAGAAGTTCGGAGAGAGCCACGGATTGGTGAAAACCGAACTTCTCCAGGTTCGACCCTTGATCGAATTTGCGTTGGAGCTCCTCAGCGGTCCGCTGATTGCCAGTTTTCAGGGACTTGGCTTTCTGTTGGCCGGAGGCATCGCGGAAGAACAGATACCAGTTTTTACCGCGTTTTTGAAGGAAGGACATAAGATAGCCTTATCTTAAGCGCTCATCAGGTTTTCTAAAGTTCCGAAAATGGTGAAGTATATCAATATAAAACTGTTTAGTCGGTATAAACTTTGGATCAAATCTAAGACTTTTGAGGAAGTCAACTTCTTCGGGTGTTACGCGAATTAAATCGAGCAATTTCTTATCTGAAAGGAGGACTTCTATTTTTTGATAAAATTGTTCAGTATAGGCATTTGACAGATAAGGTTCGCCGTGATCAATCACCGCATCATCCAAGATGTCAAGGTCCCCCGGAGGTGAAAAATAGTAATCTAATGCCAATGGCCGTTCTAAAAGGTCATTAGCGTTGATTTTCAACCCAGGAAACTTGCTATTGAAAAAATCGCATAGCGCCATTAGTTTGGCAGGTTGCGGAATGCGTTTGCCAGATTCCCAACCGATAACCGTTGCAGAGGTTACCCCAATTGTTTTAGCGAAAAAATCCTTCCTCATGCCAAGTTGTTTTTCTCTCAAGTATGAGATATTCGATGCGATTAAGGTTTTATTTTTTGTTTCCATATTTTAATTCTCCGTTGTATTAATCTGAAATATTCCCTTGACATCGCCATTAGATTTTATTATATTTTATCTATAATTATAATTCCTATTTGTTCTACTTGGTTCAAACTAATATTATTCAGTATGAAACCGTGAATTTCAATTTAAATTAATTTAATTCGGAAGTCAAGCCCCAATATCTAAAAATTTCTGTGCAATTGTCAAATAGCCAAGGAGTAACTACCAAACATGAACGAGAACAAAACCTACAACCCCGAAACCGGATTCGCCCTCCAGAAGGTCTCTCATTTCCCCGAAAGACTTCCCGCCACACTGAACGCCCAGGCAGCAGCAGACTACATGGGTTACAGCCGTACCTACTTCTATGCTGCCATCCGCCCGGAGCTTCCTGTGGTCCTGAGCAATGACGCTCAGGGTCGCAGGAAGGTCCGTTATCGCGTCCGTGATCTGGATTATTGGATGGATAGGCACACGGTTCACCCGCGCAACCTCCCCAAGGAATTATCCCAGAGCGTGTAGCAATTTTTGGGTGAGCTAACGGATGATTGAGTTTGTAGAAAGCCTAAAATGCCCGGCCTAACATCGCCCGTTAGCGAAAACGCCGGGCTCTCTCTTTTTGGAGGGGTAACGGTTGAAGCAGTAACGCAATTACAATAACAGGTAGAAAGCAAAAGCCCCGGTTACAGCCGGGGCCAGAGTACTAAGCTCGAAAGTATCAGCGGTGGCGACCGCTGGAAGATTTAAGTGTGAGTATAAGGTAATGAATAATTCGACGGAAGTCAAGGAAAATAATGAATTTATTTTCGCTGAGTACATCGCAGACCGAATCACCAACCGAGGCCACGTTCGCACCTTGGACCAGATCAAGGAGATTGAAGAAAAGGGGTCTGATAAACCGGCTTGGGCGGGCTTAACTTGCCACCGAGAAGATTTCCGACATCACTGTGAAGATCACCCTCCCGAAGTGAAGATTAAGGTTGGTGATTTTACCGGAACAGGAGTTCCCCGCATTCTTGCTGCCGATTTCGACGCAGAGGGCGAAATTGCACGAGCTTGGAAGGATGCCACTATTTATGTACACCACCTCCTTGATCGGGGTGTTGACGAATGTGCTATCCATCCCTACTTTTCCGGGTCAAAGGGCTGGCATGTTGTTAATCCAATGTCAGCCTTGGGTGAAATTCCTCCAACCAAGACGTCTCATCTGATCACCAAAGGTGTAATCACTCAAATAGTTACTGATGCCGGGTTGCTGAATAGCTCTATTGATTGGAAAATTTACAAGGGGAATCAACCACTCCGATTGGCAAACTCAAGACATGATGAAAGTGGTCAATTCAAGGTCGGGTTTACTGTGGGGGAGTTTCTTGATCCAACTCTACCAGTCAGGATATGCGAATTAGCCCGGATACCGCGCCCATTGGATTTCCCAAATGATGAAGATATTCGGTTACAACCATACCTTTGTATGGTCACAGAAAAAGCGTTAAAAAATATCCATCAGTTGTCGTACCCACCTACTACGCAATTACCCCCAGGGATAAAGGATTTGCTTGACCTCGCAGTAAGGCCATGTCAGCGCAATATGCTATTGGGAGTTGCGAGAGGTCAACGCATCTTGACCGGCCACGTGATGGTTTCCATGTTTCGGGAGAAAGGTTTCAGCCTACAGTACATTGAGGAAATCTTGTTTAAGTGGAATCAACTGAACCAGCCACCGCTGTCAAAGAATGACTTACTGTGGCTATTACGTGGTGAAATTTATCATTATGGCTGTAAACACCCTGTCAGGCAGGAGTTTTGTGACCCGATTTGCCCCTTTTACCGACAAACCAGAAAACTCTACTTCCTACCATCCAAATATGCTCACTTTGACGAGCAGATTCTACGAGAAGGTTTTGAAACAGATCCTCGCCAATGGGGTGAGAAGGAGTGTTTTGTCAAATGCCGATTTGAAACCTTCAGAGAGGGTCGTGATCCTGATTTCCCCAAGGGTGTGTTCCACCGTAGATTTCCACCTGGGGTCAGGCAGCGGGTGATTGATGATTTCACTCATGAGTATCTAATCAAGCTGTGGCCATCTCAGCGTAAGTCAGATCTGTTCTATTGGATAGTGTGATGACAGTTGGATACCTTCTTTATTCTACCAACTTTCACAATTCCCCTCTACAGGGAAAAACCCTATACACTATAGAGCTGGTAACCTCTTGTAATTTAAGTTGATAAGTGGGGTTCCTCATACATCCATAAATCGTATATTGTTGGTATTCATAAACTTATCCTTGATTTTTTCATACAAAAACAATAGTCGGGGGGATATTGGAGGATAAATCGGCGATATATTTAGCTCCTCCAGAATGAATTGATTTAGGCGTGAGTCCTCGCACCAATTGTATATCCTTGGACACATCCTGCACGCTATCAAACCAATTCAAGGCGTTTATTGCCCTTTTGAGGTCCCAATTCTCATGCACTTCTCGTGCAGGTACAATATAAGCGGAAAAACTTCTTGTGATTCATTGTTAGTTAACTCACCATTTTAGGAATACTGCTTTTACACCGTATTTTATGGCTCACCCGATTGGCAATTCGGATTCACAATTGCAAACTCCAGCGCTTAGGGAGTTTATCTAATTTCCAATCGGGAATCTGCCGGAGAAGTAGAGTTAGTATGCCCGCAAAGACGGGGGATCTAGTAACTAAAGTGCATTATATTGTATAGAAAATAATTATTTTTGCCGCACGGACACCGCTTCAGACCTATTTTCTCGCACTCAAAAAATATCGATTTATTGTAATTTAAGGACTTACGATTGCAAAATCGTCAAGAATTTGGATTGTTTTTTCGGGAGTTTTGTGCGTGTTTTAACAGGTTTTTATTAGCGGTTGTGTAAAAGAAATGCATTTGACCTTAATTCTATTCCTGATGTGCCAATAATCGACAATTCTAATAATGCTTCAAAGTAAAATATCCAAATCATCATGAATGGAAAGCTTTTCAAAATAAAATAAAAAGAGCTTGACTTTCCCTGAAATGCTTCATATATTTGAATCAAGTATCTGAAATTATCCTTCTCACCGTTGCAACCCTGGACAGGATGTACAGGGCTCGCCGATAAGTTACGATTCGCTGCAACCTTTATCCGTGTCTGATATAAACAGATCCACTAAAATAAGCACCCCCCGCAGCACGCACATCTTAAAAGAATGAAAAATTCATATTTGTGTCTGTAGCTCGAGTAGACAGACCGATCTCTACGGGTTTTTCATTTATGCGGAAATTTTCGAGATGCAAAAATTTGCACTTGATTTTGATACACTAATTGGGTATATTACAAGCAACATTGATCACCGACCAGCACCTGTACGATCACTTTTCCACGAACATCGTTGCCTAAAAATACTTCAATCATCTTACTTTTCTGGAGGCGAACATGAACACGCAACAGCTTTTTTCCACGGGCGCGGTTATCTTTGCGATTTTGTTATTGGTTAGTCCCATTCATGCGCAGGTTTGTCCCTGGACAGCCTATCCGAACTGGGTCTCTGAAGAAGATCACTTCACTATGAGTGTAGCACTGGTGGATGTAGACAATGACGAAGACCTGGATTTTGTGGCCGGCAATTATAAGTACCCATACAGTGAATTTTCACCCGGCAACCCAGGGTCACTCGGCATAGAGGAAATCGGTGATAACGTCATCGCTTACCGCTGGAATTCAAGTACAAACGACTTTGTACCGGAAGACATGACCAATCTTCATTGCGTGGACTGCATAGCCTTTGCAGATTATGACGAAGACGGGGATATGGATTTGGTCATGGGCATGGTAGTCGGAAAAGGTGGGGACGGCGGTGTCAGACTGCTGGAAAACAACTGCCCCCCAGGACAACCTTGGACGGGGAGTCTCATGCAGCTTTTCGGCAATGACCAACCGGTCTTTCAGTCTTCTTCGTATGATGCGCATTGCGTGCGCTGGGTGGATTTCGATGCGGACGGGGATCTGGATTTGGCAGCCTTGGACATTCCCGGCATTCTCCACCTGTACACCAATGACCCTGTCCAAGGAGGATTCTCATCATCGCGAGATTATACATTTCATATTTTTCCCGAAACGGAGATGGGGATAAAAAACAAAACCTGCTATAACCCCAGTCTCACTCGTGACTTTGAAGACTTGCCAGTGGATGACAGAATTCGCGGGACAACCATCGAATTCGGCGATATGGATAATGACGGCCTCCCGGATTTGTACATCAATGATTCCGGGATCTTAAAAGTTTACAGGAATTTGTATGACGGAAATCCGCAAAACACCTATCAGTTTAATACCGCTGAGGGTTATTGGCCGGTACATCGTGAACCAAATGATCCTCCGCTCGCAACTGAACCATTCTGCGCTTCATTCGGACGATATAATATAGGCGCGACAGAATACCTGGCTCTCGCTGTAGGCAACATGTCACATTGTGGTAAAACGACAGGTACCGAACCCTATAGGTCGAAATGGGGGAATGATATCTTCATTCTCCAGGATGGCGAGTTATACCATACAGGCAGATCTGATATTGTTAGCTCTCCCGCGCAACCGGTCACGGACATCCAATGGGCGCAGATAAACAACGATGCGAATAATTCGAACGATGTAGTTGCAGTTGCCTATCCGGTCTATTATAAAAGGGAACCAAACAATCCAGATATCTGGGATAGAGGATATGAACAAGTCCACTTGGATCCAGGAATTGGTTGTCCTCCGGGTTTTTTACACACGGACATCTGGACTGCAACGGCGGGGAACAATGACCTCTCCACCAGCCTGGCCTTGGGCGACATCAGCGGCACGCATTGGACCACGACGACGGAAACTATCACGGGCATCGAAGACAGACTTCTCTATATGGATCACTATCCCTTTATAGAACTCCAAGAGGTGGCCTTCTATAACGGTGACATTCGCGTTTCCGAGTGGGTGCCGGGCTGCTCGACCAATCCCTTCAATGTGGCGTACGACCCTGTCAATGGGTGGGTCTCTATCGAAAGCGGTTACGAACCCGATGCTAATAGAATTATGGTCACCTACACCTGGAGCACGCAGTATGACCTGGCGGTCGGCAACGACGGCCGCAACGTCGTATACTACCATGTTGGTGGAAATCTATTGCCGAATGATCCTAATCCACCGAATTTAGACTGTACCCCTCCGGCGGGAACTGCGGTAAAAACCTATGCCGAGCCTGCCGGGTATTCCGCCGCACACCTCGATCTGATGGCCAAAGATCCGGTCGGTTTTGAAATCGGCGAAGACGCTTACAGCGTTGACCACCTGCCTGATCGTCTGGAACAGTTACCCAGTATGAGGCGCATCGGACTGATCAATGATTGGGATAGGACCGAAATCTTCAAGGGGCATTATTTCTGGCATTGGATGGATACGAGCTACAATTACATCTACGAACTTCGAGACGCCAACCACGATTACAAGTGCTATTTCAGACCCTGCCATTCTCCGCTTTGGACTATCGGCAACTTCAACCCTGAAGCCACTGACACGCACAAGCGAAACAGCGATGAGCGGCTGTTTGCCCTGTTCATGCGCAATGTGGTCAACCGCTACCGACCCGGCGGGGTGCTCAACTCGCCGCTTTCCTCTTACCAGTGGAACAACTGGGGAGTGGACATCTTCGGCACGGATTATGAGACCAATTGGGAAGGTCGTGATGGCTACGGCGACTTCCCCGACGCCATCCATGACACCGCTCTGCGTATGTTCTACAATTACCAGATGATCAAGACGATCAATCCCAATCTGAAGGTCCTCTCGCCCCAATCCTCCCCCTACACCCCCGTCAGCACCGAAAATTATCCTGATAATAACCTTAAATACATAGGGCCGCCCATGCCCTATCTGAACAAACTGAATGCCGTAAATCTCAATTTAAACGTTGACAACAATGTGCTCTGGAATTACTGCGACTACATCTTCCCCGGTATGACCAGTCAGATCGGCCTATTCAACCAGGAGGCATTTCGGGACCCCTTCAACTCGGAGGTTGTGGTTGTCAATTCCCACGCCCTTAAAATAGCTTTTGAATCCGCTATATGGGGATTCTACACCGAAGGGTTGGAAGATTACTATGATCCTGACCACTCAGTTCCAATCGAACACGAAAACTGGTCGCCGGTGATGAAAGGACCGAACGAAACCTACAGCGAACACCCCTTCTTCCTGGGCGACTTTTGCTTCTTTGAAGAAAACTCCTCCGTCAACCCCGAAGCCTACCCCCAGGCGGATTGGATCACCTCTATGATCGCCGAATCGTTCTCGGTGGACGCCTTCCCCCTTGATGACGAGAAGGATCACTACCTGGCGGAATCGTGCAATTCCTGGGTGGTCAATTTCCCCTACGGATTAGAGCCGGGGGAAACGTGCGCGAAGGTGCTGAATGACAATACGCCCACAGGGCCGGGGAAAATGTTCTCCTTCGCTTCGCATTTCATCCCCAACCCAAGCTTAAATAATGTCAAGGTGCACCAATACGTCTTCCAACCTCGCCTGGGCACATTCTTTGATAAAGTCCACTTCATTCGCACGGATTACTGCCCGCCGAATCAGGCGGATCGCTACGTAAAAGTCCCCTGGGAATGCGAATTACACAGCCAGCCAAACCCGGCTTGTTACGAAGTGGCCTTAGACAATACCAAAAAACTGGACTGCTACACACCCTCGGGCAATCTGTTTCAGAAGGAATATTCCAGTTGTAATAATTGCCACACGCAAGCCCCCACCCAAAAACCGCATAAAACCAGTTTCGCCGAAGGTGAAATGGGCCCCGGTATGTTGATCATGGCGGAGAACAATGCCGCTTCCACATCCAATTATTCCCAATCCCTCCAACTCCACGAAGGCTGGAATTTGGTGTCGTGGCATATTAAGGTAAGAGACCTTTCTTCTCCGCCAGGCGATTTACTCATTGACGAAGTAGTCGCTGGTGTACCCAATGATCCAGTAAATCTCAGCATCGCAGACCAGTTCGGAACCCAACACCCACTTAACAGGATTTTCGATTGGGATAGTAGGACCGAATGGTATCCACAAAACCTTCTAACCATCCCTTGGGATCGCAAACTCGCTTACTACATCTACTTTGACCACCCCTTGAATTGGAGCAAGGCGGATGCCTCTTTTGATCAGTATGAAATAATCCATCTGCAGCCCAACAGCGCCTGGAGTGACAGCATCCCCGGTCCTGATAACCAAATGATGCGCTGGGTATTTCTGGGGTATCCCACCATCGGTTACATGAAGTTGGCCAGCATCCCCAACAGTAGTTATGTCGGAATGGGTAATCCCGCCCATTTCGATTACGAAGGACCCTTCCATTGGTTGATCTGGAATCATGATGATCCCAATCAATATCAAGCCTGGGATTTGAAAATCGTGCGCACGGATGACGGCCGGTATTACATTCCTCGCGCCACTTCCTCGCCTACCGAAATCGATCCCATAGATCAGATACAAGTGCTGGAACCGGGCAAAGGCTATTTCCTCGGTTTTTATTGCGGTCCCGGAAGGACCTACGATTTCGATTCCTGGATGCCGAATCCCGTCTGGATCAACAATTCCATAGAGCCTACTCCCTCCGTCAGTCATTTCCAGTTCAAGTCCAATACTCATTGGTGTTATCCGGTGATTATTGACACCGTAGATTTGACTCAGACACCTTTGGAAATCGGCGACGAAATTGCAGTATACGATGGAGATTTATGCGTGGGCGCCGTCACCTTCAACGGCAGTTTCCCGGTCATCCTCAATTCGTGGAAGGACGACCTCGCCACGACAGACCTCCTGGATGGCTATATTGCCAATGATCCCATGACCTTCAGATGGTTCGACGTTTCTGAAAATGCTGAGGCGGAGTTCCTGGCAGAACCGGGCATCATGAGTGTAGAGGATGATCCGGTCACTCCAACCCATTCCGGCTTTGGATGTGGCGCTTATGCGATGCGCAGTTTCAGTTACGGTTCGCAAACCACGCTACAACTGCCAATGGAATTCAGGATTGGTCAGAACTTTCCCAACCCGTTCAATGCGGAGACAGTGATTCCTCTGGAATTACCACAACGCTCCCATGTAAAAATCGAGCTTTTCAACGTTCGCGGGCAGAATTTAGGCGTAATATTTGAGGGCGTGGAGAACGCCGGTTGGCCGAAGATCAGTTACAATGCTTCAGCTTTGAGCTCTGGAATTTACTTCTGCCGCGTGACGGCGGAGGGTCTGGAAAGGAATGGAAAGTATCAAGGAGTCAGCAAAATTGTCTTGTTGAAGTAGGGAAGGAAATCCTCCACCAATAACCAGGAAGGTCAGGAGCACATATTTTGTGCTCCTGACCTTCCGAAAATTTATCTCGGATCGCCATTCAGACTTGACTTTGAAGTAATAAATGCTTATATTACATTAAAACAATCGATGAGAACAACATGAAGGTGGCAGTATTTTTCCTCTATTTGCCCCTACTGGCTTTTTTTGCGCCTGTGGGAGCTCAGCCACTACAGTTCCAGTTTGAACCGGGAGCCTTCCTAGTTTCGGTCAACGGATTTGAAGCGTTCCAGCCTTGGGCGGGGGGTTCAGACGGTAGTACTCCGGAATTCTGTGATCTGGATAGTGATGGGGATTTAGATTACTTCAGCGGATCCAGCAGCATGGCACGCTTTTGGCATTTTATAAATGGCGGTAGTGCGACTAGCCCTCTCTTCCAATACCGCAGTTCCAATTTCGATTCATTATATTGCTTGGGAATTGGGTTTTTACCCCAATCCAGCATTCGCTTCTGGAACATCGATGGCGATGGCCTTAATGATGTTTTCACCAGTAACGGCATTATTGGATTAGCCTTGAACCAGGGTACCCTTTCTCAATGGTATTTTCCTGGACCCATTGATACTCTTTTCGACCAATATGGCGATTACATTATTGGCATATACTTTGATCTGGCGGATGTGAACGGGGATGGTGATATAGATATCATAGGTGGGTTTCAGGCTTCCTCCGATCATGGGTTACGTTACTACGAAAATGTCAGCACCCCGGGAAACATTCAGTTCAATTTAATTTCCACCTCTTGGTTAGGTTTACAAATCCCCGAAGGTCACCAAAATCCATGTTTAGCCGATCTGGATGGAGATAGCGATTTAGATCTTCTGGTGGGCACCTCACAGGGAAATATCCGCCACTACCGCAACGACGGCACCCCCACGAATCCCCAGATGACGCTGGTGACGACAAACTACCTCAATATAAACGTGCAGAAGGATGCTTCCCCGGAACTGGCTGACATTGATGGCGACGGGGATCTGGATCTGTTCGTAGGCCGAAGCCCACTCTTCGGCCAAGGGATCACTCAGGGAGACATATATTTTTAT
>JAGVQJ010000009.1 GCA_020051775.1 Calditrichota bacterium | reverse complement strand
GCCTCCGTCCTGGGCGGCGCGAAATTCCCGGCTCCGGCAGCCATCGTCTGGGCGGGAGTAGCCCGTTTCCTGTCGCAGGGGCTGGCGTCGCTGCCCATGAGCGCCCGCTATGCCGCCGCCGTGGCCGTCCTGCTGGGGATCATCATCGTACTGGTGGACAAGTACTTCCCCAAGCTGCGGCCTTACACGCTGTCACCCACGGCTGTGGGCATCGCCTTGACAATTCCCGCCTACAACAGCATCATGATGTTCTTAGGCTCCTTCATCGTCTGGATCCTGGAGAAGCGCGCCCCGCGCACCAACGACATGTACACCATCCCGGTGGCGTCGGGGTTGATCGCCGGGGAGAGCCTGACCGGCGTCGTCATCGCTCTGCTGATGTGGTGGGGAGTGCTGTAGGGTTATCTCACCGCAGAGACGCAGAGAACGCAGAGATATTATAGGGTATAAGTCATTGCGAGGTGCGTTTTTCAGCGCCGAAGCAATCTCCTCAATAACGTGTGAGATCTTGGAAAATTGCAAGAACTCGCGGGGAAATTTGTGCGAGCGAAAATTCGCGGCGCACGCACGCGATATTTCGCGCCAGGCGTGGGAAGTCGCTCGGGAATAATTTCACCACGGAGACACGGAGTACACAGAGAATTTTTGGCGTTTAAACAGGCGCGTCGCGGTCGGGCTTGTCCCGACCCAATATCTGAATCCTGAATCCCGAATCCTGAATCCCCATCCCGTTTTCGGGCCGGTGGTTCGAGGGGCAAGGGTGGATGGAAAAAGAGGGGAAAGGAGGTTGATTTTCAGGATTTGATTGCGTACAATGAAGTTGATTTCAATGATACGGTAAACCCGGCTTGCGAACAAGGCGGGACACCCAGCGGAGTTCCAACAGCCACTTAAGAAATAAAGTGGGATAGAAACTATGAGCATTATCCACGTAAATCAGGTCAAAACTCACATCCTTAAGATCTTTTCCAATCTGATAGATCTTACGGATTGCATCAATCACAGTCCTGAGATGAGAGAAGAAGTTCTATTGACGCGGAGTCTTGCAGCATATGCCATTCATTATCTTTCTGGTACAACACCAGAAGATGCTTCATCATCAATTACTGATGCAGGAAGTGATAATGGGATTGATGCGCTTTACTATAATGACCCAAATAAACGTCTTTACATTGTCCAATCCAAATGGATCAAAAATGGAAATGGTGAACCGGAAAATGGTGACATTAAAAAATTCGTAGCAGGAGTTAGAGATCTTTTCAATCTTCGTTTTGAACGCTTTAATCCTAAAGTTAAAAGCAAGCGCACGATGATCACTCTCGCACTTAATGATCCCGCGACTCGCTATGAAGTCGTTGTTGCGCATACTGGGACGAGCCTACTTGCTACGCCATCCGCTCGAGATCTAAAGGATCTAGCTGAAGAATTCAATGATGTAAGTGAAGTTCTTTATACGACAGTTCTTAACCAATCTGAATTACACAAGTCTTTAACCGCAGGAATTGCAGGCGAACCAATAAATCTACAGATTGGGCTAAAATCTTGGGGAAGAAAGGAACAGCCGCATGAGGCATTTTATGGTCAAGTCACGGCTGAAGTAGTTGCCAGTTGGTGGACTCATTATCGACAACGTCTGTTTGCGAGAAATCTACGTGGAACTCTTGGGGAAACTGAAGTTAATGCAGAGATAAGACAGTCATTAGAACAAAGACCCACGGATTTCTGGTATTTTAACAATGGAATCACCCTTGTTGCCCGTTGCGCCAATCGGCCAATGGCAGGTGGCAGTGGGACTGATTTCAGTATGTTTCACTGCGATGATGTGAGTGTCGTTAATGGTGCTCAGACTGTTAGTACCATTGGCAAATTTGGAGAAACAAATCCAACCGCTCTCGAAAATATATATATACCCATGCGTATTATTGTTAGGGGCGATGATCAATCTTTCGCGGATGAAGTCACAAAAACCAACAATCGACAAAACCGAATTGAAAATCGCGATTTCGTGACATTAGATCCAGAACAAAGTCGGATTAGAACTGAATTGGCTATTGACGGAATTGATTACCAAGTACTGCGAGCCGATTCAGTTTTTCGTTCCGAATCAGCATTTGATCTGGTTGAGTCGACCACTGCTTTAGCTTGTGCCTCCGGAACGGTGCGCCTAGTCGTACAATTAAAGCGTGAAATTGGCAAACTTTGGGAGGACATAAACAAAGCACCTTACAAGGAGATCTTTAATGCCACTATACCTGGTTTGTACGTGTGGCGCTGTGTACAAGTACAACGTCGTATTGAAAAGGCCATTGAAGACTTTATTAAACGTACAGGATCCTCAGAGAACTATGGCTTGGTTACCCATGGTAATCGCATGATATCAGCATTTGTATTTGAGGCTCTACCAGTATCTCAATTCAAAGTTCCAGATTTTAACTTAGATTCGGTGAGTTCCGATGTCAAGATATCACAGATGGTAGAAGCTCGGGTAAATGTGCTCAGTGCCCTCTTAGATAAACACTACCCAAATTCAATTATTCCAACACTTTTTAAGAATCTTAAGAAGTGTGAGCATTTGGCAACAGAGGCGCGTGCTGTTATCAATAATCAAGGCACTTTGGAGCTGCGGCCCAGCCCCGTTGGGGACGGTGAATGAATAGGCAACTGGTCCTGCTGCGGTCGGGCCACCCGTCCACCCGTCGGGTGGAGATAAAGAATTAGAAACCCGACCGCAGAGCGGTCGGGCCACCCGCCACCCGCCTTTTGCATAGAATAAACCCGGCCATCAAGCTGGCCGGGCCACACCAATCAAGCTGGCCGGGCCACACCAATCAAGCTGGCCGGGCTACACCAATCAAGCTGGCCGGGCCACCCACCGTTTCCATGCCAAATACTTCACAACACCATCGTAAGTTCTTATTGCCTTCCGTATAACCTACTAAACTCTACCCCGCAGACACCTTAAGGTCGAACCGCACTCGATTAAACATATTGGTAACCCTGGAGTTGAGCGGCGCTTTGTAGAAAAGACAGGTACTCCCATTCAACGCACTTTGGATTCTGAGCCAAGAGGAAACTCTGGAGCAGATGATTTAGTATGGAACTTAAATCAACCGCCTCGACTGTCAACCGCATTGCGTTCATCGGTAATTATTTGCCGCGTCAATGCGGCATCGCCACCTTCACCACCGACTTATGCGAGGCTATCGCCGCCGAATACAGTGGAACCACGTGCATTGCCCTGCCGGTCAATGACATCGAAGCCGGTTACGCCTATCCGAGCCGAGTTCGATTTGAAGTGGCGGAAAAGGATTTAGA
This sequence comes from Calditrichota bacterium, assembly GCA_020051775.1. GTDB lineage: Bacteria > Electryoneota > B3-LCP > B3-LCP > B3-LCP > JAGVQJ01. The sequence goes on along the minus strand of JAGVQJ010000009.1, from coordinate 29,115 downwards.
TTCTTATCGCCGTGCGGCTGATTTTCTGAATATTAACAATGTAGACGTCGTTTCCTTGCAACATGAATATGGCATTTTCGGAGGACGCGCGGGCAGCCACATTCTGATGCTCTTGCGTGAATTGCGGATGCCCATCGTCACGACGCTGCACACCATTTTGCGAGACCCGGATCCTGATCAGAAACGGGTGTTGCAGGAAGTCGCTGCCCTGTCCGATCGGCTGGTCGTCATGAGTAAGCGCGGCGCTGAGTTCCTGCAGGAGATCTATGGCGTGCTGCCGGAGAAAATTGATCTCATCCCTCACGGCATCCCTGATGTGCCCTTTGAAGACCCGAGTTTTCACAAAGACCTGTTTGGCGTCGAGGGTAAAATCGTTCTACTCAGCTTCGGCTTGCTCTCGGCGAACAAAGGCATCGAAAATGTCATCGCCGCTCTACCCGCTATTTTAGCCCGGCACCCAAACGTGGTGTACATCATTTTAGGAGCAACTCACCCCCACGTGGTGCGGAATGAAGGCGAAACGTACCGGCTCTCTCTGCAGTGGCTGGCTCAGGAGAAAGGCGTGGAAGGTCAGGTGATATTCTATAACCGCTTTGTCAGTTTGGAAGAGCTCGTTCAGTTCATCAGCGCGGCGGATATTTACGTCACTCCTTATCTTGACGTAGCTCAAATCAGTTCTGGCACCCTCGCCTACACTCTCGGAGCCGGCAAGGCGGTTATTTCCACACCATATTGGTATGCAGAAGAAATGCTCGCCGAGGAACGGGGCGCATTGGTGCCATTCCGCGATCCAGCAGCTCTGGCCGCGCAAGTGATTGACCTGTTAGATAATGAGACCAAACGTCACACCATGCGCAAGCGAGCTTATCTGTTTGGAAGAGAAATGATCTGGCCGCAGGTGGCGAGCCGCTATATGGAGAGTTTTAATCGCGCCCGATCGGAGCGTCGGCATTTCACCCCGCCAGGCTTTATAGTCAAACCGCTTGACAAGCGTCCGGGCGAACTGCCGCCTCTCAAACTTGATCACTTACGCCACATGACCGACGAGACCGGCATGTTGCAGCACGCCATTTTCACAGTGCCCAAGTATCTCGAAGGCTACACCACCGACGACAACGCCCGAGCACTGATGGTGAGCGCTCTCTTGGAAGCCCTGGGCAACGAAGAGGCTTTAAAACTGTCCATCCGCTACCTCGCCTTTATTTGGTATGCTTTCAATACAGAAACGGGTCGCTTTCGTAATACTATGGATTACCAACGCAACTGGCTGGAAACGGCCGGTTCCGACGACAGCCACGGTCGGGCGTTATGGGCTTTGGGCACCGTGTTGGGCCACTCCAATACACCCGCCTTGCAAAGTATGGCTGGGCAGGTGTTCGAGCTCGCCTTGCCCGCCATTCTCAACACCACCAGCCCGCGCGCCTGGGCTTTCGCACTGATCGGTATACATGAATACCAGCTACGTTTCTCCGGAGATCGCAGGGCCAGTCAAGTCCGGGAGGAATTATCGGGACGGCTGATGGCGTTGTATCAAAACCACCGCTCGGATAAATGGCGCTGGTATGAAGACCGGCTGACCTATTGTAACGCCGCGTTACCCCATGCGTTGCTTATGTGTGGTCAATCCATACCGAATACCACTATGACCGAAGCGGGATTGGAGTCCCTCTCTTGGCTGGCCGACTTGCAAAGAGCGGATACCGGGCACTTTGTTCCTATTGGATCCAACGGTTTTTATCAGAAAGATGGCGAGCGGGCTCGGTTCGATCAACAACCGATAGAGGCGCAAGCGATGGTCTCTGCCTGTCTCGAAGCCTACCGGATCACGAACGAGAAGCGTTGGCGCAAGGAAGCCCGCCGTGCCTTCGAGTGGTTTCTCGGGCGTAACGATCTGAATCAACCTATTTATGATCCGACGACGGGAGGTTGTCGTGACGGATTGCATCCCGATCGCCCTAACGAGAATCAGGGCGCAGAGTCTACGTTGGCCTTTCTCCAGGCCTTGCTGGAACTGCGGCTCGCTGAGAATATTCTACTCACTATGGAAACGCGAATCCCATGAATAATCAACATCCAGAACTTTTTCGCCGTCATAAACTCAATCCCATCTTGACCGCCGCAGATTGGCACTATCCGGTCAACAGCGTGTTCAATCCCGGTGCTACATTATTGCCCGATGGGACAACCCTGCTCTTGTGTCGCGTGGAAGATCGGCGCGGACACTCTCACTTGACTGCAGCTCGCTCGGCCAATGGCATAGATGACTGGCAGATTGACTCCCAGCCCACCTTTCTGGCCGATCCGGAGAACTTCCCCGAAGAACTGTGGGGGATTGAAGATCCAAGGATCACCTACCTCCCTGAATTAAACAAGTACGCCGTCGTCTACACCGCCTTCACCCGCGACGGTCCAGGCGTGGCGCTAGCTCTTACGCAGGATTTCCGGCAATTCGAGCGCTACGGGTTGATCTTGCCACCGGAAGACAAAGATGCGGCTCTGCTTCCTTATCGCATCGGCGGCAACTGGGCCTTGATTCACCGCCCGGTCAGTTCTGCCAGGGCGCATATGTGGGTATCTTATTCGCCCGATCTACGGCATTGGGGTAGCCACAAGTTGATGCTGGAAGCCCGGCGGGGTTCGTGGTGGGATGCGAATAAAATTGGCCTTTCGCCCCCGCCCATCGAGACTCCGAAAGGTTGGTTGGTGATTTACCACGGCGTTCGTTACACTGCTGCCGGCGCCCTTTACCGGCTCGGGCTGGCGCTCTTTGATTTACAGAGATTAGAGCATTGCTTGAAACGAAGCGACGAGTGGTTCTTTGGGCCGGAGGCATTATACGAGCAGAGTGGGGATGTGGGCTATGTCGTGTTTCCTTGCGGCTACACCCTTGCGCCGGATGGCGATACACTCCATCTGTATTATGGCGCGGCAGATACAAGCATTGCGCTGGCCACCAGTAGTGTGCATGCCCTTCTGGAGTGGCTGGAACATTAAAAATTATGGGGGGTCCTTGATGAACCTCACTCTGCCACCCTAAAATGCACCCCTAAACGATGTAATTCTATCATACACTCCAGAGTTTCCCCTCTAAAAAGGGGGAATAAGGAGATCAAAACATCAAAGGGGCGCAACCGCGCCCCTTGTTTTTACCAGCGACCAGCAACCAGCCACTAGCGACTACTTTACCAAAACCATCTTGTGCATGGCGGTGAAATCACCGGCTTGCAGGCGATACAGATAGACGCCTGAAGCTAGGTTTGAACCGTTGAACGTCACTTCGTGCGTGCCCGCTTCCCGCCAGCCGTTGACCAGTTCCGCAACCAGTCTTCCCGCAGTATCGTAAACAGACAACTTCACCTGGCCGGCTGTCTGCAGCGAGTAGTTTATCGCCGTGGCGGGATTGAAAGGATTCGGGTGATTTTGATTTAAAGCAAAGGTCAACGGCTGCAATCCGACTATAACCTGGGTTTCGGGATTGTCATTGACCGTGATCCAATCGGAGAGCCATTCGCCGTCCCAGTTGCCCACCAGGATGCCATCCGCACCGGCAGCGCTCTTGGTGAAGGGGAAAGCGTCCGAAGAGATGACGTTGTTCGTGGAGAACGTTCCGAGCATCAACCGGAAGGAGTAGACTCCTGCGGGCGCCGTGCCGGGGATGTTCTGCGTCTTGACGCGCATGATGTGCGCTCCCGCCGGAAGCGTTACCGATACCGGAGTGGGGAGGATCTGGTAGTAGTTGCCGTTGGGTAGTTCCAGAGGCATCCAGAGGTTGACCGGCAGGGAAGACGCGCCATTGTTGTACACGTCAATCTGGTACGTGAACGACCCGCCCGTCGCCGGGATGACAATAGGCAGAGTATCCGGAGCCAGCATGACCAACTGATCCGGCGTCACGAGATCGGTCAGGAAACGCGGCAGCAATTGATAACCGCTGGTATAGGGCGAGCTGGCGTCGAACTGCGACATGACGCCGATAACGTTGACCGGGCCGGTAGGAATCGCCGTGCCGGGGATGTTGGTATCCACGTCAATGCGCACGACGGTGGTGTCCGCTCCGGAAGTGACATTGTAATTCATGTTTCCGGCAAAGTTGCCGATGGAAGTAAAGCGCACGCCTTTAATGATCACGAGCTGGCTTTCCTGTGATTCACCCACCAGATCCAGGTCGCTGATCCAGGCCGGAGTCAAGGTGTTGCCAGTAGAGAGAACCTGAATGACAGGATTGTAGGTGGCGTTGTTGGGATCGTCTACAATCTGCGTCAAACCATTGTAAAACCCGACCCAGCCGGTGACTCTGACGCGGTCGCCGAGCTGCCAGGGAGCGGTGGCGATGACCGGATCGAACACCCCGATACCGAATCCACCGGTGAGCGAGGTCTGAATGTATGCCGGACCTGAGGTACCGAATTGAGCGATGGCGTTCACATACCCTTCCATCGTGAACAGCCCATTATTATTGACGGGGAAGCCCAGTGAATCCAATTGCCCCACCGTGGCGATAGGTGTAATCACTGAGTAGTCGTGCACCTGGTAGCTGAAAGTGGCTGCCGGAGCGGTCGGCGGGGAGAAGCTGGTGTTTCCGGAGTTGTCGTTCGCGCTGATGTAGAACAGCACCGTAGTGTTGGCGGCGAATCCGGGAATCGAGTTGCCGTAGATGCTGTCGCCGGCAACGCCGTCGTTGTGCAGGCCGTCATCGTAGATCTGCAACTGGACGTAACCGGTGCCGGGATTGTAGTGCACGTAAGCGGTCGTGATCAGCACGTCATCCCAGATCTTGGAATTGATCACGACGGATTGATTTACATCGGGCAAGTAAGGGATGGGGCTGGTGTTGGCGATGGAAGGTCCCACTCCACCCGCGTAGACGATATCATCGGTGAACCGCGGAACCAATTGGTAACCTGCCAGGTACGGGCTGGAGGCGTCATACTGGCTTAGGACGCCGATAACATCACACGGTCCTGCCGGGATGGGCGTACCGGGGAGATTGGTTTGAGCGTCAACGTAAACGGTGAAGGTGTCTGTGCCGACATGCGCCAGCAGGGTTCCTGAAGTCGGGAATAACCCGGTGGTTATAAACTCGGCATTGTTCACGCGCAGCAGTTGCGACTCGTTAGCCTCAATTAATCCGGTGGGTGTAACGACGATAGGCGTAACAGTGTGACCTGTTGATAGTATCTGAATGGTGATGTCGGGCAAGCCGGTTAAAGGTTCATCCACGATTTCCGTCAGGCCGTTGAAAAAGCCCACCCAACCGGTGACACGCACGCTGTCGCCGATGGCCATTCCAGAACTACCCACCGGGGCGTCGTAGACCGCCATGGCGCCGGTGTTATCATAGAGGCAAGCCGGGCCGCTGGCGCCTAACTGGGCTGCACAGGTGACGATACCGGTGATGACGACGGAGGAGTCGAGCAGCACGGGTACGCCCAGAGAATCGTTGGCGCGGAGGGCGGAAATCAGCGTCGTTCCGCCGCCGGGCGTCCACTGCTGGTGCACGGGATTAGGAAGAGTCTGATCTTGCCAATCGGTGGCCAGATTGTTGTCAACACCGGCGGCGATGCGACCCAGAGAATGACCGGAAGCCACGTCAATGCAGAGTTCGGTCGGCAGAGCCGGATTTCCGGCGTCGCCTTCCAGATTGTTCGTGTTAGGGGTGTCGTAGAGATTGGTATCATGGTAACCGAGCGGGGCGAGGATGCGCACCGCATCAGTGGGGCCGACCCCTTGGCCGCCATTCTGGAAGTTGAATGAGGAGATAAGATCGGGCATTACGCCGAAATCGGTAAAGGTTAATGATCCGCCGATTAACAGATAATCACCGGCGTGAATGATCGTTCCTGCGGGGAAACTGTAAGTCCCGTAGGTGTATGTGGTTCCGCCCCACTGGATCTGCCAGCCGGTTAGATCCACATCCACAGCGCCATTGTTGTACAATTCGATGAATTCGTGGTCAGTATCCGTCCCCGTGGGGTCGTAATAAAGCTCATTGATCACCACTTCGGCGCCGGCGGCGAGCGCCAGTAGTCCGAAGATGATCAGGCTGAAAAAAAATCTGCGAGCGAGCGACATACGTTACCTCCTGCTGATTGAGTGTGGTATCTGTATCATTTTTAAGTGGTTCATAGAACTTAGTATCCAAGTGTTATATCTTGATTAAGATGAAGTTAAATCCAAGTTAGGATAGAAACTTCGCCTGCGGACCGGCGCAATATAGTGATGAATAGCGTAGATTCAGGGGTAACGATCAAGATTCATCGTGGCAGTATGAGGCAGGCGAGCAATCAAGTCATACGGGAATTAATATAATGCATTCCTACAGCGAATGCAACAATTATTTTGAGAGGCTTGAAAAAATGGCGCGCGAGGGGAAACAGGGCAGGTTAAATAGCCTGCTGTTCCCAAGATGCTTGCAGATGAAATCTACGCCGGAACCAGCCACCCATGTCGTCCACGACGAACTTGTAAATGGCCGGAACGATTAATAGAGTGAGCAGCGTGGAGACGCTTAGACCCCAGCAGAACGTATTGGCCAGCGGGCCCCAAACTTCCGAATAGCCGCCCCAACCCATGGCGATGGGTAGCACACCAGTAATAGTATTGATCGAAGTCAGAAAGATTGGCCGTAAGCGCAATAATCCGGAGTTGATGATTGCAGCATGTTTTTCCATCCCTTCAGCGCGCGCGTCATTGATGAAGGCGATCATGACGATGGAGTTGTTGACCACCACGCCCGCTAATCCCACGAAACCGTAAAGAGTGGTAACTGAGAAAGGATTGCCGGAGAGGATCAAGCCGACCACTGCGCCAATAAATCCGAAGGGGATCGCGATCATGATGATGAGAGGTTGCACGAGACTGTGGAATTCCGCCGCCAGAATCAGGAACATGAGAGCTGCTCCGATCAGAAACAATTGCGCCAAACCGGAAAATGCCTTGGCGAATTCCTCGAATTCTCCCTTGAAGACGAGCCGTACTCCAGGATAGCGGTCACCGATGTTTTTAAAGCGATTGATCAGTTTCTGGTTTATCTGAACGCCTGAAACTTTAGCTTTGTCAACATTGGCGGACACCGTAATAGCCCGTTCCTTCTCAAAGCGGCGGATGTCTGCTGGGCCGGCTTCTACGCTGATACTGGCCACATTCAGGAAGGGAACTAACACGCCCTGCGGCGATTGGATCTTCAATTCCTGGACGGACTGAATGTCATCCATGTACCCTTCCGGGAAACGCACCATCACGTCAATCTCATCGTCGCCGTCGTGCAAAACTGTGGACTTAAGCCCATTGAAGGCAGAATAGGCAGTAGTAGCCACCTGGGTTACGTTCAATCCATACAGCGCCGCTTTGGCCGGGTCCACCTTGATCTTCACCTGCCGCTTGCCGGGGATGTAATTATCGTCAACGTCATAGACGCCTTCCGTGGAGCGCAATTCGGCCTTCAATTCATCTGCCACGGCTTCGAGATCATCGAAATATTTGCCTTGTACCTTTACTTCCACGGCTTTGCCCACCGGCGGTCCTGTATTAACCTTGGCAAATTCAATGGATTGAATGCCGGAAATGTCCCGGGTGCGCGAACGCAGTAAGTTAATGAGCGAGTCAATGGCTAACTTGCGTTCTTGGCGTTCATTCAGATCCACGATAACTTGCCCGACGGAGGAAGTGAACAACCACTCGGCATCGCTCTGGAAAACACCCGGTGTAGCCACCACCGCGTGCAATTCCGAAGCAGGAAGCTTCCGGGCTTCCTCCTCAATGCGGCGGATGACTTGATCGGTAGCTTCCAGGGAAGTGCCCTGCGGCATTTTCACACGCACGAAAAATTGACTAATTTCTTCATCGCGATATAGCTCCACACCGACTAAAGGAATCATGGCCAGGGAGGCAATGATCACAAAGGGCATCAACAGCATGATTAATTTGCGACGCCGGATCATGACTTCCAATAGATTTTGATAAACACTCAGGATTTTATCGCCCCAACGATCCTTCCAGGCCGCAACTTTCTTTTGGGGTTTGGACCATACGGCTATTTGCGCCGGGAGAATGAAGAACGCCTGGAACAAGCTGGCCGCCAGCGCCAACGATACCACTATAGGCACAATGCGCATAAACCGCCCGATAATCCCGGGCAGCAGCATGAGCGGTACGAAGGCAGCCACCACAGTAAGCACTGAAGTGGTCACGGGCCAGGCCACTTCCAGCGCGCCCTTCAAGGCGGCTTCACGCGATCCTAATCCAGCTTTGATATATCGGTAGGAGTTATCCACCACTACGGTAGCTTGATCCACGACCATTCCCAACACCAGGATCAGCCCGAAAAGCGAGCTGCCGTTCAACGAACTCCCGGTATATTTCAAAAAGAGCATGGTGATGGCTAAAGTAATGGGAATGGACAGACTCGTAAACAGTGCGCTGCGCCAATCCAGCAACAGGTAGAGCGGAATTATAACCAGAATGAATCCCATCCAGGCGTTTGAGCTTAGATCGCCCAAGAGATCATTGATGATATTGCTGCTGTCATTGGTGTAGGTGATCTCCATGCCCTGCGGCAGCTTGGAACGGAAGTTTTCGGTGAGTCGCTTCACTTCCGCGATGACGTCCAATGAACTGGATTTGGATTTTTTGGACAACGACAGCGTGACGGCTTTCTGTCCATTCATGCGGGCGCGCGAAGCCTCTTCTTCCCACCCATCTTCGATTTGAGCGATGTCGCGCAGGTATACCTGTCGGCCTTGAGGCCCCGAACGGATGACCACATGGCCGAATTCTTCCGCGGTGTGTAATTCGCCTACGGTTCGCACCAGCAGCTTTTCCGCTCCGACATTCAGGTCTCCGGCGGCCATGTTACGGTTGTGCAGGGCAATGGCGCCCGATACTTGCCCTAACGACAACTCTTTAGCGTAGAGCTGTTCCGGAGTGACGTTCACCCAGATGCGCCGTTCGCGTACTCCGGCAAGAGCGACTCTCGATACGCCATCAACGTTTGTATAGAGATCCTCAAGTTGCTCGCTTAAATCATGTAAAGTACGTTCAGGGAAATCGCCTGACAGTGTGACGCTCAGGACGGGGACGAAATCGTCCGTGTCGAACTCCTCCACGTCGGGATCTTCGGCATCTTCGGGAAGATCCGCTTTATCCACCTCCGTTTTTAATTCCGTCATCCATTTGTCGAACTGATTTTTGCCCGCCAGTTCGAACTTGACCTGCACAAAGGAGGCGCCTTCAAATGAAATAGAGCTAATTTCCTCTACGCCATCCAGCCCTGAGATTTCATTTTCGATGGGCACGGTGATGAGTTGCTCGACGTCTTCGGCGGGTACGTTGGGATAGGCCGTCGTGATGAAGACCCAATTGAAGGGGATCTTGGGCATCTGTTCACGAGGCAAATCAAAAAACGCCATGACACCCAGGATCGTCAACGCGACCATCATCAGGTTGGCGAAAACCGGGTTGCGCACTGAAAAGCGTATTGGAGACATAACGAATCACCTTATTCCCCCCCTTATTAAGGGGGGTTGGGGGGATCTTTCCGATATTACTTTTTCCCCACTTAGCATATAAAGAGGGGGTAGGGGGGACCTTCCGCCTTACAGAATTTTGATTTTTATACTATCACGTAGCACGTTCTGGCCTTCGATGACCAGCTTATCCCCGGACTGCAAGCCGGTTTCCACGATGACTTGACGTCCATCCCCGTCACCCAGTGACACTCTCCGGCGGACTGCTCTATTGCCTTCAACGACGAATATTGTCGGCTCGTCGGTGTTTATTGCCACCAGGGCTTCCCGGGAAATATAGAGAACGTTCTGGTGTGCGGCATAGAGTATATCGGCCACCGCGGCCATACCAGGCCGCAGCAAGCCTGAAGCATTATCCACTGTGATGATCACAGGAAAGGTCTTTCCGGCATCCAAACCGGCCACGCCTACGGAGCGAACCTTTCCGGTGAAGGTTTGCCCGGAATAAGCGCTCACGAACACGCGGGCTTCCTGCCCGCAAGACAGGCGCGGAACTTCCTGTTCGCTTAAGCCCACCTCAATCTCCATCTGCTCCAAATCAACGACAGTAGCCAACGGTTGACCAGGCGCTACCTGTTCGCCAATCTGAGCGTTCAGTTGTGCCAAGCGGCCCTTGACCGGGCTGGTCAGCTTGCTTAGACGGAGATTCCTTTCGGCCATCTTCAGGGCGGATTCGGCCATCTGCAATGCAGCGCGAGTACTCTGCTCGCCCAAAGAGGTATTCTCAAATTCAAATTGCGATACGTCGCCGTCATCATTCAGTTTCTGATAGCGCTGCAAGTTACGCGAAGCTTGTTCAAACGCTGCTTGAGCGCTGGCATACGCTCCCTGAGCTTGCTGTAGAGCGAGCTCAAACGGTTCCGGATCCAGCGCCAGAATTGCCTCACCAGCAGCGATTACGTCGCCTATCTCGTGATATTTCTTCAAAACCATGCCGCCCACCTGAGCCGACAAGGGCGCTTGATGGCGCGAGCGCAGCACACCCATCGCTTGAATCGTCATTTCCAGTGATCCTGGCTGAACCACCTGGACTTTAACCGGCGCGACTTTGGCTGTGTCAGTGGGAGCTTCAGCCGACTTATTCCCAGGTCCCCCGCAAGACGTCAGCAATCCGATTCCTACAGCCAGGCATCCGCTTATTGAAGTGAATTTCCACAAGGTATTCATATTATCCCCTTATTTCTGATTGTACTTTGGGGGGGAATACAAGTCTTCTTTTTGCAAGCGTTGCAGACACATCTCCATCCACTTGAGCTCAGCTTCCAAATGAAAGATTGAGTGATCTACGATAAGCTCGCTGATGTGGGGTAATTTGAGATGCGCCGGTAATTTCTTGACTCCCTCGAGCATGTTTCGCTCTTCCCGAATTTCCCTTAAGCGCGTGGCCAACAAATCTTGCAACTCCGGGACCGGGAGATAGGAGGCGAAATATAATCCTACGTCGAATTCCAGATAGATCCTCTGATAACGCTTCACCAAATTACGGATTAGCTTCAGGAATTCTTCGCGACCCTTCGGGGTGATGCGATAGATGGTGCGATCAGGACGGCCGCTTTGGCGTTCCTCGCCCACGATCTTAACCGATCCACGCTCGACCAATTTCTTCAACGCGTGGTAAATTGATCCGAACTTGATGTCGGTCCAATTGCCCATCTGTCGTTGAATTTCTTTTTTCAGCTCATAACCGTGGTATTCCCGTTCTCGCAGGAACCCCAGGATGACAAGTGGCACAGACATACACAACCTTTTATATACAAGGTTGAATATACTATAATAAATAGTCAAAGTCAAGAGATATTTTTCGCGAGTAACAAGGGGCTTTAGCCCCTTGATGTGAATTCAGTTTGTTTCGCAGGATCATTTTCACTATTGAACAAGGGGTTGAAGCCCCTTGTTACCTCTATTCCGGCCTTAATTCGTTATCCGAACTCTCACAGACATCGTACCACCTTTAAGACAAAACTCATTCGCATTCAATGGAGAACAACTATGCTTTATCATATAAATCCAGCCAGAGACGCCCTCATCGTTGTAGACGTACAGAACGATTTTCTACCCGGCGGCGCTCTGCCCATCAACGACGGTCTGGAAGTCATTCCCGTCATCAACCGGTTGACACCCCTGTTCAACCACTCTTTTTTCACACGAGACTGGCACCCTGTAAATCACGTAAGTTTCAGTGAATATCCCCAATACCGGGACGGATCCTGGCCGCCGCACTGCCTCGTAGATACGCCCGGAGCTGAACTGCACGATGATCTACATTTGCCTGATAATCCCATAGTCATCAACAAGGGAACTCACTCGAATCGCGAAGCCTACAGCGGTTTTCAGGGGACCGATCTGGAAACGCGACTTCGTCGGGAGGGAGTTGAACGAGTCTTCGTCTGCGGTTTGGCAACCGACTATTGCGTTAAATTTACCGTGTTGGACGCGCTCAGGTCTGGTTTTCAGACTGTCCTGATCGAAGATGCCGCGCGGGGCGTGGATCACCCGCTCGGTAACGCCGCCCAAGCAGTTCAAGAGATGAAGCAAAAGGGGGCGCAAATTGCTCAGTATCGCGAAATGGTAGCGTCTTTGCCCGAATTAATGGTTAATGAATTCTGAGCATAATGGCACAGGAAGTTCAGCGACCTCTTGTCTGACTTCATGGATTCACCGCCAGAGCATGGCCCTGCTGACAGATTGGTACGAATTGACCATGATGGGCGGCTATTTTGCCACCGGCATCAGTCAGATGCGCGTCTGTTTCGAGTACTTTTTTCGGAAATTGCCTCCGCACAATGGTTATGCCGTTCTCGCCGGATTGGAAGCATTTCTGGAATACTACGAAAACCTCCATTTCACATCAGACGATATTGCCTGGCTCCGGCAAACGGGCGTCCTCCCCGACCAATTCCTGGATTCACTCGTTGGTTTCAAGCCGAGCTGCGATGTCTGGGCTATCCCCGAAGGAACGGCGGTTTTCCCGCATGAACCGTTGCTACGCATCGAAGGCCAGTTGGGGGAAGCTCAGCTTTTGGAGTCCTTTCTGCTGAATGCGCTAAACTACCCCACTCTGGTGGCCACCAAAGCCGCTCGCATCTGTCAGGTGGCCGAGGGTGATCCGGTGATAGAGTTCGGCCTGCGGCGCGCCCAGGGTCCCGACGGCGCTCTGATAGGTTCTCGCGCGGCCTATATCGGCGGCAGCGCGGCGACATCGAATACCCTGGCAGCCCAAGCCTTCGGTTTCCCGGTGGCCGGCACGATGGCGCACAGTTGGATCATGGCTTTTCCATCTGAACTCGAAGCCTTCCGCGCCTATGTGAAAGTGTACCCCGACAAACCGATTCTACTGGTGGACACCTACGATACACTGGGCAGCGGCGTCCCGAATGCTATTTTGGTGTTCCGCGAAATGCGCGAAGCGGGTAATCCACAACGCGTCGCCATCCGCCTGGATTCCGGTGATCTGGCGAGGTTGTCCAAGGCCGCCTGGAAGCTGATCACCGAGGCAGGCTTCGACAATCCGTTGATCGTGGCTTCCAACGACTTGGACGAAGACCTGATCGCCGACCTGAAACGCCAAGGCGCCAAGATCAACAGTTGGGGAGTAGGCACGAATTTGATCACTTCCAGCAATGCTCCCTCGCTGTCCGGTGTCTACAAGCTCGTTGCTATTTACAACCGCGAAAGTTGGCAGCCGCGCCTGAAGTTCACCTCGAACCCAACCAAAATGACCGATCCCGGCCCGCGAAGAGTAGTGCGATATTTCAACGAAAAGGGAAATCCTGTGGGGGATTTATTGCTATTAAATGGGGAAGCGGCAGTGCCCGGTAAGGATGTCGTGGCGGTGGATAGACAAAATCCTTCTCGGAGCGTTAATTTGAAGGGAGCGGTGCGCTTTGAAGAGCTGGCATTGAAGTATGTGGAACAGGGTCGGCGTCTCATTCCGCCAACGCCTTTGAGCGAGATCCGTGCGCGAGCTCGCGAACAGGTTGCCGCTCTGCCGGAGGAGATAAAGCGTCTACGCGACCCGGAGATCTACCCTGCGGCGCTTTCCCCTAAACTTGCGAAGTTGAAGGAGGAGTTGGTGCGGGAGGAATAGTAGTGTCCTTCCCCCCCGTATTCAGCATCCACACTGCCGCTATGGCTACGACACCTCCCAGGAGAGTCGGCCAGCGGGGGATTTCGCCCAGCAGCAGCCAGCTTAACGTTACAGCGCTGAATGGCACCAGGAAGATGAACGACGAGGCGCGGTTCGATCCCACCTTCGCCGAAGCGGTGAAGTACACCGTCGTAGCAAACGTCGTGGCGAAGACGGCCAGGTAAATTACGTTCAGCCAGAACATTGCGCCGTGATCTAAAGCGGACCCGATGTCATAGGGCAACGCCAGAAAGAAGATCAATACTGTGGCGAACAAGTAGGTATAGAAGCTGAAAATCAGCGGATGCAGCCGATTCTTGGTCTTTTCGGTGGTGATGGTCAGGAAGGCCCAGCAGGTGGAAGCCGCGATGAAGAATAGGTTGCCGGAGAGCAGCAGTTGTTCCAGACTTAAGGACCAGACGTGAAGTTGGATCATCCCGCCGACCAAGCCCAGGAGCAGCCCGATGATAACCCAAAGGCGCAGAGGCCGTTTGAAGAAGTAGATTGCCAGCAGAAAAGTCAGGATGGGATTATAGGTCGTGACCAGAACGCCCGCCGCTCCGGCGAAACCCGTCTGCAACCCTCGGAAGAAGAACTTATTATACCCCACGATCAGCATCGCCCCTAAGGCCGTTTGTAGGAACGACCGCCCGTCCAACCGCAGGGACTTGCGGTAGAAGACTAGCACCGGCAAGAAGGAGACCACCGTCACGACGAAACGCCAGAAGGTCAGCACTTCCGGAGCTGCGTCATTGGCAATAATCTTGGCCGACACCCAGGAGCCGCCCCAAGCGGTCATGGCCAACGCCATCAGGAAGAAGAATAGGAATTTATGGGAAGGATTCATGGCCCTCTCTTACGTAGGGGGGATGAGGGGATTTTTCTTTTTATCCTCACAATTGCCGCCAAAATCCCCGCCTCCAGCATTGCGATCACCAACCACATCTGAGCGCTTGAGAATTTCGTGATCAAATGTTCGGCCACCGGCGATTCGTAGGGCCATGCAGCGGTATCGGCCAATGCTTCACTGAGTTGCGACGACCTCTCGCGAGGATAGTCGAACATTGTACTTTCTACGAATTGATGAAAGTAACCGTCAATGATCAAGTCTTCCTTAAAGACGATGAAATTATGGCCCAAGCGGTTATGGTAGCCGCGGCGGAAGATGTGCACCAGCGCTTCTTCATGGGTGCGATCGTGAACTTGAGGCAACAACTCGACCATTCGCACCCGGCCAAGCTGCGCGGATAGCTTCTTGAAATCATCCAGCTTGTCGTCATAGGTTTGCAGCTCTTCCGGCGCACTCCTCGACCGGAATGTTACAAGACGTTCAGGATCATTGATTAGATGGCCGAATTGGGCTACGTCGAGGTTGAAATATCCCTGTACCGGTAAACATAGGGCTATAATTGTGAGTGATACTGTCGCTTCTCTATGGCCACTTTTACTTTTGATTTGCACCGGCCTAAGACTCATTACCACCACCCACAACCCCATAGCAGCCGCCAAACCGTTCCAATACATGTCCTGCTGCGCACCTACGCGCACGGGAATATTTCCCTGAAGTGTTTCATCTATAGTTCCGAATAAATACGACAACAGGAATGCTGCTGCGATCAATCCCCACCCACGAAGATGATGCTTCAGAGCATGATACGAAAGGAACCCCACCCCACCATATTCAATAAAATGAACCTGTTCGACCGGGATGGTGATCCAGTTTTGCATGGCATGGCGCAGAAACAAGCCGATGAATACCAAGGACAGGTAAGGGACAAGTCGTCGCTCTTTCTTGCGGAAGATCAAGTATGCTAACACCCAGGCGACGCCGAAACCCGCCCCAAGGTAGGTTACGGTGGCGAAAATGCCCTTACCGTAGTGTAATTCCAGCCAATCACGAGCGGCGGGGAGGCTGCCGAGGGTGGCGTAAATGAAAGCCACAAAGGCGATGAGTAAAGTCCAGGCGAAGATCGTTCTTCGCAAATCGTTGGAATTGTACGAGGAGGAGGAATTGGTGGCGGCAGGAGTCGCAGCGATCATGATACCTGGCACACCGTGCAGTGGAGGTATTTGGTCTCAGGCATTTCCGGCAGAATGGGATGATCGGGTCCCTGGCGACCCTGGAACAGCAACCGGCCTCTTCGGCCGGATCGCCGCAAGACGGATTGCAGCAGTTCCCCGAATGCAACTTCATCCATGTGATGCGAACAAGAGCAGGTGACCAAAAATCCACCGGGCTTCACCAAATCTATCGCGCGATGATTCAAATCGTAATAACCCTTATACCCTTCCTTAAAGAGCGATCGGGAACGGATGAATGAGGGCGGGTCCAGGATGACCAGATCGAAAGTTTCACCTCCGGCTTTCATCTGCTTCAAGGCGTCGAAAGCATCAGCCTGCACGGTTTTGCAGATGCCCGCGAGGCGATTGCGTCGGGCGGCGGCCATCGCTTGTTCCAGCGCCCAACCGGAAGAGTCTAAAAACGTCACCTGCGCAGCGCCCGATTTGGCGGCCTTCAACCCCCAGGCGCCCAGATAGCTAAAAGCGTCCAACACTCTCGCATCCTTGCCTATAGATACAACCGTGTCCAAGTTTTTGCGTTGATCCAGGTACAGCCCGGTTTTCTGGCCGCGTTGCACGTCTACGGGCAGGTTCAATCCGGAATATTTCACCCAAACCGGACCTTCAGGTATTTCGCCCCATATAGCGCCGGATCGCGATTCCAGGTTTTCCAGCTTACGCACACCGGCGTCGGATCTCTCGAAGATGCCATGCGGTTGGTAGATTTCCACCAGGATGGGGACAAAGAGATCTCGCAATCGTTCCATTCCCGCTGTGGAGATTTGCACTACCAAGAAATCACCGTAGCGATCCACGATCAATCCCGGTAGTCCGTCGGATTCGGAGAAAATTTCGCGTACAGCCTCTTCGCCAGGCAGAATTTTTTCCCGGAGTTCGCGAGCCTGTTGGAAACGATTTCGGAAGAATTCTCCGTCAATCTCCTGATCCTCGCTTGTCAGTAAGCGCACTGCAATGAGGGAGTGCGGATTGATGTAGCCGACACCCAGGAAACGGCCATTTCGCAGAGTCACCCGCACGATTTCGCCCGGATGATAGTCCTTAACGGCGTCTTCCACCTGATTGGAGAAGACCCACAACGATCCTTCTTGAACTCGTCGTTCCTGGCCGTGTTTTAAGCGCAGTCTGCGCAGATTAGCATTCAATGTTTAGGGCCTCGATAATTCAAATTGTTTTATTTGTTCACGGTACTTTCGGTTATAACCGGCCCAGCGCAACCCTCGAAGGCCGTTCAGGCCGTAGTAAGCATTCTCGGTGCGGTCAATGTCGGGGAAATAGATCCGAAATGCCTGGCTGGTGGCGTCTGCAGGAGAGTCTTTTTTCCCGAATGCTTTTAGAACCTTGGCGACTGAATCGCTGGAACAAGGACCCATCCATGCAATCCGCGAGACTCGCCACCTGAGCAGGTAGTCGGTAAATGTCGTATGGTTGATTGTAAAACCAGCGATATCCGGTCGTTCGTAGGGGAAACTGGTTGAGTCTCCGTAGGAAAACCCAGCGGTGATCAGCGCCAAATCCAAAGGTTGACCGAGAAGGGAATCAGTATTAATTCCGTTGTAATTGAATTCTACAGTAGTGACCCCGGGTGGAAAAACGATCAAGGCAGGGTGGCAGGCGAGATAAATCGTACCATTAAGTTTGTGTAGTATAGGATCTTCTGCCGGAGCCCCCCGGGTCAGTAATATGGTTAGGGCGCCCATAAACAGAAATCTTTTCATGTCAGAATCCTCGGCCTGCGGCTTCAAAGATTCTTCGCAGCTTTTCAAGCAGCCTTTCCAATCGGTCTAAGGGGAGTTGCGATTCGGCGTCGCTTTTCGCTTGAGTAGGATCGGGGTGGACTTCGATAAAGACGCCATCAATTGTGCCCGTAGCAGCCGCAGCTATGGCCAAAGGTTCGATGAAGCGATTGTCGCCGCCGGTATGTTCACCGCCTGGTCTTTGCACGCTATGCGTCGCATCGAAGATCACCGGAACACCCATCTCGGCCATGATAACCAGCGAACGCATATCCACGACCAGGTCACCGTATCCGAAACTGGCGCCGCGTTCGGTTAATAGAACCCCACCTTTACCGGCAGCCGAGGCTTTGGCAATGGCGTGTTTCATCCCCCAGGGGGCCATGAACTGACCCTTCTTCACATTCACGGGCAGGCCGGTCGCTGCCGCGGCTTCGATCAATTCCGTCTGGCGGCATAGAAAGGCCGGGATCTGCAGGCAATCAACCGCCTGGGAAGTTTGCGCGGCCTGTTCCGGTCTGTGTATATCCGTCAGCACGGGGACTCCCAATGCCTTGCGCGCCTTTGCCAGAATTTCCAAGCCCGCTTCGAGCCCTGGTCCGCGAAAAGATTCCCCGGAAGTGCGGTTGGCTTTTTCGTAGGACGATTTGAGGACGAACGAGAAACCGAAGCGGCGCGCCAGTTCCTGCGCTCGCGCTCCAGTTTTTAATAAAAGCTCCTGTGATTCGATCACGCACGGGCCGGCAATCAGAAGCGGCGGATGGTCACGACCGACCATGAGATCAGCTATCTTTACAGCGCTCACGATTTCGATCCTTCCGCATACTCAAGAGCAGCACGCACGAAATCCACGAACAAGGGATGAGGCCGAGCCACCCGAGATCTAAGTTCGGGGTGGTACTGCACGGCTAAAAACCAGGGATGGTTCGGCAATTCGATAATCTCTACCAGGTTTCCTTCCGGGCACACGCCCGAAAAACGCATACCGTTCTGTGCCAAAACCGACAAGTACTCGTTGTTGACCTCCAGCCGGTGACGGTGGCGTTCCTGGACACGATCAGAGGCGTAAATTTTATGCGCCAGTGTGTCCGGTGTGAGGTCACAGGGATAGGCGCCCAGACGCATCGTGCCGCCCATGCGTTTGATGTCCTTCTGGCCGGGTTGATAATCAATCACCGGATGGGGAGTATCCTTCTGGAATTCCTTGCTGTTAGCGTCCTTCAGACCGCAGATGCTGCGGGCATATTCAATGACGGCGCATTGCAAACCCAGGCATATACCGAAGAAGGGCATTCCATGTTCGCGCGAGTAACGGATGGCGTTCAATTTGCCTTCAATGCCTCGTTCTCCAAATCCACCCGGGACCAGCAATCCATGTATATCTTTCATCTGGTCCGCTTCACAGCATTTCTCCAATTCTTCGGCGGAGAGCCACACCAGCTTTACCTGGGCATCGTTGACGGCTCCGGCATGGATGAAAGCTTCGATGATGGACTTGTAAGCATCGCGCAGTTCCACATACTTACCGCAAATGCCTATACGCACCTCGCGGGAAGGGTGCTTGACCCGTTCCACGAAACGGTTCCACTCTTCGAGATTGGGGGCGCCGGCCTGAATGCGCAGTTTTTCGATCAACAAACGCCCTAAACCATTCGCCTCCAACATGATTGGGACTTCATAGATGGAGGGTACATCCAGCGCTTCGATCACCTCTTCCGCTTTCACATTGCAGAACAGGCCGATTTTAGCGCGAAGATTATCCCCCAGTGGTTGTTCCGAGCGACACAATAGAATATCCGGCTGGATACCGATCTCGCGCAGTTCCTTGACCGAATGCTGCGTGGGTTTCGTCTTCAGTTCGTTGGCGGCGTGGATAAACGGCACGAGAGTGAGGTGAATGAAAATGACGTTTTCATTGCCCACTTCCAAGCCCAACTGGCGGATGGCTTCCAGGAACGGCAGTGACTCGATGTCGCCTACCGTACCGCCGATTTCCACGATGACGATATCATACCCGCCATTGGCTTGTGCCGCTTTGCGCACCCGCGCCTTGATCTCATCGGTGATATGGGGAATGACCTGCACGGTGCCGCCCAGATAATCTCCGCGGCGCTCTTTTTCGATCACCGTGTAGTAGACCTGGCCGGTGGTAGCATTGTTGACCTGCTTCATGTCGGCGTTGATGAAGCGCTCATAGTGCCCCAGATCGAGATCCGTTTCGGCGCCATCGTCCGTCACGAAGACCTCACCGTGTTGGTACGGGCTCATAGTGCCGGGATCCACGTTGATATAGGGGTCCAACTTCATGATGGTAACTGAAAGCCCCCGCGACTTCAACAACATGCCGATGGAAGAGGCGGCGATCCCTTTGCCCAGGGACGATACCACTCCGCCGGTAATGAAGATGTACTTTGTTTTGTCTGTCATGTTAATCGTCTATAAGAAATTCCACGTTCGTTTATATGTCGTTCGATAGCCAGAAGATCCTGGGGTGTGTCCACACCGGGGATAGCCTCCATCAATCGCACCGCGCCGATGTTGCCACCCGCCTCAAGAAAGCGCAACTGCTCTAATCCTTCTAAATCCTCCAGCGATGATACCGGCAGATCGGGGAATTGATCCAAAGCCTCTCTTCGAAAACAATACAATCCCACATGCCGCCAGAGAGGAACACCGACTGGTAAGCCCACAGTCGGCTTGCGTAGCGCAGGAATCGAAGCTCGCGAAAAGTAGAGACAGCGATCTTTCTGGTCTAAGATCGCCTTCACGCAGTTGGGATCGCGGTATTCTTCAGTGAAGAGAATGGGTCGGACGGCGGTAGTGATGCCGAACTCGGGGCGGGATTCGAGCAGTTCCAGGGCGGCGTCAATGACTTCCGGTTCGATCAGCGGTTCGTCAGCCTGGATGTTGACCACCGCCGGAGCGTCCAGATTCCGCACCGCGGCAGCCACGCGGTCGCTGCCGGCTTTGAAATGACCCTGCACCAGGACGGCCTTGCCGCCCTGCCGGATAACTTCATCCACAATGGCCTGATCTTCTGCGGCGACGATGACTTCGCGCAGGGATTTCGCCTGGGAAGCCTGCCGGGCGGTCCAGCAGATCATGGGGAGGCCGCCAATTAAGGCCAGCGGCTTGCCGGGAAAGCGTGTGGAAGCCAGCCGCGCCGGGATAACGCCGACGGCCTGGCCGGAGAAGGGGATACGACTACTGGGGGACAGATGAACTCCGAAGCGATAGCAATTTATTATCTATGGTCCTTTGCCAGGATTATATTTGCATGAAGATACGTGTCTTTGCTCACAGTTTGCGTCCAATTTCGTTAGTAATTCCGGCAAGCGTTTGAAGTCGGATTCGATACTGTCATTACGGTTCAGATTCAGTTATCTTTTTCTTCGCCGTCGCCGTTCGGCGCACGGTTTTGCGAGGGGGCGGAGCCACCAGTGTATCTACTTCCGCGGAAACCGCTTCCATATTGGGCGACTTCTCCGCTGGACTTTTCACCTTGCGCTTCTTCCTGGCAGGTTTGGGTTCTTCCGCGCTCAGAATGCGACCCACACGCCCCATGTATTCCCGTCGGAATTCATCCAGGATGGCGCGCATAACCTCCACTTCGGCGCGCAGGCGGTTGGCAGCGCACAAGGGGTTGGAGATGATGCAAACGCTGGCTCGGCAATAGTCCACCCGTTCCATGCAACCCATGCGGCGCATGTAGTTCTGCGCCGGTTCCATCCGATCGGTGATGAAGAATGGTTCTATGCGCCGCCCCAGCATTTCTGCCGAGGTCTCGAATACTTTATCCCAAACAAAGCCGTGCAGCGCCGCCAACTGGTGCGGACCCAGCCGGGAAATGTCCGCATTGAACGCCTTCTGGTCTTGGACGTTGAGCTGCAAAACGTCACTGGCGGAACGGAAGAAGTCTCTCACCCGGTCGCCGATCTGCCGCAGCTCAACCGGTTTGCGGAAGAACTCGTACTCGCCGTCGTTCAGTTCCCGGTGAAACGCAGCAGTCACATTGTCGCGATCCGATTTCCCGGATAGGAAGATCACCTTGCGGGGTTTCTCTTTTTCCCTGATTTCCTGCACCAAATCCACGCCGGAAAGTTCAGGCATAATGACGTCCAGGACTAACAAGTCCGGCCGCCACTCCCAATAGACGTCCAGAGCATGGCGGCTACTGGTCGTCCCCTGAGCGTCGTATCCCTCCCGTTTTAGGAATTCCACTACCGGATTGACCACCTCGGAATCGTCATCCACCACCAATACTCGCCCCATCCGGCCACCATCCAACAGATGTACCGGCCAGATTAAGAATCCTTCCTCGGGTTTAAATTCAGGTCGGGCAGCCTCTAAAGAAGTTGCAGATTTCCAACCGTCGGAGAGTTCTGCTTTGATCGCCTCCATGCTCAATTCCACTGGGGGAGGATTACCCAGATTCGATACGTTGTAGGTTTCTTCCGCCATCGTCTCAGCTTCCGGTTCGTCAACGATTATGGCGTAATCGGGCGATTCGAGTTGGGGCGGTTCAACCGGGATGATTTCAGCAATCGGTTTGGCTTCCGGTTCCTCGATGGGGGGTTCCAGAATCGGAGTTTCCTCCGCGACAAGCAAGACTGCCGGCGCTGCTTCAGGTGGTGAGGTTTCGGCCGGAATTTGTTCCGCAATCAATTCGGGCTGCGGTGAGGATTCCGTAGGTTCTTCAACCACCGGTATTTCGGATTCGACTGGCATGATGGCTTCCACCGCCACCGGCTCTATCAGTTGATTTGGTTCTTCAGGCAATGTTTGTTGGAGAACCTCCGGTTCTTCCAGACTCGAAACAGGTATTATCTCCTCCTCTGCCTGGCGTTCCTGTTCTTGATCCAGCACTTGGCGAAACAGATCCGATTGTGTAGCTTGGCCTGCCGAGCTGCGGGGGGGTTCCAACCTGCGTCGCCGCAGCCTGGATAATCCCGCCAGAACCGCTACCGCTGCTAACGGCAGAGCTACGTATAACCAGGGGAAAGGATTTCGAGTGTCTTTGACCGGCGGCGTTGACGCTTGATCTTGCTTCTGAGCGACCACCCCTGATTTCTGAGTTACCTGAAGTGGTCGAATGGAAGCGCCGGCGGTATCTTTTAGCGCTTTTAAGGTGGAAGATTTCGAGCTGAATGGCGGCTGTGTTTCCAGCGACGGTTTTTCCAGTTCAAGGTGGGGCTGCGGCGCGGGTGGTGGTTTCTGAGTTAAGGCCTCCGGTACGATCCGGTCGGGTTTGGGATAAAGATCTACAACCACCCGGGTGGGCTTGACCAGATCGAAATAGCGCAGATAGAACGGGCCGGATATCTCCAGGTGGATGACGCTCTCGCCGCGCTCGTTCCTCAACTTCAGAGACCTGATCATTCCGCCGGAACTGTCGGCGGCGTGTTGCAACGCCTTTTCCGGTATGTCCAGAGCCGTGAAGATGATGTCCAGCGCTGAATCGCCGAAGGAAACCCGGTACGGGACCGCTGCCTCGAGTTCGAAAACCAAGCGAGTTCGTTCGTCCGTTGACCCGACGCGAAGATTGCTTAAAACCGATGCTTGAACCGATCCGGAAACGACCAAGGCGAGAAAGATCAGGATTGCGATTCGATAGGACGTCTTCATGATTCGCGACGCTTGCAACATGGAACACACCCCCCGATGTTTTGATTCCGGAGGGAATATAAGCGTTTTTTTCCTTAAATGCAAGACAAAAACAATCCTAGTAATGAGGTCCTCGCATCCGCGAACCTTTTCTCTTGTTTTTTTCCTATTATTTGCCTACATTGTGTTCAATGGCGATTTTAAGATCAGAACATTGGATATTCTCGGCATGATGAAGAATTGGATCTACCGATCTGACAAGGATCAAGTACCCGGATTGCCTCTGTCCAGTCCCCGGCTGAAAGTTCGCCGGTTTAGCCTGGCTGATGAAATCACGCGACAAGGGTGGGCTAAATTTTCCGATCCGTACCTCTCAAAATATAACTTTCAACCTCACAACCCTCTAATCAATAAAGCCACCTTCCGGCGCCTGAGCGATCGTTTACGGCTGGGAGTCGAAAACGAACATGGTCATTTGATCGGGTATATTTCGCTCAAACCGATAGCCCGAGATCCTGCAGCCCTGGAAATGGGCGTCTGTTTTGCCGCAGACGAAGTCGGCAAAGGTAATGGCCAGGAAGCGCTTCGGATGGTGCTCCCTTGGTGCAGGGGAATTCTTAATGCCCACAAAGTCGTATTGGAAGTTGATCAAGTGAATGAGCGTGCCTATCGGCTTTATCGGCGATTGGGATTTACCAAAGTCGGTGAGGCGTGGAAAGAGGAGGATCATCCGGAGCTGATTGCACATTTCCGACGCAACGGAACCATCCCCGGTTTCCGGTGGAATAACCAACGCTTGGAGGTCTTGTCATGGGTTATGGAATGGAATTGCACAATGCCGGCCGATTGCATATAGCCCTGCTCCTTTGCGGATTCTTCCTGTTATTTTCCGGTTGCATTGAAAATCGCCACACCTACAAGTTCAATCGCGACGGAAGCTGCAATTTGACTTGCCAGATTCGCGGAGATAGCGCCGATATCTACCATCCGCCGGGTAGTTACCCGGAGAGTCCTACCTTTCAAATTAAAACTTCTGTAGAGTATGACAGTGCCGGCAAGCCTACCCATGTGCTGGAAGCCGCCGCGACCTTCGCCAGAGATTCGCTTCCTGCTTACTTCGGATCTATGCGAGGAGCACAGGCAGAGTTTCTCGTACATCACCCTGTTAAATTGTCAATGATTCGCCTATTCTTCCTGACCATTTACAAATATGAACAGGTATTCGAGGGGCGTCGCCGCACCGCCACCGAAGGCGATCGTTGGAAATTCATCCCTGCGGAATGTAAAGTTCTGGAAAACGGTGGTGATTCCCTGCTCAGCGCCGCCGAACGCTCGCGGCTCGAAGAGCAATATGCCGCCGGTATGTTGTTGTGGAATTCGGCACGATATAACCTGCGATTCCAGGAAATCATCAAGCGGCTCTCTGAATCCGAGGCAAGAATCTCGTTATCCTCAACACTTCGAGAGGAACTTTTACAACGCTTAGATACTTTGGTCAACGATCATTCCCGCTTGGAACAGGCACTTTCCCCAACTAATAATTTGGACATGGTGGATTTGGAGTGGTGGACCGATTTAAGTCCACAGGCCAACGTGTTGCTGGAACAGTATCTGAATCCAAATGCCGATCCCCGGATGCAAGCGCAATTGTTGGATGTTGAAAACTTACTGGAATTCCGTCATTCGATGGATGAAGACGTGGCTGACGAGTCCTTTACCATCCGCGTGGATCTACCTGGACGCATCATGCGATCAAACACCAAGATCATGGAAAAGGGTGTCCTGGTCTGGAAGATTTTAGGGCAGGACCTGGAGGAAGAGAATGCTATGCTCCAGGCCTCCAGTTTGTACTTGCATCCTACAAATATTGTTATCACGATTTCATTGTTAATCATCCTGATTATCGTGCTTCGAACTCGCGGAGTCCGCCTGCACAAACGGAATATGATCGGACCTCCACCACCGCGTAAGTAAATGACAAACCACAAATGACAAATGACAATAAGAAGTTAAGGGAGCTTCTGGAGATAACCCTGCGGGGCGCCAGAGTGGGGGCGGATATTCTTCGCGAGGCATTTGGCCGAATCAATCTCCAACAGGCGGATCTCAAAGGCCAGAACGATTACGTCTCCGAGGTGGATCGCCGCAGCGAGGCGGCCATCAGCGAGGTCTTACTCCGGGGATTGCCGGATTCAACATTTTTAGGCGAGGAAACCGGTCAAGGCGAAGGCTCGGGTTGCTGGCGGTGGATCGTGGACCCACTGGACGGCACGACTAACTTCCTGCAGGGATTCCCCATCTTCAGCGTATCTATCGCTTTGGAACGCTGCCTGCCGGGTCGAAAGTGGGGGGAACTGGTTATCGGCGCTGTGATGCACCCGTTGACAGGCGAGACTTGGACCGCCATGCGCGGTCAAGGAGCGTGGAAAGACGGTAGGCCCATACACATCGGACAGAAAACCGATATGGCTCAGGCTTTGCTGGCCACCGGTTTTCCTTTCCGCGCCAAAAAGGAACTGAAAACCTACCTGCGCACTTTCGAAGAGCTATTTATGCGCAGCTCGGGGATTCGACGCGCCGGATCAGCGGCGCTGGATCTGTGCTGGACAGCCGAAGGTGTCTTCGACGGTTTCTGGGAACATCGTCTGTCGCCCTGGGATATCGCGGCGGGAGCGCTCATCATAGAAGAAGCCGGCGGAGTCTTCACCAGCTTCGAAGGGGATTCGGAGTATTTAAGCAGCGGGAACGTGGTCGGCGCCAACCGCCCTATTCACGCCGTCATGCTCGAAGTAATCCAGAGGACGGTAGGAATCACGCCCGCCTAATGAGAGGGCGTGTCAATCTTCTTCTGTTCAGAGGGGCGAGTGGGTTCGTCGTCCTCGCCTTTTAAGCCCTTCTTGAACTCGTTCATGCCCTTGCCCAGGCCGCGCATGAGTTCCGGGATCTTCCTCCCGCCGAACAGCAGCAGAATGACCGCCACAATGATCAGGATTTCCGTTGTGCCAATACCCACATTAACCTCGCTGTTATACAACCTTTAATGTACGACAATTATACCGCCGAAGCAAGGAATTAGTTGCCAGTTGCGAGTGCGGGCACGTTTTCTCCGCTTCATGAAAAATCCGGCGGGAAAGCCGGATTCCATGCAATGCTCCCCGGGAGGGACTCGAACCCCCAACCTAGTGGTTAACAGCCACCCGCTCTGCCGATTGAGCTACCGAGGAATATATTTATCAATTCTAGGTCGAATCCCCCAATCCGTCAGCTGACGGATTAACAGCCACCCGCTCTGCCGATTGAGCTACCGAGGAATCCAATTAATATAATGAATAATGTACGCTGAGTCAAGTATAAGCAGAGTATTTATTTTACGTGGATAATATAATTACTGACTGGTTCTTTTCTCTTGACTTGGCGGCATTCTTTTTGTATATTCTTGCGTATGAACCGCTGGTTTCTCATTTTGCTCATGCCCCTTCTCTGCCGGGCGCAAGATACCACCCTCCGCACTCAAACCATCTCTCTCCATCCCGGCTGGAATTTGGTGTCGCTGAATCTCTGGCCTGATCGCGCGGGTGAATACCAAATGCTGCAAATTAGCGATGTTCTGAATAAGAAACAGGAATGGTTCTTTCGTCACAGCGGGCGGCTTTACACCGGCTGGAATAACCAACATGGTTTCCCGGAAGTGCCTGATATTGCAGCGCGAGAATGGTTTCCGTATTACGCTTATTATATCTACCTCGATAATGCCGCGACGTGGTCGGTGACCGGAACCGCGTTGCAGACGGATTCTTTCGAAATCACTCCCACTTCTGCATGGGATCGGGTCAATGCCAACAGCAACATCGGGTGGTTTTTCTGCGGTTACGGAACGCATGGCCGTGAGAAACTGGCCAGTGTCCCAATCCACCCTAAAGTCGCCTCCGGCGATCCGGCGCAGTATAGTTATTTAGGCCCGCTGCATTGGCTGATCTGGCAGGACGACCCCGACCAGGGTTATCCCTCTTATACCCTGAAAATAGTCAAAACCGATGAAGGCCGGGTGTACTTTCCCGCTCAACAAAGCCCTGATAAGATGGTGGATCAGATCGGTTTTCTGGAACCGGGCGAAGGGTATCTGCTGGGGTTCGTGATTCCGCCGGAAAAGCAATTCATGTTCCGAGGCTGGCCGGAAGTCCCGACCTGGACGGGCGCAACGGGGAAAAGTTCAGACCGGGAATCGCCAAACAAGCACTTCAAGCATCATCGCTACAGCCAGTGGTCCTATCCCATTTTGGTCGAGGCGGTGGATCGGGAAAACCTCCCCCTGGAAATCGGCGATGAAATCGGCGCGTTTTGTAACGGAATCTGCGTCGGAGCGGCCACCTATCAGGGGGACACTCCCTTCGTCATTACCGCCTGGGAGAAGGATCGCAACACCGGCTTTCTGAATCCGGACGGTTACTTCACCGGCTATCCCATTGACCTGATCTGGTACAGCGCCTCAGGCCGCACCGAGTGCAAAATCAAACCACCCCCGGCGGACAGCACCGGCAAAGATCATCTCCTCTATCCCAAACATTCAGGCTTCGGAATCGGTTTTCTGGCGCGGCGCTCGTTGGAGGATTTATCCTGGGTGCGCCGCCTGCCCCGTTCGCTCGAACTGTCCGGCTGCTTCCCTCACCCTGTTGATTCGACCACGCTGGTCCGTTTCAACCTGCCGGAACGGGCGAAGGTAATCCTGGAAATCTACAACACCAGCGGCAAACTCCTGGGACGACCCTACGAGACCACTTGCACCGCCGGTTCTCAAGCGATCCGCTGGGATGCCACGAAACTGACTGACGGAATTTACTTCTATCGCGTGACCGGGGAAGGGCTGGAACGTGAAGGCAAATACCAGAGTGTGGGTAAATTGCTGCTGCTGAAGTAAAAAGGAGGACAGGCATTCCTGCCTGTCAGACAAGAATGTCTGACCTCCAATAAGCGTCGGGGCACGGCATGCCGTGCCCCGACAAATCCCCCCCTTCCAAAGGGGAGCAGGGGGGATTCTGAGGAGACTACCATGAAATGGCTGATGATAATCGTCTTATTTCCCGCCCTTTGTTGGGCACAGGAATTCCATTTCCGTCAGGAATTTGATACCATTCCGGTGGAGATTAACGGGTGGCGACCTTGGGCACCGTTTTCCGGCGGAGTAACCCAATCTTACCCTGAATTCTGCGACATTGACGCTGATGGCGAATTGGACTATTTTATGGGAAATTATTTGGGTTTTATTAGCTTTTATCAGAATATCGGCACAATCAGCGTCCCAAATTATAAACTAATCACAAATCAATTCGCCGGAGTGAATCTATTTGGGGGATCCTTTGGTGGACGAACCTCACCGGTTTTTTGTGATTTGGATGGGGATGGAGATTTTGATCTGCTCAGTGGAGATTTTAACGGCATGGTCCACTTCTGGCGTAACGCGGGTGATGCTCAAAATCCCATACTTCAATTTGTTACGGATTCCCTTCAGAATCTAGAAGTATCAGGTTTTAGCAAATTGGCTTTATGGGATATTGATCACGACGGAGATTATGACCTTTTTATAGGTGATTATTACGGCAAAATCGCATTTTACCGTAATATAGGCACAGCCCAATTGTACAACTTCAGTTTGGTGTCTAACAACTGGTTGAACATAGATGTAGGCTATGACTCCAATCCCTGTTTTGTGGACATTGACGCCGATGGGGATAAAGATTTGTTCGTTGGCGACGAAAATGGCCGACTGTGGTTTTACCGCAATATTGGCGATTCCTTGAACTACAACTTCACTTACATGACCGATTATTACAACAACATAGATGTTGATGCGTTTGCCGCTCCCGAGTTTGCCGATGTTGAGGGGGATGGAGACTATGACCTGTTTGTAGGGCTGAAACAGGAGTCGCCTAATATAATAAGTCCAGGAGATGTATACTTTTATGAGAACATTGGTACACCAGCAAATGCTCAATGGAGACTCATCACGACGAACTATTTATCCTTGGACGAGGGAAATGGTTCTCAAAAT
>JAGVQJ010000017.1 GCA_020051775.1 Calditrichota bacterium | reverse complement strand
TGTTTCGCAACCAGAGTGTTTCGGGTGCGACATCCGAGACTCTCACCGCATCGTCTGCAGAAAGGTTGTCATTCACGCGTTGTGCGCAAAATCCTCGGATATCCATGAAGGTGGCGACAGCGCCGCCGGATCCATCGGAAATCATGCCGGCGATGAGTTGTTCACCGCGGATCTGAGAGAATTCATTTCCACCCGGCATCCAGTAGGGGTCGGCGAGCTGACCCTGGGAATCCAGATGCGACATTTTCAAAGTGAATTCGGCAGTAAACTGGAGGGGGAATTCATACCAGTCAATGAATGCTCCGCCGTTTCCATCAGCAGCTATCTGCGGATTTCTCTGCTCACCCGTGTGGGAACTGACGCATATCCCTCCAAGTGGGAACAGCTGGGTCCCTGTGGCGTCCAATCGTTGACACAGGATGTCTCCGTAACCTCGCGTCCAGGTAACATAGAGACAGCCTTCAGCATCTTGCACCATCGAAGGTTCTTGAGCGATAGAGTTGGAAGACGTCACGAGTGCACCCCCCGGACTCCAGAGGAGGTTGCCGGAATTGTCCAGTTTCTGTGCATACATATTCGTACCAGCAGCCCAAAGCACGAACATGCCTCCACCAACGCCAGGGATCGCGCAATTGTTTACGTTGCCGACACCAGCGGCAACCGTTACCGTCCAGGCTACGGTTGCGTCGGGCAATACCCTTTTGGCGAATAATCCCATCGGCGAACCATCCTTATATAGAGCCAAAGCTCCGCCCTCTCCATCAGAGAAAACAGCAGTTGGGGTTTCTATCGACGGTGTGGAAGTTAGCTGCAAACCGTTGAAGCCGAACAACCGGAGTCCCATCTGATCCAAGCGTTGGATGTAAAGGTCATTGTTCCGACGCCAGAAGACGTAGGCGCCTCCCGCGCCATCCGAGCAAGCGGATTGATCGTACTGTGAAGGCATGATGCTTTCGGTCAATCGCACTCCCTCTTGAGGCCAAAGCGGCTGGCCCTGTTCGCCAATCTTCTGGGCATAGATATTAGGACTGGTCAGATCGCGGTAATCCTGCCAGGTGATGACGGCTCCGCCATCCGAGGTTACCGCCATAGCGGCGAAATCCTGATCATCGTCTGTTTGAGGGCAGATGGGGATTCCGTTCTGGGGCAACAAGGGACTGCCCAGAGCATCGTGAAGCTGGTAGCAGATCAGGTCGCCGGTGATGAGAGTATTGCGGGAGTCCGTCCAGGCGCTCAGGGTGTGGCCGTCGGGCATGGCCAGTATTCTCACATTTTCAAATCCCCCATACAAATCTTCCCTCACGGTCAATCCACTGGGTTGGAATTGAAGTTGACCCATCGCATTGGTTTTTTGCAAGTAAATCCCATGGTCATCGTTGCGTCGTTCATACCAGGCATAGAGGATATTAGAACCGTCCGTGCGAACCAGGCTGGGTTGGTAAGCTAACTTCTCAGCGCCACCTCGGACGGCAATACCGTTAGCTTGCCAGGTAGCCTGACCAGCAGTGGTTATATGCTGGGCGTAAATATCCGAGACATGTTCCCAGGTGGCAAACAACCCGCCCTCGCCGTCGCCAACCATCTGCAATTGATCCTGAGTTCCGGCGGCATTGGAAATGATAACACCCCCCGGATGCCACAGCAAACCGCCTTGTGGCGAAACCCGCTGACAATAGAGGTCATAGCTGGAGTAGCTGCCTGCTATCCAAGCGGTTAAAAAACCTCCGGAACCATCTGGAACGACCTGAGGGAGAAATTGTGGTGTGGGGAAGGTCCCTTGAGTCACGGGTATCCCCGGGGAGGGCCATTGCGTAATTCCCTGGGGATTGACTCGTTGCGCATAGAGGTAAACGCCCGTCTCATAAACAAGGTAGGCTCCGCCGGCGCCATCGCTGCAGACACTGGCTTGATTTCCCCAGTTATAAATGAGCAGTCCCTGTGAACCCCACAGGGGGTTGCCATCGCCATCCACGCGTTGAGCATAGACGGCAACTTGCGGGTAGGTAAGGAATTTTTCCCAGGATAGGATGAATCCACCCTCGCCATCTTCGCACACACTTTTACGATAAGATTGATTATTGATAAACCCGGCGCTGCGCTTGACGAACGTCCCATATTCATCCCAGCCGGGCGCCACGCTGCCGTCCGCCAGCAAGTGCTGAGCCAGCACGCCATACAGATTGGAATGAGTCTGCCCGGTCCAGATGATGAAAATTCCACCGGAGGTATCCGCCGCTAAATTGAAACAGGAGTAGGAGCCTCTGGTGATCTCATCATCGCCATCGCACCAGGAGTAGCTATATTTACCCACAATTACGCCCTCCGGTTGCCATTGGATAACACCGAAGGTATTGATTTTTTGGGTTCTGATAATGCCATACTCGCTACTGGGATTATATCCCCAGGCGACTACGACACCATCATCCGAAGTCGTATTTAGGACGATCAAGTTAATGCAGCCGACCAGTAAATCGGTAGTGCAGTGGTACAACTGCAAGTCATGCGCCCATAATCGTTCACCTTCGGCATTGAACTTCTGGCAGTAAACCGTGGGATAATCTCCGCGAGAGTCCAACCAGGCCAGATAGACTTCTCCCTGGCTGTTTACCGTGGTCTGGGGATACCATTCGATGCTCAAATCGTGTCGCAAGGGGATGCCGCTAGGTCCCCATAATAACTGAGCGGAGGCTTGCGAGAATACCAGAGCAAGCCCAGCGATGAACAACACTCGTTTTAGCAGTTCCATGACTCCTCCGCAATGATTTTATGGCTGCAATTATTTCAATAACACCATTTTCCCTGTGATGCTGTTCTGTCCGGTAGTCAAAGTGTTCAGGTAAATTCCCGAGGCCAGGTTCGATCCGTTGAAAGTGACCTCGTGCGTTCCAGCTTCTCTCCAGCCATCAGCTAACGCCACCACCAACCGCCCGGCAGTATCATAGACTTTCAGAGTAACGTGACTCGCAACTCGTAACTCGTAACTGAGAACTGTTGTTGCGTTGAAAGGGTTGGGAGAGAGTTTGGTTAGCGAAATCGCATTCGGGGCGGTGAATTCCAGCGGCTCGAGGCCGGTGATTTGGCTATCGTTTACCCGTTGAAGATACAGACCGCGATCGCTGTGGTCTAAGCTAATGACAGCGCCGCCTGAACCGTCGGCGACGATGCTGCGAACGTACTGGCTCCCCGGGAACGGAGCGATCGGATTCCCGTTCACAGCCCAGGCTGGGTGGGCGATTTCCCCACTGGCATTCAAGTGGGTGGCGTACACGGGGCCGTTGGAATACCTCGCATCCGTATCCCAAGTGAAGATGGCGCCGCCTTGGGTGTCTGCGACCAGTCGTGGGCCCGACTGTGCCTCGGGTGAGAGGCCTACAGGAATCCCTTGAGAAAGGAACATTCTCTCGCCCTGGGGATTCAACCGCTGGCAGAAAATGTCATCGTTCTTGAGGCAGCCGAAGTAGAGGTAGCCCTCATCATCTTCGACAATATTGGCATGCTCATCATTTTCCGGACCGGTAATGACCGGGACGCCATTCTGAGCCCACAGCATGTTGCCGCTGTTGTCGAATTTCTGAGCGTAAATGTCAGCCAAATCGCCATTGCGCATATCTTCCCAGGCAACAATGGCGCCGCCATTCTGGGTGGGAATGGCGATGGGGTAGTAGGGATCATCAGAGGCGTAGTAAACCGTATCCGTCCAGGCGATGACTCCGCTCGGCAGGATTCTGCTGGCCAAAATAGGCCAATCATCATTAATGTTTATCTGGCCGACCACAATGGCGCCGCCTGCGCCATCCGGCAGCAATAAGTAGTCCGACCAAGAGGTAGTGAATGGGGTGAGTGGTGCTCCCGTATTACCCAAGAGCCGATTCCCATTGGCGTCCAGGTGCTGAAGGTTTAAGGACATATCTCCACCTCTGAAGGCTATATAGACTCCTCCGGCTCCGTCAGAACAGAGGCGCTGATCGTTGGGGTAGAGATTGGGGCCGACCGTTATGGGAATACCCGCCGGATCCCATAACGCGACTCCCTGGCTGTTGATTTTCTGCGTTTTAACATCGGTCCATTCACCCACAGCCCAGGAGATCACCGCGCCACCATCAGAAGTGGCGGTGACTTCAGGGAAATCCTGCTGGAATTGGGTTTGGAAACATATCGGAATCCCCTCCGTCGGGAGTAGCGCATTGCCCAGGTTGTCATGGATTTGATAGTAGACCAATTTACCCGGCTGAAAGCTGTAGCGGTCATCAGCCCAGACGCTTAAAAACCGATCAGAGCTCATAGCCGTAAGCCGGACGTATTCCCAATCTCCGGCGAGGGCTTCGACTACCGTTTGGCCGGTTGGGGGGAATTGCATTTGTCCTGCGGCATTGATCTTCTGTTCATAAATTCCTATGTGATTATCACGGATTTCATGCCAGTAAAAGAGGGCTTGACCGCTACCGACGTTGACGGGAATAGTGGAGTAAATCTCCTTATAACTGCCGCCGCGCAGCAATAGCCCCCCCGGCGATTGCCAGGCCAGCATTCCGGTCGCTAAAACATGCTGAGCGTAAGAGTCCTGCCAATAATTGGGGGCGTAATATGTGGACCGGCTCCAAGATGCGAACAAGCCACCCACACCATCAGGAGTGATCTGGAGATCCCAGGTGTAACCTTCGTCAACATTGAGTTGATATCCCGACGGAGTCCATTGCAAAACTCCCGATCCGTTGACACGCTGATAGTAATAACCATATTCATAGCTCT
Source organism: Calditrichota bacterium (assembly GCA_020051775.1). Lineage (GTDB taxonomy): Bacteria > Electryoneota > B3-LCP > B3-LCP > B3-LCP > JAGVQJ01. Next base: position 17,275 of record JAGVQJ010000017.1, on the reverse strand, counting down.
GTTCGAAGCGATGGTCATCCCAGGCGGCCAGGAATCCTCCGGAGCCATCCGGGACAAGCTGGACTTCGTTTTGCAGAGAAGGGAATTGCAGCAGGGGCAATCCATTTGCTGTCCATAAAACGTTGCCATCGTGATCCACCCGTTGCATAAACAGGTCTACGTCGGATGTACGCCGGTCAGGCCAGGCGAAGAAAGCTCCGCCCGCATTGTCGGGAGTAACCGCTGGAGCATACGTGCAGGAAGAGCAGAGTTGCAAACCATGATCTCCCCACATCCGGTTGGCCGATCCGTCAAAGCGCTGAGCATACAAAAATTGATGGCGAGGCAGGTTATTCTGCCGCCAGGCAACGATGAAACCGCCCTCTCCATCGGCACAGGATTGACCCTGTTGGAGGGAGTAGGCCTCGCTTTTAATCAAGGTGCCGTGGATATCCCAGCCGGGAGCCAGGCTGCCGTCCGCCAGCAGGTGCTTGGCGAGAAGGCTCGAACTGGGAACGTCGCTGTTCCACAAGACGAAGACGCCGCCGGAAAGGTCGGCGACCAGATCGAAAAGGCTGTAGGAACCGTCCTCTCCGGGGCCGAAGATATACTGACCGATGAGGATTCCGCCAGCGGGCCATAAGAGATTTCCGTCGGCGTCAATTTTCTGCGCATAGATCAGGCTGGGCGACCCAGGGGAATAAGTCCCCCAGGCGACCACCAGGCCATTGTCCGAAGTGGGGCGTGTGACCATCTGGACTGCGGGCGAATGAACCACCTCTACATCAGCGGACCATAAACTCTGTCCTTGGGCATCGTACTTCTGACAGTAGACGCTGGGGATATCGTTTCGGGAATCATGCCAGGCAACGTAGGTGTCACCGGCGCCATTCCGGACCGCGGAACCGGACCAATTCAAACGGTAATCCTCGCGAGCGGGTACGCCAGAGTGGTCCCACATAAATTGAGCATCAGCAGGGGTAATAGCGCCCAACAGAATGGTGCTGATGAAGATGAGGTTTCTTAGCGGTTTCATAGTCTCCTCCGGCAAGTTGTTTGGGCTAAGATGAAGGCAGAGTTCTGCTTTCAGCAGACAGTTGCCCAATGATGAAAGCTAAAAGTGTGCTTTTATTAACGAGTTTAGGCGTGAACGCGGCGGTGAGAGGGGAATAAAGCGAATTCATTGCGGGTACCTTTCATCTGGTCGCAGATCAAGCAGACGGTATAATATAATATACTTTGGGGAACTTGTCAAGATAAATTATTACAACAATGATAATTTAACTTTGACTCTAAATGGGCCATTTTGAGAAAATAAAGAGGCTGTCCCAGGCCTTTTTAGGACAGCCTCAACTTATAATCGGAGTTGCTTTGGACTATTTCAGTAAAACCATCTTACCCGTGACTTCATGGTGCTCGGTGGTCAGGGTGTAAAGGTAAATCCCTGATGCCAGCCCCGACCCATCGAAAGTGACTTCATGGGTTCCAACCTCTCTCCAGCCGTTCACCAGCGTTGTCACCAACCTCCCGGCAGTATCGTAAACTTTCAAGCTGACATGGCTTGCAGCTTGAAGCTTGTAGCTGAGAGCTGTAGAGGGATTGAAGGGGTTGGGAACGCAAGGATGAAGGATGAAGGATGAAGGATGAATTTCAATCGTAGATGAGTTAGGATTACCCTCCGAATTCTCCCAACCTTCCACCAAAGGTCCGTTGCCGGTGGACAGCTTGGTTACCAGGATCGTATCCGTCGCCCAGATGATTCCGGGGAAGTCACCGGCGTAGAGAATGTATTGATAAATTCCCGCTGGGCAATTGCCGGGGACGCGCTGGGTGCGCAGGAAGGAGGCACTGTCCAGGGGAAGGGCGAGAGTGACCGGTCCGAGAGTTTGTATCATGATCAAGGGGGGTGGGTAGATCACCTTCCCCCAGAAATCGGTCGCCAAGTTGTTCTGGACGATGTTGAAGGTTTGCAAGTTATAATTGAAACTTCCACCCTGGGCGGGGATGACGACCGGGGATACCGTGGGAACCATGAACGCATCGAAATCTCCGTCGGGCTGGCTGTAGTTGATAATGAGCGGTTGGAGTTCGGAAAATAAATAATCCGGCCAGCACCACCAGCCGGTGACCATGACATTCCCCGATTCACTCAGGGCGATATGTTCAGTGGCTTCCACCCAGCAACTGGTATCATAACATGCGACCCACAGCAGATCGCCGGAAGGGTTGTATTTGTACGTAGCGCAGGCGGTTGTCAGGAAGTCATATCGCGGTGATCCCGTCACATAAATGTTGCCTTCGGGATCTAAGACCAGCGCATCTTTGAGATGGGCGGTGCTGAAACCGTTGTCCCGAGTCCAGAGCAGGAGACCGTTGGAATCGTACTTCATGGTTTTCATGGAATCCTGGCGGGTGATCTCGACGATGACATTATCCTCCGGATCGGTCTCGAGGTTTAGGGGCCATTCATAATACGGCGTGCCGCCGAAAATCGCGATCCATTGCTGGACCCCAAACGGATCGTATTTAATCGTGAAGGCGTCCGAATTGAGGCTGACAGGGTAGAGGATTCCAGTTACGTAAACGTTGCCTTGAAGATCCAGAGCCAGATCCCGGCCATAACTGGACACACCCGGATCATAAACCGCTGTCCATTCTTCTACACCCTGTGAGTTGTACTTCACTGTCCGACAACGGAGATTACATTTGCCGGTAATACAGGAATTGCCTTCAGCGTCCACGGCGATCTGGAAGGGACTATCACTGAAGTAGCTGCTTGGCGAACGCGCCATCCATTGTTGAACTCCATCAGTATTGTATTTGATGGTAATCCAGTCACAAGAGCCGTTTTGAACGCGAGATCCTCCAAGCACGTATAAGTTGTCCTGCGTATCCAGGGCAATAGCGGCTATGTAGTCAGTGTTACTGGTGGGGCTATTGTAGGTGGCTGTCCAAACCACCTGTCCGGAGGGATTTACTTTCACTATTAGAAAGTCCAAACTGCCGGCGCCGGGATCACAATTAGCGCCCAAATAGGTGTTACCAGCCCGGTCTACTGTCATGCAGGGCGGGTAATCACTGATGTTTCCGGTGATTTCAAGCTGCGTCGTCCAGATCAATTCGCCTTCGGAATTGAACTTTGAAAAATAGAAATCTTGTCCGCCCGCTCGCCATCTATCCCCGCAAATATAGACATTGTCCAGGGAATCCGACCCAATCCCATAGGGGCGGTTCGCGGAATGATAGGGAGTGGCTATGCAGTTAACCCATTGCTGCTGGACAATGGCATGCGAGGGAATCGAGATCAGACTAAAAGCAAACACTCCCAGAACGACCAGAACAAATGTGCAGATACTTTTCACGGCGGGTTCCTTTCGGCTGGTTGCGGATCAAGCTGTCGCTTCCAATTTAACACACTTTCACGGAATTGTCAAGTGAAATCGCAGAAAACAATAGAATATTATTGTTGTCACAATCGCATTTGTCCTCGATAGGATAGCCGCGGCTGATAAAAAATCCGCCTTGCGGCGGATTCCATTTTTCACTTTGCATTTTTCATTTTGCATTACTTCATCAGCACCATCTTCCCTGATATTGTATTTCCACCCGCCGTCAGAGCGTACAGGTACATGCCCGAGGCCAGCCCCGACCCATCGAAAGTGACTTCATGGGTTCCAACCTCTCTCCAGCCGTTCACCAGCGTTGTCACCAACCTCCCGGCAGTATCGTAAACGTTCAAGCTGACATGGCTTGCAGCTTGCAGCTTGTAGCTGAGAGCTGTAGAGGGATTGAAGGGGTTGGGATTTGCTCCCTGCAGTTGGATTTCGGACACCACGGAGCGCGTTCCTCCGAATTCCGCAACTTCTCCATCCCAGCCCGTACAGGCCCAGTCACCGTAAGATCCAGCCAAATCTGCTCCCGATTTCGAGAAGTTGAATTGTCCCTGCGCTTTGACCACGCCCTGCCAGAAACCGGCATAGCCGTGCATCACATAGCTGCCGGGCGGAGCTGAACCGGGGATGACCTGGTTCAGGTTGCGCGTCAAGGTCTGGTTGGGCTGCAAGGTGATCGCGAAACGCTGGTAGAGCGTGGTCGAGGTCTGGCCGTTGGGCAGAGTGACGTTGGTCCAGAAATCCACGATGCGCAACTGAGTGGAACCATTGTGGAGCTGCACCTGGTAAGTTAGATTCCCACCGCCGGGAGGAATGACGGTGGAACCTGAGGGAGTCAGCGTCACGGTCAGTCCGATCGGATCATTGATCAAGTTCAACGCGTTGCGCGCCTGGAGGATTCCCCAACCGGCCTCGACGTCCCAGCCAGGAGCTTCCACGTCCAGACAGCTTTGGCGCAGGACGTTGTAAAGCGTCAGGGGCTGCAAGTTGGGCGCTTCCGAGAGTACCAGCGCGGCCACACCGGCGGCTTGCGGGCAGGCTGCGGAAGTCCCTAAAGCCGCCACGTAACCGTGCGACCCGGCTTCGGGTCCGCCGTTGTTCATATCGCAGACGCTGGCAACGTAAGATCCCCAGATCCATTCGGCGGTGCTAAGGTTCGAACCAACGATCTGACCGCCTCCAGCCAGGGCGTCCATATAATCGCCGTAGGTGGAGAAATCGGCGCGATTGTGGGCTTGGCTGAAGCTGCCCACAGCGAAGACTTCGTTATAGCCTCCCGGCCAGTTGACTTCAAAATTTCCGCTGTTGCCGGAAGCGGCGAAAACGGCGATCCCGCTATTGTAGGCGCTGATGATGGCATCATGGAAACCGGCTGGTTCGCCCAATCCGGCGGGCATACCCAAGGACATGCTGATGATATCTGCGCCGTTGTCGCGGGCCCAGTTGACGCCCATGGTCAGCACCGAAACGCTGGCGAAGATGGATTCCACCAGGTTGCCTTCCGGCGCCATACAGCGCACCGGCATGATCTTGACGTTGAAACCGGCTCCGGCGGTACCGCGCGAATTGTCCGTGGCGGCGGAGGCGCAGGACGCCGTCCAGCTTCCGTGGAAGACGCCCAGGTCACAATCGTTCGACGGCAGGCCGAAGACGTCGTTACCATCACCGGCAGAAGGATCAGGCAACCCCCAGCCGTCGTCCACGCCATCGTTCCAATGGACGTCGGGATTGTTGTCCTGCTGCACGGGCAGGAAGATTTCCAGAATGGTGCCGTTCTTGCCGCCGACGAAATCATGCCCTTTGACGGCGCCGCCGGGGAAGCGGGCGATGTTGTCGGAGAGGTCGGGATGGTCGGTGTCTGTGCCGGTATCAATGATGGCCACAATCACGTTGGTGGAACCCTGAGTCACGTCCCAGGCCGCCGGGAGTTGAATATCGAAACTGGTCCACTGTTGTGGCGTGGTAACTCCGGCGACATGATCATTATCTACAAAGTAAGGGTCATTGGGGATATAATCGAGATCGTAAAGCTGGACGTACCAATCGAAATCCACATTGGCCACCAGGGGATTGGCTTTCAGCAAAGCCAATTTCTCTTCGGCGGTTTGGCGCGCTACCGACAACAGCCGTTTGATATTGTCCACGTCGCGAGCGTCGCAGTAGCTTTTCATCTCGTCGTAGCTGATGCCCATATCGTAGCGCACCAGCAGCCAGCCGATGTCTCCGTAATCCCATTCCACCCACCCACCGACATCATCCAGGGCAGCCAGCCGCTGCTGAGTAGAAGTCCAGGGATGGAATTTGACCATCAGATGGGCGGGATTGAAAGGCAGATCGAACAACGGAGTGGATCGTTCCAGGGGGAGCACTCGCGGGGAGGCGTTTCGAGCCTCGACGCCGACTGTTGTCCAAGCGATTAAAAGCAGGGTGATGAGCAGGAGCGATAAAAATCTCTTCATGGCAGCCTCCGTGATGGTTTATGGTGAGATGTTGAGTGTTGGCAGCGTGAGGAAGACAGCTTGGCGAGATCCGCGCTTAAGGCGCCTCAAAAGTTGAAGCGCTGGTGTAAAGAATATTTAATAATAAAATGAGGAAAAATCCAGACATTTGTGATGAAAATCACGTCAAAGCAGTCTGTTGATGATGGTAATATGATCTAATGAGTTTGGAGCACCACGATTCTCTGAATTCTTCCCGTGTGAGGTCGCCTGCACGAGCCATGCCGCTGGGGAAGCCAAGAAATAATGGCGGATATTCATTTTCTTGTAATATTTGGAATCATTTACTCATTGGATAATACAAAAATATGAAATGAAATCCCTTGACATTTTCTGTTTTTCTCACTAAATTCTCCCCGCATCCATTCTGGCGCAGAGCTGGCAGAGACTTAAAACGATTTTGCTCGACTACTTGTAGCGCTTCTCACGATTAGTATCAGCTTACCTGTAACATCCTAATTTACCTTTATTTATCTCCCACCCCCTGCACTATGAAGAAGGGATTCTATGCGAATTCTAACCCCTCTAATCTTCATGCTGGTCTCGTTGCGTCTGGGTTTGGCACAAGAGGCGCAGTTCGAGACGGCTCCTGCGGCGCAATCCGATTCTGCTAAATTAACCATTTCCAGCGTTCCACCCGGCGCAGAAGTCTATCTGAATGGTGTGCTGATGGGGAACACTCCGCTTACCATCGAGCGGCAGGCGGCGGGAGCGTACCAATTAAAATTGCATCGCCCGCCCAACCGGGATCTCGAGCGCATCATCATCATTGAGCCGGGGAAAGATTTGAGTCTGATGCTCCCCTTGCCCTCGGCTTTCGGCAAGGTTAAGATTACCTCAGAACCTCCCGGAGCGGAAGTTTTCGTAGACGGCCATGAATCGTGGGGTGTGACGCCCGTCCTTAAGGACACGGTAGTCGCCGGCCGGTACAATGTGCGCGTCAGTCACAGTTTGTATACAGCCATCGAAACGGCGTTGATCGTTGAAGACGGGAAAGAGACGCGGTTGGATATTAACTTACAGGTTGATTTGGGCACCCTATTGGTGTTGTCGGAACCGCTCGGCAAATCCATCTATATTGATGAAGAGGAGTTGACGGTCGGGGTTACGCCCATGACTTTGCCGGTTGGCGCCGGTATGCACCGCGTTCAGATTCGAGACAGTTTATACGAAGATTACAGCGAAATTATGGCGGTGGAAAAAGGTAAAACCGCCACCGTGAACCCCACATTAATTCGTAAGAAGGGCACTCTGGTCATTTCCTCGGATCCGAACGGCGCAGAACTCATCTTGAACAACCGCAGCCTGGGATTAGCCCCACAAACACTGCGGGAGTTCCCTACCGGCAGTTATATCCTGGAAGCTAAACTGGAGGGTTACCCCGCCAAGCGATTCGTTGTGAATGTCCGGCATGGAGTAAGTGAAGAAGTGATCCTCGCCTTAAGCCGGCGCGGTGGTTTGATCGTGACTACGGAACCAACTGGAGCCAGAATTTACGTGAGTAAAAAGTACCAAGGCCTATCTGGGCTAAAGTTGGAAGAGCTGGAAGATGGCGACTATTTAGTTCAGGCAAAATTGAAGGGTTACGAAGCCCAAGAGACCATCGTCCAGGTGCGTTCCGGCAATCTCACGCCGGTTTATCTGCTTTTACCCCCTGCAAACCTCAATTGGGCCGGCAACAGAGGCTCCTGGGAGATTGATTGGGCCTTCGGTTTCCAGAGTTATGGCGATTCGTTGTATCAGGTGAACGATAAAAACTGGAATCATTGGAGCGCCTCTCTGAAATGGAAGAAATTTTACGTTAAAAACCTCGCTTTTGGGATGGTCTTGGATTGGCAACACGAGGATGTAAAGGGCTATGAATACAGCAGCGGAGGTTTGGATGCCGGTCTCGTAACTTCATATTATTTCCGGAGATCGGGTATACAAACATTGTCGCCATATGTTGATGTCAGTGGTCAGTTTCATTGGGATTACAGGCGTCAGAAATCCGGTGAATTCGGGTACTCCGATTATAGCCATAACAATCATTACATGAAGGCGAAAGTGGCCTTAGGCCTGGCTATTTTTGTCAATCCAGCCATGGCGATTAAACCTAATGTCTCCTACCGCTGGCGGTTTCGCAACACCAGCGAACCGGAAGGCGCATATTCCCAATACACCTCAAGTGGATTGTCTTTCGGATTGGAAATGGGAGCTTTTATCTTCCCGCGTATGTCCAACTACAACGCCGGCGCCTGGGGCACCCGGTATAATCGCGCCGCCAAGATCAACCGGGGTTCGATCGAAGTCAGTGGGAAATACTATTTGGACAATATGGCAGATAAATACGAAGATGATTATGAATACCACCGCAAGTTCATGAAGGGCTCAGGAACGGTGGGAATCTTTGCGTTGAACGGTCTGTTGCTCGGAGGAACGGTTGACTACGAGCAGGAGAAAGTAGAGAACTCATACAGAAGGCATAACCTGGGCATCGGTCCAACGATAGAAATTTATTTCAACAACCGCAGCTCCTCAAAAGTCTTCATCGGAACCACATACCTGTTCCGAAAAATAAATTATGATCCGGATAATTATATCAACACCCTTACTCAGACCGAATCCCTGTCATTATATGGCGGCATCGCTGTATTCGTCTGCCCCTCCTGGGCGTGGAAATTCGGCGTGAATTTTAACGCGGATCGGTCTCGAGGAGGATCAGAAAACAATATAGACCAGGCCGGGTACACAAACGGGAGTGTGATCGGATTGTTCAGCGGGATCTCATTTTATCTTTAGGAGAGATGGGATTGACATGCTAAAATGCAGACGGAAAATGGGCAAACGCTTTCTGCTGGGCGCGGTAATCCTAGTTCCCAGCCTGGTTCTAGCGCAGGATAGTGAGTACCAACCCAATTATTTAGCACAATATAAGACACCGGCCACCATCGTAGACGTTCGTTCGGCGGTGCCGGTGTTACGGTTTGAGGCGCAGCCGGTTCCGCTGCTCAAGGTAGTGCCAACTAACGGTGGATACTGGGTTTATTTGGCCAAGGGCACCGCATATCTTAACGTTAGAGCGCCGGGATACATCTTACAGGAAAAGTATGTTTCCTTAGATTATGAAAGGAATAAGAGAATCACGCTGGCCGCCGCCCGGACCAGCGGCCAAGGTTCCAATACCGGGGAGGGGATCAGTTTGTTGACGCTAGGGGATTTGACGGGCATATCTGTGGTTCTGGAAGAGAGCGATTTAGAAATTGCCCAAAAAGTAACTGACCCAATCCCTCAAGTAGCGAAACCCGGATTTGCTCGACTTTCCATTGCCAGCACTCCTCCTGGCGCCAGTGTTTTTATTGACGATGATTCGGTGAACGTGACGCCTTGCAGCGTGGATAGCCTGCCTGCCGGCGAACATGAACTGCGTCTCTGGAAAAAAGGATATCAATCGGTGACACAGACAATTCAAATTAAAGCAGACGAAGCACTGGCGCTGAATCTGCCCCTGCAAAAAGGATCTGGTTCATTCAAAGCGAAGAGCAACATGGAAGCCGGCGGCAAGAAATCGCCGATTCCGACACAGGGGGGCAGGACTTTATCACCGCCAACGGGGAAAAACGATTTGCGCAGCACTTCCGTTCTAAAGTCTGAATTAAACGAGTATTACACCAACCATCCCTGGTCTATCTTTTATCTTGACAGCACTTATAAAGAGTTCATGAGTACTTCTGCGGAAGATTTGAGATATTTCAATGGTACAGTTTTCTTAATCATTTGCGACGGTGGTGGGATTATACCGTTATATCTGATTTTCGCCAAGAATTCACCTCTTCACATGCGGGTAATGAACACAATCAAAGTCGCGATGATCGCTAGTTATTTCTCGGCCGGATATGATCGGGGTGCTGAGGGTCGGCGATGGCGCGATGTAGACGCGCGGGGCAAGCGGATCAACCAGCAATATCTTGGTTTCTACATTGGCACGACGTTATTAATTGACATAATCTCCTATTATCATGATCATTCCACATTCAAGAGAATCCGCCATCTGGAAACTCAAATTGGTTCCCGGGGACCCGGTGATAATCTCGAGTTCGCCGAACGATACCGAGTCAAGCTTACTCCATGCTGGGATGCCTTATCCCAAACCGGGGGCTTGCGGATTACGCTACAATGTGACTCCTTTTTAAAAAAAAGATAATAGACCACTTGACAATGTGTAGCCCATTAACTACATTATAGGACGTGCTTGATTCCCCCTTAAGTGAGCCGATCGAACTCCACGATCGGCTGTTGATCCTTATTAATACACTGCTTCAGTCGTACTCGTATTGCATCATCACTTTTTTCGCACCTCGATAATGCTTCATGCAGGCACGCTTTCAATTGACCATAGAAAGTCAAACCATTGGTTGTAGGAGGTGTAATGTCCTTTTATCCGACGTACAATGCAAGTTTTCATCCTTTCGATGGGATTTACCTGCCTAATTCGACGCGTTCGAGTCAGTATTACGCTTCGACCTCAGCTCAATGTCTTAGTGTTGAAATAAATGATCTCCCCTCTGCGCTTACCTTCCACAATTTCCTGGATTCTTGGGAACCGTCGGCGCGGTGTTTTCCCCTTGCCAATGACGGTTTTTACATTTCCATTGAGCATCAAACCGGACAAAACCCTCACTATCTGGCTGTCCATAATTTTGAAGACTCGGATTTCACCCGCGCCGCGCGCCGATTTCTGATCCCCAGCCATGGCGATCTATCCGAACCCGCCGGGTTTGGACCGATACATGTCCGCCCTTTCCTCTATTTGGCCGCCCCGCGGCAATTGCTGGCCTTTCACGGTAACTCTGCCTTCAGCTCTTACAGCGCATTGGACGAGCCGTTGATTGTTGCTTCTGATCCTCGCATTAACCCTCTTCCCCCGGTAAAATCCCGGGATACCAGCCCACTCCCGCTGGTTTCCCCCCAAGGACTCCTCATCGAACCCGATGAAAACCGAAAAACGCCTCTGCGCATCGCCCTCTTTCTTTTCCAGGATAACCTCTGTCTGGTGCAAGACTTGTGTCTGTTGCAGAATCCCCATTTGGGGGAATGGGAAGAGCGTTGGCGCTATCATTTTATCCCCTTAAAATTGGGGGAAAATGATTCATTCAACAGTCCTCTCTTGGATTCGTCCGGGCATGTGGACATTCTCACTAAAAACGGACGCTTGATTCAAGGGTCGCTGAAGAGCATTTGGTTGAACCCGGACCTGGCGCCGGATGTGGAACTATCGTCTCGCGACCTGATGAAAAGCGACAGTTTTGACTCCTGCGGTCCACCGACGCAATGCCGGCAGGGATTGTTGTTTGAGACTACGCATCGGGGACCGGGGGCAGCAGGCAGAATTATCCTGTATTTATTGCGCCGACCTCATGAAAGCCTGGTTGTAGTGGGTGAATATCCGCCCGCGGGAGGATCCGCTCATTTACAGTACCCGCCCCGCTGCCACCCGATTCTGAACCAAGGCATAACCAGAACCGGAGAACCCGGTCAACTCGTGCTGATTGATACTCAAACCCCCAGCGCTACTCCTTTGCCTTCTGTCCGGCATGACAACCAAATGGTCTCCTGGGCTTCAGCCTGCTTCGCCATGCCCACGTTGCAGGGATGGCTGATACCGGGCCAACTCGAAGGGAATGACTTCTGGCACCTTTTCAGTATCCGGTTGCATCCGCATGGAGCGGTCATCCTTAGCGCTGTAGAGTTGCCCGGCGCCGGCGATCCGATAACCCCACCCGTCTGCAAGAATAATCACACTGCCTGCTGGGCCTTTAAAGATAAAATGATCATAATCACCGGTCAGTCACCTTCCTGATACTGGAGGTCTTCCATGCGTACAGCGCGGAGTTTTTGCTGCCTTGGATTGGTCGTCATCCTGATCTTGTCGTGTACCGGGACAGTCATGGCTGATCATGTTGCGATCATCTACGACGTCTCCGGATCGGTGCGAGACATGCAGGCGATCCAACATGCCAATAAGGCAGTCTCCGATCTAATTCTTGATGGCGATATTTCCGAAACGTCTATGTGGACTCTGGAAAGGAAGGAGATGAGCTCGCAATCGCTGGTCGAGGCCGGAAACTCCATCGCTACCATCCGGTTCTCAGAGCCCCGCAGTGATGATGTGTCGAGTCTTTATACCCATTTAGTTGATCGCATAACAGGGAATGTTACCGGCGAGGTACGCCGCATTCTCACTGCCGCCTTACCACAAGCCATACCGGGAAATTTCCGCGGTGGCTGGACCTACCTCAACCTGGGTAAATACCAGGCGGCGAAATTGTTGGAAGACCGCAACCTTGAACCACCCTGGTATTTCATCATCATTTCGGATTTTGCTCATGACCAGGGAGGTAAATGGGCGGCCCATGTGCAGCAGTACGAGATCAAGTTCGAGAGCGATTACACCACTGAACTGAAATACGCTATCTGCTACCGGAGGGAAGGATCCGCCTCGCAGGAGGCGCCTCTGCAGATCAAGATTTATCGGGTAGCCCCGGTGGGATTTGTGGAAGTCCAACCTCCGGCGGAGGAGACTTTGGTAGATTCCTCGAGTCTGATAAACACGGAAACCAATGGGGGAGACACTAAAAATCCACTCCTGAAATTTTTGTTATATCTCATCGTCGCGATCATCGCCGGGTACGTGATTTACGCTGTGGCGAAACGTTATATAGGCCGGAAATAATCTCTACCGATTAAGGGAGGTTAGCTGTGGATATTCTCAAATCTTTGATTGAAATTCCCACCGTGCAGCAGTGGTCTATGGTGGGCTTGATCGGAGTGCTCTGCTTCGTGCTCGCGACCATCATCCTGATCCGCGTTTTCAAGAGTCTGGAAAGATTCGGCGGCCACATGACAGTCACGCTGGTGTGGATGTTTTCCTCGCTGGCCACCGCCATGCTCCTCATCGCCCTGCTGTTGGTGTCCTGGTTTTACGGTTATCGGGAATTGCTGAGCGCCAATTGGATCTACCTGGTGGCCGGTTTGCTGATGTTGCTGATCAGTTTAGCGAATTTCATGGTGGTTAATGCAGTGGTTAAAGATCTGGATAAAAGGATGGCCATTGGCAGTATTCGGCCTTTGTAAGGCCGGAAATACCTGCGATCTTGTTCGTTGATTACGAATCCCAGCGAGTAAGGAGATACACCATGTTGCGACCGAGCAAAATTATCGCCAGCGGTTCTTCCGGGTTAGAGATTGCCCGGCGAGTCATCGAATTACTTTATACGATTGTCTACGATGATGTAAGCAAACTTAAAGCCGTCCAAGTGCAGATCGTCGAGACGGAGAAAAATCGCGCCGAGAATATCCCCAAGGAGTATCGCTCAGACCTGTTTATCCCGGAAGGCGTTAAATCCATTCCCAGAACCTTGCACGCTTATCTGAACGGTCCCACGCGGTTTGAGTGGTTCGATGAATTGTACGAAAAGTACGAACTGGACGTGCTGGGGAGCTTTCAGGACGGCGCCGGGGGAGTGAGACCACGTGGTAGAATGGCCCTTTGGTTGAATTGGGAGAGTGTTTACGGCAAAGCCAAAATGGAAGACGTTAATCCCGACGAAAACAATCAAGTATTAGCGCGATACTTGACCGTTGGGGATTCTAAGGACGGCCGCTTTACTTTCGACCGGGAGAGCACCGTCTGTTATATCGTTGGCACTTTAGGCGGCGGGACTTGTTCCGGTAATTTCCTAGACCTGGCGTATATGGTTCATAAACATGAACGGCCTGATATGAAAATTATCGGCATTTTCCTGGTTCCACCTCCCAAGGGCGGGATCGGCGACAAGAATCGCATGATGATGGCGGGCGTATATAGCGCGTTGAATGAGTGGAAATACTATAATGACAGTAAACTTGGTTATCGTTATAATTGGCCGGGAATGGGAGTAATTGATTTCAGCGGGAACCGCCATAAAAAAACTTTCGACTGCTTGTATCTATTGGAGCCGACCAGCGCTACGACGCTGGCTGAGGCTTACGATAAGGTTGCCTATCGAATTTTCTTGGATATTATCGGCATGGAGGCGGCCGCTTCTCCGCAGCGCGCCGATGCCCCGGACCAAATAGACAGCAGCCCTGTCAAGCATAATCTCTGGAGCTTCAACCTATGCGGGCTGGTATACCCGAAATATCAACTTGTACGTCTGGCGGCGCTGAAAAAATGCGCAGAATACTTCGAGGCGCGGCTGCAAGCCACGGATGAGAGCGTCAATGCAGCCAAAACTCGCGGTTTTTCTGATTTTGAAGAAATCATAGAGACACACTTTATCAACCATATCAAGGATTTGGTAAGCACGGACGGCAAAGGGCATTGGAGTCTATGGGTAGGCGATAAAGTTGGAGATAGCAATAGCCAGCTTAATCAGTACATGAATGGGAGCAAATCCGCTGATGAGATATTCCAGCTGATGGAGAGGTGGAAGGGGGATTTCAAAACCGGAAATTTCCAAAGTGAACTCATTAACCGGATCACAGCCGATGCTTGGGGAAGAATCGGAAAAATTGCCGACGAATGCGAAACCGTACCTTACCTCTGTGGCTATGTGCAGGGCATGATGGAGGCCTCCAGAGATACCGCCGAATTCTGGATGAGAGCTTATGGAGCCGTGGGGAACGAAGCGCTGAAGGACGAACTCCGAAAGCTCAAATGGCATCATTTGTTCTTAAAACGTGAAAAACAGCGGGATACTTTCCAATTCATTTTCTACAAAGCGATTGTGGAAGCCGCCGGCGAAATGATCCTGCAACGTTTCGGGAATTTCCTACAGGGCAAAAATGCTTTGGATACCGGTTCTGCGGTGGGTTCGCAGACAAAATCCTGGCCACAAACCGTAGAAGACTGGAAGAACGAGGCCGAACAGAGCTTCAAAGACCATACGGTGATATTAGATTCTCACCGCGGCGAAACTCTGCGGTATGTTGACCGGAAGGGTCAGAGATTCACTCAGATCCAGCAAATCACCGAAGAAGTGGAGGCTTTCGCTAAAGCGGTCAATTTCGCCGATATCCCTACAGAAAAGAAAAAGGCGGTTCTCATGGGTCAAACAGGGGCAAACCGCGACATTGAGCGCCTTATTATCAGTCAGATTCTGGAGAGAAATCGCGAGATTCGCATCAATTCAGACGCAGTCAACGAAACGCAACTTCAGCATTCCTTTGAGCTTTCCACCAAACCAGGAGTGCATTTGAAAGACATCGGGTTAGCGCCTTTGGATGACCGCGAAGCTGATAAAGGCTTCTGTAATTTCATCATTACCCACTCATCGAATTACCAAGATATCAAAAAGCGATCAGGACATCGCTCCAACAGTGATCATAACAACAAACCGATTCCTATGGCTATCGAACCGGAGGTCATCCTCTTTTACAATGAATGCTCCCGTTTCGATCCAGAAAAGCTGCAACTTTGGGAAATGGGAAAAAAGGCCTTCGATGAAATGGTTGCCAATCACGCCGAGCAGAGGACCATCACGTTCCTCTGGCAGGAAAATTGGATACAGTGGAAGAAATTCACGCAGGAATTGAAACCCAATCTGAAACAATTGCGCGAATTTTTCCTGGATTACGGCTTTTCCTGGAGAGGCCAAATGATACAGGGTCGCACGCGCAGCCTGGAATGTACCGCCATTGCCCTTGTCAACAATAAAGAGTTACATTTGGTGTCTACGGAAGCGCCATTCCCGCACTTCGATATCGGGCACTTAGAAGCGGATGAAGAGCTGAATGACAAGATCCTGGATAAGGCCGTTCAAAGCCTGAGCCTGGTAACGAATTATCCTCATGTGAAGGCGATTTTAAGAGCTGTTAACTCCCAATGCCAGGCGCTTCAGAACGCTGCGCAGTCCAAAGCCCTCGCTGAACTTGAGGAAAGCGCCAGAAAAAGCTGGCCGGCGCGCGGCATCACGACTATGGATCACCAAACGAGAATAGATGCACATCGGAATTTTATCTATACAACCCTGCCGGGCATGGCTCAATTTCTTTCCCAGAATGCGGCCCCCTGAGCATACCGGATATAATCCGATAAGTTAACGCGAGGTTTATCATGATACTGCGCCATAAACCGATGTTATCACCGGCCCGGAAATACCTGAAATCAATGCGCCGCATCGAAATTATTGTCAAACGGCTACTGATTCTGGCGGCCGTGGGTTTCGTGGCTCTATGCCTGCTGCTGGTATTGACTCAATTTTTTCCAGACGTGATCAATTCCCTCTTTCCGGTTACGGCCGCGGATTCGTTAGGGCGCACAGCGGTTGTGAAAAAAGACGGCCCCATCTCGGAGAAATGGCGGTTTGGGGTTGTGCGTCTCGTCACCTCCACCGGCCAGGGATCGGGTTGGTTATATTCTCCAACCATGATTATTACCGCCCGCCATGTTGTGGGTAATGACAACCAGGTCACTATTCATTTTGACCCTGCTCTCAAGCGGGAGGCTTGCACCGGCACCGTCATTTATCGCGGTAACACGAATGAAACTTCGGATGACATAGCGGCCATCCGCGTCACTTCCCAGCCACAAGATCTGGTATTACCCTGCGGTGACGTCAATAAACTGCAAGCCGGCGAAGAAGTGACGGCGTTAGGCTATCAGATCAGTGCGACGGAAATACAGCACAGTGCCGGGCATGTCAAGGGTTTCAAGCACACACAAGAATTGATCACTACCGATGCCACCATCAATCCCGGTGACAGCGGCGGGCCGTTAATTTCCATGAAGCAGCGCGCCGTCGTGGGAGTCTGCGTCGGAGGCATAAAGAATGACGTCATTTCCGGAGTCAATCTGGCGATCCAGCTTGATCATGTGCTGTATCTGGTTCCGAAATAATCCCCGGGAGTCCCAGCGATGAAGTGCCATTTTTGTGGATTTGAAGCCGATGATGACCACCTGTATTGCCAGGATTGCGGTCTGTCATTTTACGTGGTTGCAAATCCCTCCTACTTGTACTTGGATGAATTCCTAAAGGGCGAGAAAAGGTTTGGGCCCCTCATGCTCCACAACTCTGGCTCTCTGGATTGGCGCATCATCGATTTGCAGAGTGATAACAGGGAAGGAAAGATTGTGGCCCGGGGGATTCAAAACTTAATTGTGCACCCCGGCGCAAGTATGGAAATCTTCGCGAATCTTGAGTACCTCGGAGACATCCCGAAAACCTTCTCAGCCGTGTTGCGGACCACGATTCAGGATCATGAACTCGATTATAAACTTTCCTTCATCCTCTGTCGGAAACCGCGCATCATCCTAAAGCCGGCGGGAAACACGGGGACTATACGACTCTCGGCAGCGCGCGGTTTCCAGGCCGTGTGTCGTTTGTCACTGGAATGCAAAAATGGGGAGGCCGGCTATGCTCATATCCCGGTTAAGAGTATAAAATT
>JAGVQJ010000025.1 GCA_020051775.1 Calditrichota bacterium | reverse complement strand
TCCACATGGCCATCGTAGTGGATGAATATGGCGGAACCGCCGGATTGGTTACCTTGGAAGACGTCCTGGAAGAAATCGTGGGGGAAATCCAGGACGAATATGATCGCGAGACGCCGTTGGTAGTTCCCGTGGATGACTCTACGATGATTGCCGACGCTCGTATCAATATCTATGAATTGAACGAGATTCTGGGCGGCGAATTGATCCCGCAGGAAGAAGATTACGATACCCTGGGGGGGTTCATCTTCTCGCAGACAGGCCGGTTGCCTCGCCCCAAGGAAACGTTGGACTATGGCGATCTCCATTTTGTCATCGAAGAACTTAGCGGTAAACGGATCGGCAAAATTCGTATCGTAAGACGCACCCGTCCCGTTGAAGGCAGCGTCTAAAACAGACTTTGGATGATTCCGGTTGGATTGAGGTGCTGAGGCAAACCTATGGATCCTCAGACACAAAAGAAGAATAAACCGCGGAACGGTTGGACGCGACTCGTCGCTTGGATGATTGGGCGACGGTTGAGAACGATCCCGGATTCCCCTCTGGATTTTATTCGGCTCTTTCGCGAGCCGAAAGACTGGCTGCTGGTTATGCCTGTGGAAGCCTACGCTTTCGATAAGGTACTGCCCTTCATTATGGAACTGATGGAGAACTTGAAAGGCGCCCGAATTCATCTGTTGGTGCCTTATGATTTCCGTCACTGGGTCACAGTCACTACTCCCAAACTGAAAGTGCACCCCTTCCACAAACAGGATCTTGTCTTGGGGCGGTTCCCCCGACGAACGCTCTTAGATCGAATGCATAACCTCAAGCCTGAAGTGGCCATGGATTTGTGCCCGGATCCGTCTCCGCTGTCGCTCTCTGTGATCGGAGCCAGCGGCGCCCGCGTTCGAGGCTCCATCTCCCGAAAGCACGGAGACGCCATCTTCAACTTTCTTGTCCAATCTGGAGCTGAGGAATTAGAGGATCGGTATCGCGCCTTTTTCGCCTACCTATCCTGATGTTAGATGCCTCTGGATTTTAAGAACTTAGAACGGACTTTTTACCCCTTCGTCAGAAAACCCGACCGTTATACGGGTGGTGAACTTAACCTCCCGCCACGGCCGCAAACCTCTGATCTATCTCCTGCTGGGAATTTACTTCGCGTGGCCTTAGCATTCCCGGATCTCTATGACCTGGGGATGTCCTATCTGGGGCTGCGAATTCTGCTGCATCGCGCTCAGCAGGTTGAAGGTGTTTCCTGCGAGCGTGTCTTCATGCCTTGGTTCGATGCTGTCAGCCGCATGCGTAAAATTGGCCTGCCTCTCTTCACCCTGGAAACTCACACTCCCCTTAGCGAACTCGATCTACTCGGCATCAATCTGCAATATGAACTGCATTGCACCAATATATTGGGTTTGTTGGAATTAGGCGGCATTCCCCTACGTTCAGAGCAGAGATGTGAAAGCGACCCTATAATCCTGGGAGGCGGTCCGCTGTCTCTGCACCCAGAACCCTACGCCCCCTTCTTCGACGCCATTGCCATCGGTGATGGTGAATCTACCCTGCCGGAAATCCTGGAAACGCTGAAAGCGCTGAAATCCCGCGGCGCTTCCCGGCGTGATAAAGTGCGCGCCCTGGGTGACATTTCAGGCGTTTATCTACCGGGTTATTACCGACCGCGCTACTCGGAGGATGGACGCTACCTGGGCTTAGAGCGCCTCGATGCCTCCCTACCCGAAACGGTGCCGATGCGCATCACGCCGCAGCTTTTACCGGAATTTTACCCTTCTAAACCGCTCGTGTCTACGGTAGAAGCCACTCACAATCGTCTAGTCGTGGAGATCGCGCGAGGTTGCAGTCGCGGCTGCCGTTTCTGCGGGTCGGGGATGATCAACCGCCCGGTGCGCGAACGTTCTCCCGCCGACATAGTAGACGAAATCGGAACGGGATTGGAAGCTACCGGGTATTCGGAAGTGTCGCTGTTATCCCTCTCCGCAGCAGATTACAGTTGCTTAGAGGAGTTGCTCGTTGCACTGGATCCGGTGTTGAAAGGCCGTCAGGTATCCCTATCCTTTCCGTCGTTGCGTCCGGACCGATTCACTCCGGCTATTGCCGACCGCGCCGCCGCCGGGTCGCGCACCGGGTTGACGCTGGCTCCCGAAGCCGCCACCCCTCGGCTGCGTGCTGTGATCAACAAAGAGGTGGCAGATGAAGATCTGTTGCAAGCGGTGCAAACGGCCTTCGAGCGGCAGTGGAAGTCGGTAAAACTCTACTTCATGATAGGCCTTCCCACCGAAACTGATGAGGATGTCTGGGCGCTGGTGGATCTGGTGAAAAAAGTGGTGGACTCGAGCCGGCGGTTCGGCGGGCGTAACCTGAATGTCTCCATCTCGCCCTTTACCCCCAAGCCGCATACTCCTTTTGAACGGCAGGGTCAAGCCTCAATGGAAGATCTGAACCGGCGCGTCGGCATATTGAAACGAGGTTTGGGAAGAGTGCACTCAGTGCGCCTGGAAATCCGTAACCTGGATGTCTCTTCTATTGAAGCCGCCATCGCTCGCGGCGACCGCCGCACTGCAGAGGCCATTGAGGCCAGCTATCGTGCTGGAGGTTTATTCGACGCTTGGACGGATGGTTTTTCCGCCCGGCGCTGGAAAGAATCCTTCGCGCAATCCGGTCTGGAAACTTCACAAGGATCGCGACTAATCCCCGATGTCGAGATCCTGCCCTGGAGTCATATTCAGGCCGGAGTCAGCGACGAGTTTCTAGGAGAAGAGATGACGGCGGCACGGCAAGGTCATTACACCGCCGATTGCCGCCAGGATCGCTGTCAACTGTGCGGACTGCAAGAACGCCCGGACCTCCCCTGCCCGGAAACCCCTCGTTATTCAAAGATCTTCGGTCATCCCCAAATCCAGAGTCATCCCAGCGAAAGCTGGGATCCAGAGTCTCCGGAGAGGCTAAAACAGCCCTGGATTCCAGTTTCCGCTGGAATGTCAACTTCGGAGATAGCGGTTGAGTCTCAACAATTTCACCGCTATCGCTTGATCTACAGCCGCACCTCCCCGGCTCAGTTTGTTGCTCATCTGGATGTCTTAGGAGTCATGGAGCGAGCGTTAAGGCGGCTTGGTGTGCGCCTGGAATTCACCGCCGGGATGCGCCCACATTTGCGCCTGGTAGCCTCGCCGCCTCTGGCAGTGGGCATGACTTCGAGCGCAGAGTATCTTGACTTCGGATTAGTGGAAGTATGGGATGTTGGGAAGTTGAATTGCCTGCAGGGAGCTCTCCCTCCGGGATTTACAGTGCTTGAGGTTATCGTCTTGCCCCAGGGCAACTTGAGCCTCGGAGCGCTGGATACTTTCCTCTATTGCGCCACCCCTAATGAAGAGTCACCCCCCTTAAAAAGGGGAGATGAGGGAGATCAAAAAGAGGGCAGGTGGGATCTCTGCGCCGCCATCTCGAAATTCCTGGATTCACCCGAAATTCCCATGACGCGCACTACTCCCGGCAAGGTGGTTCCCTTTGACGCTCGGCCCGCCATCTGGAAACTGGAACAAAAGGAAGATGGTGCGCTCCTGGTCGGCCTGAAGTCTTCCGGCGGACCGATGCCCAAAGTCAGCGACATTTTGGGGACGCTGACCGGGGCTGCACCCGAAGCGCTGCTCGCCCGTTGGCATACCGAAAGAATCGGCCAATGGTGGAACGTGGACGAGCAGCTTTATTCACCTACAGACAATTACATTCGCAGCGGCGCTGAACATAACTCCCCTGCACCCCTTGATGGGGAAAAAAGAATAGAGGAGGACAAACTGCCGCTGCCCACCTCGGGGGAAATATTATGAAAGTCTCATGAAAAAAGAAATCATCATTAATTCCGGCCCCTCGGAAACCCGCATCGCCATGCTGGAAGAGAGCGAACTGGTTGAACTGTTCGTCGAACGCCCGCAGAATGAGCGCACGCTGGGAAACATCTACAAGGGGGTCGTGCGCAAAGTCGTGCCCGGTATGCAGGCGGCTTTCGTCAACATAGGCGGCGAAACCGACGCCTTCCTGCACTTTAGCGACGTGGCCGATGTAGGCCGCACCGAAGGCGGCGTGCCCGTGCCCGTCGTGGAAATGGAAATCATCAATCAGGATGGTACACGTTCCATAACGCGCGCCCCTTTGAAAAACGGTCAGGAGATCATCGTCCAGGTCATCAAGGAACCAATCGGCAGCAAGGGGCCCAGAGTTACCTCGCAAGTGTCGTTGCCGGGGCGCTTCCTGGTGTTGATTCCGGGACAGAACGACGCCGGCATCTCGCGCCGCATTACCGATCCTGAAGAACGCCGCCGGCTGCGCACCATCGCCCGGCAAATGCGTCCCAAAGGCTTTGGTCTGATCATCCGTACAGTATCCGAAGAGCGTGAAACCGAAGATTTCCAGAACGACCTGCAGAATCTGCTGGATCAGTGGAAAGTGCTGGAGAAAAAAATCCGTGAAGTCAAAGCTCCGGCCTTGGTCTACCGGGATCTATCCATGGCCTTTTCCGTAGTGCGGGACCTGTGCACGCCGGACATCAGTTGCCTGGTGACGGATTCCAAGCTGCTCTACAAGGAAATCCAACGCTACCTGCAGGAAACCGCCCCCCAAATCCTGGGCGCTTTGCAGTTCTACAGTTCCAAGGAACCGATTTTCGACCACTACAACATCGAACAGAAGATCGAGAACATTATCAGCCGCAAAGTGAACCTGGATGGCGGCGGCTACATCGTCATTGATCACACCGAAGCTATGGTGGTTATTGACGTGAACTCCGGGCGGTTTATGGGGCGCAAGGATCACGAAGAGAATTCGCTGAAGATCAACCTGCGGGCGGCGCGGGAAGTCGCCCGGCAATTGCGTCTGCGCGACATCGGCGGCCTGATCGTCATTGACTTCATTGATTTGATCGAAGAGCGCAATCGCCGCAAACTTTATGAGGAGATGAAGAAGCATCTGCGCCGCGATCGCGCCAAGACCGATCTGACGACCATCAGTCCGTTCGGCATTTTGGAAATGACCCGCCAACGGTTACGTCCCGCCCTGCTGTTCACCTTCAATGAACCATGCCCCACCTGCCGGGGTATGGGCATGGTGCCTTCGCTGGAAACGGTCATCACCAAGTGCGAACGCTGGATCAGCCGCTTCCGCCACGCCACTCACGAACCCCGCGTGAAACTGACGGTCCACCCGGAAGTCGCCAAAGCCCTGCACTCCGAAAAGAAATCGCGCCTGCGCCAGTTGATGCTCAAGCACATTATTTACATCAAGCTGGAGGAAGACCCCGAACTGCGCGAAGACGAGATCAAAGCTTGGTCCTATCGCCAGAAGAAGGATGTGACGGTGGAGTATAATCTTTAAGAGACAGCAACCAATAAAACAAATCGCGTAAGGGCGGGGCTGTCCCCGCCCTTGGCTGTTTTTCGGATTGAGCAATACCTTGAAGTAGAATAGGATAAACACCATGCCGCACCAAAAAATCTGCTTGACAACACAAGTTATTTTGATTATATTACGCTTTGGTAAATATTTCGCGAAATTCCCGAATCATCAATCTGATAAGAGAGAATCCCCCATGAAATCGAAAAATTTTGGTATTTGTCTGTTGGTGATCCAGCTCTGTGCTGCGGGTTCTGCAAACGCCCTCGAAGGCGACAGCCTCTGGACCCGTCATTACGGCGGCAGCGGCTTCGAATACGTTCGCGCCATTTGCCCGGCAGGCGATGGAGGCTTTCTACTGGCAGGGCACACAAATTCCATAGGTGCGGGTGGTTACGACATGTATCTCCTGAAGGTAAACGCCCAAGGTGATTCCCTCTGGTCGTACGCCTACGGGGATAGCGCCGACGATTATGCTTATGGCATCTGCCCCTCCGGTGATGGCGGCTTCCTGCTGGCCGGACAAACTGACTCACCCGAGGAAGATCAGGTTTACCTGGTGAAGGTAAATGCCCAGGGGAATCTACTTTGGTCGCGCCATTATGGAACAGCGTGGGATGACTATGCCCAAGCGATCGTGCCCTCGGGCGATGGCGGCTTCCTGCTGGCGGGAAGAACCAGTTCATTTCCTGAAATAGACAATTGGCAGTTCTGGCTGCTCAAGGTGGATGCTTCCGGCGACTCTGTCTGGTCGTACGAATATGGTTCACCGGTCACTCTGGGGCAGTTTGCTACTTGTATAGCTCCGATTGGCGACGGTAATTTCGTCCTGGCGGGGTGGCAGACGGAACCCAACATCTATTATCCGAATGATATGCTGATAGTGAGAGTGGATTCTCAAGGCAACCAAACCCAGTACACCGTAAATAATCCGATTGTAAATGATAATGACGATGAGAAGGCTTATGCCCTCTGTCCCTCCGGCGATGGCGGCTTTGTGGCGGCGGGGTATTTGGGAGGCGGTTTGGGAGTGCAGGATGCGTACGTGACCAGAGTTGATTCCAACGGCGCTATCCTCTGGTCGAACTTCTTCGGGGGCCTGAACTGGGATTGGGCGAATGCGGTGATGCCCGCCAGTGATGGCGGTTTCTTGCTAGGGGGGCAGGTGGGAAGCTACGGAGCCGGGAGCTGGGATGCCTGGCTCATCAAGGTAAATTCGCAAGGCGATTCCCTCTGGGCGCGCACCTATGGGACTATTGAACAAGAATTTTGCACTGCCATGATTCCTTCCGGCGACGGCGGCTATATGTTAGCAGGCTATACCAACCGAGACCCATTTGGGGGCTGGAACTGGCAAATGTACCTGGTAAAGGTCGAAGGCACCGAAACGGCCGTTTCTCCTGAAGAGCCAATGATGGTGGGGGAATTTGTGTCATACCCCTGTATGCCCAACCCCTTCAATGCCACCACAGTTCTCAGCTTCGAGTTGCGGGTATCAGGGCTCGTCAACCTGAAAGTCTATGATACTGCTGGACGGTTGATAAAAACACTTGTGAACGGTTGGCGAGACGCCGGACATCACCAAGTCACCTTCGATGCATCAGATCTCCCCTCCGGTCTCTATCTCTACCGCCTAACCTCAGGGCAAAACACGGCAGCGGGGAAGATGGTGCTGCTAAAATAGGGGTTAGTGATTGCTAAAAAAAACAGAGGCGCTCCGGGTTGGGAGCGCCTATTGTATTTTTTCTTTGCGTTATTTGCGTCTTTGCGAGAGATATTATTTGAGCAGAACCAACTTCTGCGTCAACTGCTCCTGTTCCGTCTCCAATCTCACCAGGTACATCCCCGACGCCAGCTTCGATCCATTGAACGGTTGCCAGTATTCCCCCGCCGGTCTCTGCCCCTCATAGAGCGTCTCGATCAACCTGCCGGCTGTATCGTATACCCGTATGCTGACGTGGCTGAAAGCTGATAGCTGATAGCTGATAACTGTGGAGGAATTCGCTGGATTCGGCCCCAGCTTCAGCAGGGTTTGAGTGATGGGCTGCGCCTGCGGAGGCTCCGGTTCCACACCCACAAAGGGGATTTCCTGCGATGTTTTCAGAATCCAGTTGTCGGGATCGAACTGCACGTCCAGAACACTGTCACCCGAAACTTCGAAACTGAAGACTTGCTGCCGTTGATCATTTTGCGCTATGACGTTGAAAGTATCCATATCCGTAATGATCCGGATGGGTACGGGCATGATGAACACTTCCGACGTCTGGAATGCGGTTGATTGAGTCTGCACGATGGATACCCAGACTCCGCAGCTGTCGCCCATGGTCGAATAGCTCCAACCCCAGTCGTATTCCGGGTATCCCGCCTGATAGATCCATTCATTGAAGAACCAGTCCAGGTCTTGACCGCTGACTTGTTCTGCTGTTTGCTGCATCTGGGCGCTGTTGACGATGCCGGGCGAATTCCCCGGAGCGTAAGCTTCACGGTATACTTGCCAGAAATTCGAGAAGTTCGTTTCCCCGATGACGCCGCGCAGCATGTGCAGCACCCAGCCGCCCTTTTCATACGAAGTCGCGCCCCACATCAAATCCGGAGGCGGATTGTAGATAGGGTATCGCCCATAATTTTCATCCCAGTAGAAGTAACTCGTTTGAAATTCCGCCAATCGCTGCCATAGACCCGGCCAGCCGTTGACGTAATAGGCCCACAGCGCATCGCTGTAGGTGGCGAAGCCCTCGTTCAACCAGATGTCGGCCCAAGTCTCACAGGTGATCAGGTCGCCCCACCACTGGTGCGACAGCTCGTGCGCTATCATCCAGTCATAACTGTGTGTGCCGTCAATCGCCCAGGCTCCGTAAGAGGTCAGAGTTTGGTGTTCCATCGCTCCCCAGACGGGAAACGCTGCATGGCCATATTTCTCCGTGATGAAGGGATATTCCCCGAAGATGGTAGCGTAGTATTCGATCATGGTCGCCAGATTCGAGAAGGAGACGATGGCCTCCACCGAATCTTCGGGATAAACGTAGTTGTCCAACGGCATGGAATCTCCCAACGTCGACACATACCAGTTTCGTACCAGGGTAAAATTCGTAGCTGTGACCGAAACCAGGTAAGTGGTCAGAGGATAATTTTCCACCCATTCGTAAGATTTCCATCCCGGCAGCGGCACGGTGACGCTTTGCAACAGGCCATTAGAGGTGGCGATTAAGTTTTCCGGCACCGTCCAGACGATGCGGGCCGTAGCTTTATCGCTGGGGATATCCTTGCAAGGCCACCAGGTGCGCGCCCCCTCGGATTCCGATAGGGACCAAATGATAGCCGTCCCCAAATGGCTGTCCCAGTTCAAACCGGGAGCCTCCGGCCAGATGCCCGGTAGGGGAGAGCCATGATACCAGAGGCTGGCTGTTGCGCTGTCTCCCGGATTCAACGTCGTTAAAAGATTCAAGTGCAGATCGTCAATTCCTGTGAATAAATGCGAAACGGTCGCTCCGTTCACCCGGACGCTGTCCACGACCATGTTATTGCGCAGATTCAGATTCACCGCCCCCAGCGCCTCTTCCGCCACCAGGATCATGTCCACTTTACCGCTGACCGAATGGTTCGGGAAGAACTGAATCTCGAGGTTATAATGGATCACGTCATACCCGGTGCTGTCATCGGCCTCGTCAAAGCTTGAGATAGACGGACCGGGGCGGTGGAACCGTTCCAATAGCGCATGATAGCCGCCGAAATTGTCGCCGGGCGAGGTCCAATTGAATTCCAGATTCGCCGCAGTTGTTTCGGTCACTGATATAATCAGTCCGAAACCGATAATGCTCATCTTGGCAAACATTTTCGTCTCCCCTTTTTAAGGATATTATATTCAATATACTGATAATTATCCAAAAAAGCAAGCCGGGGTTAAACGTTTGCGTTCAATTCCGCTTGCCTTTCCAGTACGATTTGATTAAATTAAAAGATCTTTGCGTCTTTGCGTCTCTGCGTAAAACTTTTCTTTTTCCATTTTCCATACTTAACCCTTAAACGGAGTGCTGGATGAAAATACTGCCATGCGTAATTCTGGTGGCGCTGACGCTGCTGGCGGCGGCGGCCATAGCCCAGGATGATCCATACCGATCGCTGATTGACGAAATTGGCAGCGACGGCATTTACAAAGACGCCGCCGTCGCTGTGGTGTTCGATTCCACCAAAATACTGGTGGAAAACAGCGGCCTTTCACACGTCACGAATCATCGGCTGCTCAAAGTTCTGTCCTGGGATGGCGCGCGTCGATTGAACGCTCTGCGCTTCGATTATGACCCGGCCTCCAACGTGCTGGAACCCCGCATGGTATCCGTCCACCGCGCTGACGGCAAAATCGAAACTGTGGATCCCGACGGGGCTATTGATGCGCCGCAACCCCAAAGCATGATCTACTGGGGCCCCAAGATGAAAGTACTGGATCTGCCGCGCTTAAACGTTGGCGATGCCGTGGAAATGGAAACCTATAAGAAGGGTTTTCAAATTGCCTACCTGGAGGAGGAGCTTCCTCAGGCCGATGAAGAGCGCTACATTCCTCCGCAGCGCGGGCACTTTTACGACGTCATCCATTTCCAGGGCGACGATCCCATCCGGGAGAAGAGCTATACCATGAGGATTTCGCGCGGCATCCCGGCGCAGTATGCCGTCTACAACGAGGCGGTCTTCTCTTCCGTTACCTTCGAAGATACGCTATTGGTGTACACCTTCTGGAAGCAGAACGTGCCCGCCGTCAAGCATGAACCCGGTCAGCCCGACGCCAGCGATTTCGTCGCCAAGGTTGTCCTGGCCACGGTTAAGGACTGGCCGGAGAAATCCCGCTGGTTCTTCGGTGTCAATGATTCTGTGTTCGCGGCCAATGACGACGTTCGCGCCAAAGCTGTCGAAATCACCAAAACATGCAAAACTGAGGATGAGAAAATCGCTTCCGTGCTGCATTGGACGGCGCAGAATATCCGTTATTCCGGCATTTCCATGGGCAAGGGTGAAGGCTACACCCTCCACCCCGGCATCATGACCCTGAACGACCGTTGCGGCGTCTGCAAGGATATCGCCGGTATGTCCATCACCCTGCTGCGGGCTGCGGGTTTCACCGTCTACCCCGCCATGACCATGGCCGGCGCGCGCGTTGAGATGATCCCCGCCGATCAGTTCAACCACTGCGTTGTAGCAGTCAAACGTAGTGACGGCTCCTACACCATGATTGATCCCACCTGGGCGCCCTATGACCCCGACGTCTGGAGTGCCGCCGAAGGCGAACAGCACTACGTCATCGGGTCGCCTGGAGGCGAAACCCGCATGGCTATTCGTTCCTACAAACCTGAAGAGAATCTCTGCGCTATTGATCTGAAAGGAACCTTGAACTCCGCCGGTGACCTGGAAGGGACCATCGTTGTGACGGGTAAAACCTACGGCGATACTCGCATACGTCGAGGCATCGCCTACACTCCCTTGCAAGATCAGCAGCGCATGTTCGCCGGTTGGGTTGCTAAAATCGCTCCGGATGCGGAGGTGCTCAGTGCGACCTATTCCAAGTTGCTGGATCTGTCCAAACCAGTGCGGTTGGAGATCAAGTTCCGCGCTCCGGGATATGCGCTTAAAGCCGGAAACGATCTGCTCTACTCACCTGCCGCCGCCAAGTTTGCCCAGGCGGCTCCCCGGCCTTTCAGCCTGCTCAACACGCTGACCAGCGACGAGCGCACCAATCCCTTGATGATCTGGAATACCCGCCAGGTGCTGATCACCGAATCCATCAGTGTGCCCAATGGATTCCAGTTAGCTTCGCCGCCGGCAAAACGCAACGAAGGCGACAAAGTCGCCTCCTGCAAGACGGAGACCAAACTGGTGAAAAATGTACTGTCTTCCACGGTGGATTACAAACTGGCGCAACGAACCGTTCCTCCCAAAGATTACCTGCAAGTGAAAAAGGCCTTCGACACTCTAAAGGATTTTTCGCGGGAAACCTGGCAGCTTAAGAAAGGATCGTGATCATGAAATCCGCAAAATCAATACTCATTCCTTCACTGTTGCCCGCGATCCTGGTAATAACCCTGTGCGCCGCTGCTTTGCCGCCGAGTCTCATCCAGCCCGATTTACCTGCGATCTTGAAGGATCGTTCGCGCGCCGCTCAATTGCCGCCGACGGATTCCGCCATTCTGCACCACTTAATCAGCATCGCCATCCTGGACAGCGGGCGTGCGGATCGCACCGAACATCTTTATCGCTACTTACGTTCCGATAACGCTTGGGATGATTATGGTGATCCTCATCTTTCCTACGATGAAGCTCGCCAATCCCTGCAAGTTTACGCCCTGACCCACACTCTTGACGGGCGCGCAGTGCAAACCGACCCTAAAAACGGACACAATCCCATGGTGCCGTTTGGGCTTGATTTGGCGCCTGATTTCTCACACTATCGCCAAACCGTTGTAACTCATCTGGGAATCGAGCCGGACGCCGTCACTGACCTTGCCTGGATCATTCGGGAACAGAAATCGCTTTACCCCTGGGCTTGGGGTGAAATCACTCTCGGCGGCCATGAACCAATACTCGACAAGCTGGTCTTGGTCGGTGCGCCCTCGTCGCAGAACTTGAAAGTCGTCTCCCTGGAGGCCGCTCCCGAAGCGGAACATTGGGTAGAAAACCACCGCGATATTTACGGCTGGCGAATCAAAGACCAGCCTGCTCGCAACCTTTCCGAGGCAGGCTCTAAACCATCGCAAGAACTTCCCCGCATCGCTTACAGCACTTGCCCTGATTGGAATACCTTGACACGCGCAATTAACCAGCGATTTACTGCGGCGGTGGAACAGCAAGAAGGTCTAAAAGCAGAGTTGGCAAAGTTTGAGAGCTTACCGAATGCGCAGCAACGACTCGATTCCACGGTTTCGTTCCTCAAGGATCGCATCGTGCGAGTTTCCTGGGATGAGCTGGGGATGTTGATTAATTTCCGCACTGCCGAAAAAACCTTCGCGAGCGGGTACGGCAGCCCCGCCGACCTGGCCGTTTTGACCACTGCCGCATTGAAGGTCTTAGGGTTCCAACCTGAAGTCTATCTCTCAGCCCAGAACTTGATGCCCCTACCAGGATTGACTGGGAAAGAGGGGTACCTCATCAGCATTTGCCAGGATGGCCTTGAAGCACAGATTGATCCAGTATCAGGTCAAATACACTGGCATGCGCCCCAGGACGTGGCTCTGATTGGTATTTATCCGGCGAAGGAACCCCAAATCCTGCCACCGGCCCCGGCTGTCGGCAACACCTTGGAGTTGAGTTTCGGATTTACCATGGAGGCAGACCGGACGGCTGAAGGCTGGTTCACGCTCGATTCGCACGGAGCAGTATCGCTGTACGATGAAGCCCGTAGCAGTGACTCTGAAGAGCTGATCAAGAAATGGACGGGTAAACTCTTCGCCTCGCCGGAAATTAAAGAAGCTCGCGTAACGGAGTTGAGTCCCGACCGCGTGGTCATACAGGCGAATCTGCAATTTCCAGCCACCAAAGACACGCTCGGTGAATTCCTGCGCTTGGCAATGCCCTGGGATGTCATCAATGCGGGTGGATTTGCCCCACATGGCCTGGTCTTGAATTATAACACCCGCGACCTGCCGCTCTTCCTGGATCACGCCGGTGCGTATAAGATGAATTTACTGGTCAACTATCCGGAGTCCTGGACACCGGCAGCCATTCCGACTGCCCGCGAAATCAAGGCGGAAGGCATCGCCCTGCGACGTACTGTCACGGGCGAGAAGGGGGTTTTGCGCATTCAGGAAACGGTGAATTTCACCAGCGAACAAGTCTCGCCGCAAAACTGGGACGCTTGGCGCAAAGTCCTGTTGGCGGCTTGCAAGGCCAGCGAACGCACGCTGTTGCTGAAAGCGGAATGAAAGGGAAGGATTTGAGCGACATTCGCGCTTCTTGGGTAAGGAGGCTGATGCAAGCCCTCCTTTCCATAACACTGATTCTCTGTTTCCTGTATATTCTCTTCGCTGGCTGTACTCGCACTCAGAAACCGGCGCAAGCTCGGCTGACTGTGGTAGCGACAGTTTTGCCGATCTGGACGATTACGGAACAGGTGACCAGAGGGATACCAGGAGTAGACGTCAAGCTGCTGATATTACCCAATCAAGGCAGCCCGCACGATATTTCCATGACGGTGGCTCAAGGTGCAATGCTGGAAAAAGCCGATGTGCTCGTGATGAACGGCCTGGGTCTGGAACGCTTCCTGGAAAATAATCCCGCCTTAAAAAGCCAGAGTCTCCAGATCATCAGGGTCGCCTCGGTGGTAGACACCTCTGGCCTCTCCATTGGTACTGAATTCCAGACAGCTCACGAGTCTGATCATGAAGGGTTCACAGTCAACCCCCATGGTTGGGTCAGCCCCCGTCAGGAAATCGTTATGACGCGCTGGCTGGCTGACCAATTTGCGCTGCTTGATCCGACATTTGCTGAACAATACCGCCTCAATGCCGAGCGTTATGTGATTCGCCTCGATTCGTTGAATTTTCGTTTCCAGGGGTTGATCCAGCAGGCTCCCAATAAGAGAATCGTCACCTTTCACCGCGCCTTTGATTACCTGGCCAGAGATTACGGCTTGGAAGTCGTCGCCGTCATCGAGAATGATCCCGGGCTCGCGCCCTCCGCCAGACACTTGGCCGAACTGATCCAAACGATCAGGGAATCCCGGCCGGTGGCGATTTTTACCGAACCCTATTATCCAGATAACGTAGCGCAAACAGCGTCCGCAGAAACCGGTGTTCCCGTATTTGTGTTAGATCCATTGGAGACGGGGCCGGTTGATCCTGAGGCTTATCTGCAGGCGATGTGGAGCAATCTGCAAACTTTGGGCATGGCTCTATTGGTTAATCGAGGGCGGTGACTTTGTCTCAAGCTGCCATCACCTTGCAAGACGTTTCCGTAACCCTGGGCGGGCAGATCATTTTGGATCGGATGAACGCCACAGTGGAACGCGGCGCTCTGACAGCAGTTATGGGGCCTAACGGCGCCGGTAAGACTACGCTATTGCACGCCATCCTCGGTTTGATCCCTTACTCTGGCCGCATTCTTTTCGGATCGAGCGAAAAACGCCCCCGCCTCGGTTTTGTACCGCAGCGGTTGGATCTGGATCGCGGTTCGCCCGTCACCGTACGCGATTTCCTGAGTCTGGCGCTGACGCAGCGGCCCTTATGGGCGGGGATTGGCCGCCAAACGGATAAGGACATTCGCGATGTTCTCGAGCAGGTGAGCGTCGGTGCGGTCCTGCGGTCGCCCCTGGGAAAATTATCAGGAGGCGAAACGCAGCGAGTTCTGCTGGCGCAAGCACTGCTGAACCAACCCCAAATCCTGCTGCTGGATGAACCGGCCTCCTCCGTGGACCTGGCCGGCGAAGCTCTGTTCTGTGATCTCTTGGAACAGATCCAAAAACAGTTGGACATCACCACCCTGCTGGTCAGCCATGATCTGGCGGTGATTACCACCCACGCCCGCTATGTCATCTGCCTGAAACACGGCATCGTCTGCTCCGGTCCAGCCGGCGACACCCTGACCCCGGAAAATTTAAAGAAACTCTTCGGGCCGCACATCAACCTGTACACTCATAGCCATTCACACCCTTTGCCGACGGATTAAGGCTTCATGGAATTCCTAGTGAATCTACTGGGGGCGCTCTTCCCTTACGATTGGCTGGAACCGCTCTTCATGCGCCGCGCCTTGATCGGCTTGTTGCTGATCGCGCCAACTTGCGCCAGTATGGGAGTTCAGGTCGTGAATTTTCGCATGGCGTTCTTCTCGGACGCCATTTCTCATTCCGCCTTCACCGGCGTGGCATTGGGATTAATACTGGGGATACACCCCCAACTCAGCATGATCCTGTTTGGAGTTCTGATCGGATGCGGCGTGCTGCTTCTGGCGCGTAAGGCGGAGATGTCCACCGATACGATCATTGGCGTATTTTTCGCTGCTGTTGTGGCTTTAGGTATCGTCATAGTTTCCGCCAGATCCGGATTGGTGCGTTATTTCGAGGGTGTGCTCTTCGGAGACATTCTGGCGATCAGCAACAGCGACCTTTGGGTGATGCTGGGGTTGTGCACATTGGTGGCGCTCTTCCAGTGGATTGGCTTTAACCGTCTATTACTATTATCCATGAATCAACCTCTGGCGCATTCGCGAGGGATAAAGACTACCTTGTGGGAGCTTGGTTTCGGGCTGCTGCTGGCGTTGTTGGTTATGATATCCTTGCGAGTTGTGGGGCTGCTCCTGGTGACAGCTTTGCTGGTAGTTCCGGCGGCGGCGGCGCGCAATCTGGCACGTAGCGCCGGGGCTCTGTTCTGGTGGGCAATCACACTGGCGGGAGCATCTTCTTTAGGAGGGCTATATCTCTCTTTTCACTGGGGATCGGCCACCGGCGCTTCAGTCATCCTAGTCGGAGTAGGTTTTTTCGTTGCCAGCTTTGGGTATAAGCTCATGGGCCGGAGGGGATAGAAATTTTTATCGAGCCAGAATCATGGCAGATCTCTGGAGCGCGGACGTGCTGGTCCTAAGATTGCGATCTAATACGAATAAAAAAGGCGACCACGTGGTCGCCTTGTGGCTCGTTAAGGATCTGTCAATATTCAGAACTGGCGCTCAGCGGTGGGAGCATCTGTTTGAGCTGATAAGACAGCGTCATCATTCCAATGGATAAATGCTCGTTTTGAATGATGATCCCGGACGGTCCGGTGACGTTCATAGGCGAGAAATTCCAGATCCCCTTGACGCCTGATTCGATCAGAAGGTTGGCCGTACTCTGCGCCGAATCCGCCGGGGTGGTAATGATGCCGATGTGCACGTTCTCCCGTTCAACCACGGTCGGGACTTCATCAATATCCCGCACCCGCACATCTCGGATTGTAATCCCAATCAAACGTGGATTGACGTCAAATAAACCGACCAGGCGCAATCCAAGCTTGTCGAAATTGCGGTAATTAGCCAAGGCTTGCCCCAGGTGCCCCACCCCTATGATGATCAAGTTCTGCTTCTGGTCCAACCCTAAAATTCGTTCCAGCCCTTCGATCAAGTTCGTAACTTTATATCGGTATCCAGCTTGACCGAATCCGCCGAAATGATGGAAATCCTGGCGGATAACAGTGGGTTTCAAACCGATTTTTTCCGCCAGTTCCTTCGATGAGATTTCTTTGTAATGTTCTCGCGGCAGAAGACTCAAGCAGTTCAGATACTGAGCCAGTCGCGTGATGGTCATATGGGGTACTTTTTTCTTCTGGGTTTGGTTCTCCACTCTACCTCCCCTGTTAATATTATAACATAAAATAGCCTTTTTAAGGTTAAAAGTCAAGTGAATTTCCATTTTTTTCGTATTTTATGGGGTATAAATTTACGCCATTAACGCCATCGCTGTTCCGTAAAATGTCACATTTCTCCCACAATCGCGTTGAATTTAGTTTAAAACCAGTAGTATGTTAAAAAATATACATCTTATCTGAGTTCAGAAATCCGTTCAGGTGGGATGTTATTAACATAGAGAAAAAGGACAACGGGCGTGGATTCCCACTGTCGAGAGCATGGGGATAGCGGCTTGACCTTTGAGGTGAAAAGTTCTTGCCTACGAATGAGTTTTTTCTTATATTAACCAAATGGCTATGATTTCCAATCCGAACAAGAAACGTATCTTGTCTGGAATGCGGCCAACCGGAAAGCTGCATCTCGGACATTTAGTAGGCGCGCTGGAAAGTTGGGTGCAACTTCAGGACGAGTATGAGAACTTCCACCTGGTGGCGGACTGGCATGCCTTGACCACCGGTTATGAAAACACCTCGGATCTTAAAGCCAACACCATCGAGATGGTTATTGACTGGCTGGCAGCCGGCATTGACCCTGTGAAAAGTCCGGTTTTCGTGCAGTCGCATCTGCCGGAACACGCCGAACTGCATCTCATACTCTCGATGCTGATCACCGTTTCCCGGCTGGAACGCAATCCAGCCGTCAAAGAACAGGCTAAGGCGTTGCATCTGGAAGAGAAATTCAGCTATGGTCATCTGGGATACCCGGTCTTGCAAGC
Source organism: Calditrichota bacterium (assembly GCA_020051775.1). GTDB lineage: Bacteria > Electryoneota > B3-LCP > B3-LCP > B3-LCP > JAGVQJ01. The sequence goes on along the minus strand of JAGVQJ010000025.1, from coordinate 12,629 downwards.
CGCGGATATCTTGCTGTATAAAGCGAATTTAGTCCCGGTGGGCGAGGATCAGGTGCCCCATGTGGAAATTTCCCGCGAGCTGGCTCGCCGCTTCAATAAGTTGTACAAGACAGTCTTCCCTGAGCCCGAGGCGAAACTGACTGAATTTAAGCGGCTGCCCGGCATGGACGGTCAGCGCATGTCCAAATCGCTGAGTAATTCCATTCTGATGGCGGATTCGCCCGAAGTCATCAAAAAGAAACTGCGGCGCACTATTACCGATCCTTTGAAGATCCACAAAGGCGATCCGGGGCGGCCGGACGTCTGCCCCCTCAATATCTACAACGCTAAGTTTGATCCTCCCACCCTGGCAGCCACCCGCGAGGGTTGCTTGAGCGGTGAGCTGGGGTGCGTGGAACACAAGGACGCCATTGCTCTGAAAGTGATCGAATATCTTGAGCCGATCTGGGAAAAGCGTCGCTATTACGAGACGCACCTCGACGAGGTCAAGCAGATTATATCAGAAGGCGACCGGCGTGCTGGTGAGGTAGCCCGTGCTACTATGAAACAAGTACGCGAAGCCATGAAATTACCGTGAATACGGCAGGAAATTTGAAGAATCAAAATCCCATTACCCCCCCCTTAACAAGGGGGGCGGGGGGGGATCAGGAAAGTTTGTACGTGCAGGATCATGCGCTGGGCGCGGGCATCTGTCTTAGACTGCCCGTTTTTGAGGGGCCCATGGATTTGCTGCTCTATCTGATTCGCCGCGAAGAAGTGGACGTTTTCAATATCCCCATTGCTCTCATTACTAAAGAATACCTGGGATCGCTGGAATTGATGCGCGCCTTGGATCTTGATGTTGGCGGCGAGTTTGTGGCCATGGCCGCCACCCTGCTGCAGATCAAAGCCCGCATGTTGCTGCCGCGGCCCTGCGCTGAAGGCGCGCCGGAAGATGACCCTCGCCACGACCTGGTGGAAAGATTGCTTGAATATAAGGCATTCAAGGAATCCGCTGAGTTGTTTCGTGACTGGGAATCGAAATCTGCTGAACAATTCTGGCGGGGATTGCCGGAACTGCCCGACGATCCAACCCCAGCCGACCTGTTGCGGGATGTAACGCTATTCGATCTACTGACCGCCTTTAAGCTGGCCATGGATCGAATGAAAACCGAGAAACCGCAGTACAACGTCTTTTTATTGCCGGAAACTTTCGATCAACGACTTAGTTACCTGCGCGAACAATTGGAAGGGGGCCGGAAAGTCTCGTTTCGTTCCATCATACAGGATCTTGAGACCCGTATCGCCGTCATTCTGACATTTCTGGCGATTTTGGAACTGGCTCGCATCGGTGAAATCACCCTGCGCGGCGTGACGGAGGATGATTTCTTTTTGCAATCAAGGCAGGCTGCGTAATGTCTCCTCAGGAACGTCAGCGCATTCTGGAAGCGCTCTTATTTGCAACGGATATTCCTCTGACCTACAGCCGCATTAAGGATTTAGTGGGCGAAATTTCCGCCGAAGAATTCACTCAGGATGTAGAGGCGCTGGATCGGTTTTATCAGGATAATGGGCGGGCGTATGGTCTCCATCGTGTTGCCGGCGGAGTTCAGTTAGCTACTCGCCCTGAGTTTTCCTTCTGGGTGCGGCGTCTGTTGAAAGATCGGTTGCGCACTCGCCTGTCGCGTTCAGCCTTAGAAACACTGGCCATCATCGCCTACCGTCAGCCCATCGCCCGGGCTGAAATCGAGCACATTCGCGGTGTGGACTGCGAGGGCGTGTTGGGTACACTCATGGAGCGAGGTCTAACGACCGTAGGCGGACGGGCCACCACGCCAGGCCGGCCATTGCAATATGTTACTACGCAGGATTTCCTGCGCTATTTCGGATTGAATGAGTTGGAGGATCTTCCCCGGTTGAAGGAACTCCAGGGTCTGGTCGAAGGCGATCCCAATCAGGTGCAGATGGCTTTCGTCGAACCGCAGGCACAATCCGAACCACAAACACTTCCGGCGGCTCCGGAAACTGATCCGCTACCGGGGAGCCAGCCTTAAATTGAATACATGAACCGCCTGGCGGCGTAAGCAAAGGTTTATTTAGAGGTTATCGTGGATATACAAGGTAAAAAAGTAATGGTGTGGGGCGGTTGGGGATTGGTGGGTTCCGCCATTTGCCGGCGCCTCATGATTGAAAATCCGCACACGATTATTGTGGCTTCACTGCGGCGCCAGGAGGCCCAAAGCGCTTGCCAGATTTATGCTCAGGAAGCGCCGCATATCCAATTTCTCCCGGAGTGGGGCGACGTTTTCGTACGCCATGAATTTCGGGAAACGTCTCGTGCAGAACTCTTAGCCGATCCCAAATCACGCCGCCGCCTCATGTTGGATTGCATAGAGAAATTGTCCGATGAAATCCTTAAAGAATCCACGATCTACAAATTGCTGGAAGCCCATAAACCCAACCTCATCATAGATTGTGTCAATTCCGCTACGGGATTAGCCTATCAGGATTCTTTCACCGGTAGTTCCAGAGTATTGCGGGAATTGGATGCCGCCCGAGAAACCGGACAACTGACAGACGATCTGCAGACGGAAATCGAACGATTTTTGAGCTGCCTGGTGATCCCGCAACTGATTCGCCATATCGAGATTTTGAAGAACACCTTATCCCGTTTCCCCGTTCAATCCTACTTCAAGATTGGCACGACTGGAACCGGGGGAATGGGATTGAATATCCCCTATACTCATTCCGAGGAACGTCCTTCAAGAGTGCTTATGGCCAAATCCGCAGTAGGCGGCGCCCAATCCCTCCTGCTGATGCTGCTGGGCAGGACTCCCGGCGGGCCGATGGTCAAGGAGATCAAACCGGCCGCTGCGATTGCCTGGAAACAGATTGCTTATGGTCCGGTCCTGAAAGGCGGCAAACCGATCGAGATCATAGACTGCCCCACTGACCAGGCTCTCACTCTGGACGACACGTTCCACTCAAAGATGCCCGAACAGGGCGTGCACAGCAACGACGTCTTGAAATCCGTATATATTGATACCGGGGAAAACGGCACCTTCTCCTACGGGGAATTTCATGCTCTGTCTTCCATCGGCCAAATGGAGTTTGTAACTCCCGAAGAGATCGCCGAGTACTCTGTCATGGAGATTAAGGGAGGCACCAGCGGCTATGATGTCATCTCCGCTTTGGACGCTTCGGTATTGGGTCCCACCTACCGTGCTGGAGCCATGCGCGACAGCGCCTTGCGGGTTATGCGCGATCTACAGGAAAAGCATGGCGTTGAATCGGTGGCATTTGAGCTGTTAGGGCCCCCGCGCTTATCCAAGCTATTATATGAAGTACACCTGCTGCGAAAAGTTTGCGGTTCGCTTTCGGCGGTACTGAAAAGTTCGCCCAAAGAGCTGTCCCGGAAGGTCGAGCTGTTCATCAGCCGCGATCGCACCATTCGCACTCAGATTTTATCCATTGGCATCCCTATATTAATGGCTGATGGCAAGTCCATGTTGCGCGGCCCGGACGTGAAAATTCCCTCCTCCAAGGTAAAGGACGTCTTTAAAGTTACTGCTGAAAAGATAGACGAATGGGCCGATTCCGGGTGGGTGGATTTGCGCGAATCGAATTTCCAGCAATGGCAGGTTCGCCTCAAAGAAATGAAAGCCGAGATCGAATCGTTGTCCTGCAATGAAACTTCATCGGCCTGCCACTGGAATCATGCGTATTGGGGTGATGATCACGAGATCCTCGATCCCGGCAAAATCGTGGCGTGGATTTTTGTACGCAAGGAAGGAGAAAACGGCGGTATGAGGATTAAGCGGTGAGCCAGGATTCGTCTCCTCTATCCGAAGTCCCGGAAATCATCGCGATTGACGGGCCTGCCGGAGCCGGAAAGACCACCACGGCGCGGGAAATCGCCCGACGGCTGGATTTCATGCACCTGGACACCGGCGCCATGTACCGTGCCCTGGCTTTGAAAGTCCTGCGCGACGGTTGTCCGCTTGACGATGCTGAACGGATTGGCCAAATTGCCCAGGACGCGCGCGTAGCGTTGCTATTGGGCGAGAGCGGCCAGCGGGTGATCCTGGATGGCGAAGACGTCACCGACCTCATCCGCAGCCCTGAAGTTACCCAGGCGGTTACTCCCGTATGCGAAGTGGGGCAGGTTCGCGAGCGTATGGTCGAGTTGCAGCGCCTGGCTGGTTCGAGTGGCGGCGTGGTGGTGGAAGGGCGGGACATCGGAACTGTAGTTTTCCCCGACGCCAGGATCAAGATATTTTTGATTGCTGATTTGAGCGAACGCGCCCGTCGCCGCATGTTGGAGCTTCAAGCTGCCGGTAACACCGCGACTTTGGACGAAGTTATGACGCAGATCGCAGAGCGTGATCGTCGCGACCAGCAACGGGATTTGGCGCCCTTGCGACAGGCTGCCGATGCCATATTGATTGATACTACTTCCCTGAGTTTCGATCAGCAGGTCGAGGAAATCATCCGCCTGTATACTGCGCGATGAAATCCGGCCCCATGAAAGCCGGTTACTGGCTGATTCATCACCTGGCCCGTGCCTTGATCCGGCTGATCTTCGGATTGAAAATTGAAGGATTGGATAACGTCCCCCGCAGCGGCAGTTTAATTATTGCGGCCAATCACCAATCTTTTTTGGATCCCCCGTTGATCGGCGGAACCGCGCCGCGGGAGATCCATTTTATGGCTAAGGCTTCACTGTTTAAAAAGCCCGTCTTGGGGCCGTTGATCAAATACTTGAATTCCATCCCGGTCACGAGATCGGGACAGGATTTAACCTCGTTGCGAGTCGCTCTGGAAACGTTGGAAACCGGAGGCGCCATATTGATTTTTCCGGAAGGTACGCGCAGCCGCACTGAGCTATTTCTGAAAGCCACCGGCGGCATAGGTCTGCTGGTTCGGCAATCGGAAGCTCCGGTGGTGCCTGTGTTCATTCAGGGAACCCGAGGGGCCTTGCAACGTATCTTTAAACACCGAGGTATCAGCGTTTACTACGGTCAGCCATTATATACGGCCAATTTCGAGGAGCAATTCGGATCCGGAAGCCAGGCCTACCGCGCTTTCGGGGAATTCATTCTCGGCAAGATTGGCGAATTGAAGCATGAAAGCCATCATTGATCCCCGTGCGGGATTTTGCGGCGGAGTGCGTCGCGCCATCAACGTGGCGGAGAAACTGCTGCGGCAGGGCGGCAAGTTGGCCGTCAAGGGTGAATTGATCCACAACCGATTGGAGATGGAGCGCCTCTGTAACCTGGGTTTGGAATTCGTTGAGGACTTGGACCAGACCGGTGATCGGCCTATCCTGGTGCGCACGCATGGAGAAGAAGGGCGGTTCTTTCAGCAGGCTCGCGACTTGGATCTGGAAATTGTGGACGCCACCTGCCGCAAGGTCAAGCGCTCGCAAGAGGTTATCCAGCGGGCTTACGAACAGGGCAAGCAGATCATTATCGTGGGGCACGTCAACCATCCCGAGGTGATCGCGCTGCAGGGGCATTGCGGCTCAAAGGCTATGGTAGTGCGCGGCGAAGAATTGCCGGAAACCTTGAATCCGACGCGACCGACTCTGTTGATCGCCCAGACGACGGTATCGCCCGAGATCTTCAATCGCTGGCGGGACCAATTGCAGAAGTTGATCCCCAATCTGGAGATCTTCGATTCGCGCTGCAGTTTCGTTACCCGGAGGCAAAAAGAACTGGCGCTGTTTGCGGCGGAACACCCGGCTATAATCTTCGTGGGGGGGCGCAATAGTTCCAATACCGCTTTGCTGTACAACGTTTGCCGCCGGGTCAATCCCCAAACTTATTTTGTGGAGAACGAAACCGAAATCAATCCTGACTGGTTTAAAAACCTCGACCGGGTAGGAATCTCTGGTTCCGCTTCCACCCCCATGTGGCTGCTGCAGAAGGTGGCCGAAGCCGTGGAAGCTTTTAATGAGGTGTCAATTCCGCATCCCGTAAGGGACGCCCCTATAGGGCGCCGGCGGGAATCCATCGAGAATTCAAATAAGAAAATTTAGATTCCCACTTTCGTGGGAATGACAATCGCTTTACATAGATTAAAGCCACAACCACATTTAACCCCATTGCGCTTTTGGTACGCAGGAGGCATTCAACAATGACGCAACTTAACCCCGAAAACGATCAACAACCGCAAGACTCATCAGCAGTGAACGAAACCCCCACTCCGAACCTGGAACCTGTCGCGCCGCCGCCGGCCCCAGTTTCAGCTTTCCAGGATGACGAAACCGAAAAAGTCATCCTCTTAAGCGAACTGCGCGAAGAGGCGGAGTATTCCCCCGAAGAAGCCGCCTTCATGTTGAAGCTCTACGAAGACACGATGCGAGAGATCAAGTCCGGCGAGATCATCACCGGCAAGATCGTCTCCATCAGTGAGAAGGACGTAGCGATAGACATCGGCTTCAAATCCGAGGGGACTGTTCCCATTGATGAATTTGATGATCCCGCCGCTCTGAACATCGGCGATACTATAGAGGTCTTTCTGGAAAGTATCGAAGATCAGGAAGGCGAACTCGTTCTCTCCAAGAAGCGCGCAGATTTCGCCCGCGTGTGGGAGCGGATTCTGAATATCCATGCCAAAGCTGAGACGGTCAAAGGCAAATGTCTGCGGCGCATCAAAGGCGGCATCGTAGTGGACGTCATGAGTGTGGAAGCCTTCCTGCCCGGATCGCAGATTGACGTGCATCCCGTGCGCGATTTCGACGCGTGGATTGGCCAGACTTGCGATTTCCGCATTGTCAAGGTAAATGAAATGCGCAAGAACATCGTGCTATCCCGCAAGGTCTTGATTGAAGAGAACCTGCGCGATGTGCGCGAACGCATCCTGTCGGAAATCCACGTCGGCCAGGCCTTGGAAGGCGTAGTCAAGAACATCACCGATTTCGGTGTATTCGTGGATCTGGGCGGGGTGGACGGTCTCCTGCATATAACCGACCTCTCCTGGGGGCGCGTCAATCATCCCTCCGAAATTGTCACTTACGACCAGAAGCTCAAGGTCCGCATCCTCGACTTCGACCCGGTGCGCAAGCGCATCTCAATTGGTCTGAAACAGCTTCAGCCGCACCCCTGGGAAGGCATTGAAACTCGCTTCCCGCTCAATACCCGCGTCAAGGGCAAGGTGGTTTCCATCACTAAGTACGGCGCCTTCGTGGAATTGGAAGAGGGCATCGAAGGCTTGATCCACATCAGCGAAATGAGCTGGACGCAGCACATCAAGCACCCGGCTCAATTACTGAATATTGGCCAGGAAATAGAAGTGGTGGTGCTGTCCATTGATCCCGAAAACCGCAAGATCAGCCTGGGCTTGAAACAAACTGAGGAAGATCCCTGGGAAAAATTGGAACAAAAATACGCCGTGGGCTCGCGCCACAGCGGATCGGTGCGTGATCTCGTGCCCTTTGGGGCTTTTGTGGAATTGGAGGAAGGCATCGAAGGTTTGGTCCACATCAGTGATCTATCCTGGACGCGTAAGGTTAAGCATCCCGGCGAAATCGTGAAAAAGAGCGACCAGATTGACGTTGTAGTGCTGTCTTTCGACCGCAATGAACGCCGCATCGCCTTGGGACACAAACAAACCTTGGATAACCCCTGGAACCAGTTTGAGGTAGAATTCCCCGTAGGTTCGCTGATTGAAGGCAAGATCGCCCGCACCGTGGATAAAGGCGCGATCATCGAATTGCCGCTGCTGCTGGAAGGGTTCCTCCCGGTCTCGCAATTCGGCAAAGACTCCAAAACCGGCCGCGGCAAAGCCTTGAAGGAAGGCGAGACCGTTCGGCTGGAGGTTCTGGAATTCGATAAAGATAACAAAAAAATTATACTCTCCGCAGCCAGTGTGCAGCGGCGGGAAGAGGAATCCGAATTCAAGAATTACCAGGATCAGCAAATCACGACCGCGCCTATCGGCGAATCAATAGGCCAGGATCTCGCACCGGAGGAGACGGCTCCACCTGAGGAGAAACCCAAGAAGAAGAAGGCGCCGAAGAAAGCGGATAAGAGCGAAGAAGCGCCCTCGGAAGGCGAGGCTGAACCTGTTGCCGAAGCCGCGCCGACTGCCGAAGTTGAAGCAGCGCTGAAATCCCCGGAGGCTTCCGCTGAGACGGCAAGTTCCGAAGCCGATGAGCCGGTTGCTCCGAAAAAGAAGTCTCGCAAAGCGCCCAAGAGTGAAGAGCCCGGCAGCGACGAACCAACCCAGACTCCCGAAGAGTAATGCCGGACGTCTCATGCCCACAGTAGCGTTTCGCACTCTGGGCTGCAAGCAGAACCAATTCGATACCCAGGCGCTGCGCCGCCACCTTGAAGATTGCGGCCTGCGCCTGGAGTCACGGTATGAAGAAGCTGACTGGATCATTCTTAATACCTGCGCCGTAACCGAGCGAGCCTTGGCTAAAGCTCGCGGGGAAGCTCGAAGAATGCGGCGGTTGAATCCTCAAGCCAGAATATTTGCGTTGGGTTGTGGAGTCCGGTACGCTGCACAAACTTTTATTGCGGAGGGTTGCGTTATTTCAGGCAATCAGGCCTTGGCGGCGTTGGGTCTGATTGACCTTGGACTGGAACTGACGACCCCGCATGGGTTCATACCGAAAAATAAAACGCGCGCCCTGTTGCGGATCCAAACCGGCTGCACCGAAACTTGCGCCTACTGCATCGTACCCAGTTTACGCGGCTCATCCCGCAGCGTTCCGCTAAAAGATTGCCTGCAAACTGCAGTTGATTTGACCGCTCAGGGTGCTCCGGAAATCATCCTAACCGGCACCAATATCGCTTTGTGGGGTCGCGATCTTCCGGAACAGCCCCGCTTGCAGGATCTCCTGTCAGCCTTAACGAACCAGTCGGGAATTGCCCGAGTGCGGCTCTCTTCACTGGAACCGCATTTGATCGAACCGGGATTTTTGGAGTGGTGCTTGGCTCAATCGGGAGTATGCCGGCATTTTCATTTCGCTTTTCAATCCGGTAGTCCGAGAATCCTTAATGCCATGAAGCGGCGCGAACCAGCGCCGCAATTGATTGATTATCTGCGGGAACTGACCCGCCAAGATCCGAGCGTTTGCCTGGGCGCCGATATTATGGCCGGTCTCCCGGGAGAAACCGAGCGGGATTTCCTGGACAGCACGGAATGGATCAAATCCATCCCTCTAAGTTATTTGCACGTTTTCCCCTTTTCCGAAAGAATTGGCACTCCGGCCGCCGCACAAAATGACCTTGTCCCGGTGCGAGTGCGATTGGAGCGAGCGGCGGGATTGCGGCGCTTGAACAACGACTTGAAAAAGCGCTTTATCCAGAGCAACCACAATCATGTTGGTGACGTCATAATATTGAAGAATATCAAACCTTTTCAAGGTTTAACCTCAAATTATCTCCGTATTACCTTTAGCAATAATTTCACAACCGAAGCTTCGCGCTTCGCAATTCCAATGACGGATGACAACATATCATCCATTCAAATTCAAAAATAACCGCTAACCTAGATAAGCAACCTCGTAGTAATTAACCTTGAAATGGTGATGTATGATCAACCCCGAACGACTGAAGGCAACTTTTCTTGACCTGGTGAAAATTGACTCGCATTCACGCGAGGAAAAGGACGTGGCGCAATACATCAGTGCGCGCCTGCATTCCTTGGGCGTGGAAACGACCATGGATGACGCGGCCGAAAAAATCGGCGGCAATTGCGGAAACCTGTTGGCGCGTCTCACTGGACCTCTGGCCGGTAAAGTCGAACCCATCCTGTTTTGCGCACACATGGATACCGTCGTGCCCGGCAAAGGAGTTAAACCGGTCGAAGAACATGGTATTTTCCGTTCTTCCGGTGACACGATTCTTGGAGCCGATGACAAATCCGGCGTGGCCGTAATGCTTGAACTGGCGCACGTCCTGAAGGAAAATAACCTTCGGTTCGGCGAAATAGAACTTCTCTTCACTGTGGCTGAAGAAATTGGGTTACTGGGAGCGAAAAATTTCGACACTTCCGCGCTAAAATCGAAGCGGGGATATTTTCTCGACAGCGAATTCGTTAATGCTATCAGCATCGGAGCGCCCTCCGCTTATCGCATGACCTACCGCGTGCATGGACAGGAAGCCCATGCCGGTATAGCACCGGAAAAAGGTTTGTCAGCGATCCTGGTGGCTGCCAAAGCCATTCAGGGTATGCCTCTGGGCCGCATTGATTCCGAAACCACTTCCAACGTCGGCAGCATCGAAGGTGGCTCTGCCACCAATATCGTTCCCAAGCTGGTAACGATTCGCGCCGAAGCCCGCAGCCATAACGCTCAGAAATTGGAAACCCAGGTCACCGTAATGCGGCAGGCCTTCAATCGCGCGATAGAGGCTACTTCCATTATCGTGGATGGCCAGACTATCAAAGCAAGAATTGAGGAGATTCACAATCTGGAATACCAGGCCTTCCGTGTGCCTGAGTCCAGTCGGACGTTCCAATTGGCCGCCAAAGCCGGAGCCGATTTAGGCATGAAGATGGTGACCGAAGTGTCCGGTGGCGGCAGCGACGCCAATGTTTTCAATGCTATAGGCATCGAGTCCGTGGTTCTGGGTACCGGCATGATGGACCCTCATACGGTTAAGGAATACCTGAACTTTGAGGATATGCTGAACGCTGCAAAGTTAGTGGTAAACATGGTCCGCTTGTCGGTGTAATAAAATTCCATGCGACGCCGGCAATTCCTGGTTCATTCGCTAACCCACCTGGTCAACGACCTTTACACCGGGTTTCTGCCTCCGCTGTTGCCTTTACTCTGCGCCCGTCACGGTTTAAGCCTGACGGGCGCCGGTATTTTGGTCAGCATCCAAACCCTGGCCGCATCACTTTCGCAGCCCTTGTGGGGGATGGCCAGCGATAAACATCCGGCTCGCTGGTATGCCCCAGTAGGGGTTTTCACAGCCGGATTGTTTTTTGGGATGATTGGCTTGGCGCCTGGAATTGCCTCCCTTGTCGCCGTGATTTTTCTGGGAGGCTTGGGAACGGCCTGTTTCCATCCCATGGGGACACATCTGGCTACGGCTTTGACCTCGCGCCGCAAGGGATTGGCCATAGCGCTCTATATTACCGCCGGAGCCTCCGGTTACGCTTTGGGGCCGGTGTTGATTTCGCAGATTGTGGGAATTTGGGGCTTGGGATTTACCTTGCTGGGAGCTTTGCCGGTTCTGGTCGTGGTACCTTTATGGATGTTCTTAGGGCCGAAATCCGATGCATATTCCGGCAACCATCACGCGCTTCGGAATGGCGAACCCCGCCCGCCCGTTGCCTGGAAAGCCATCGCATTACTGACCGCCACCAGCACCATACGAGCCTTCGTCCTGCTGACGTTCTTAAGCTTTCTCCCCTTCCACTTGGAAAAGTTGGGAATCGGTCTACAAACCCGGGCGATCTATCTGTTCGCCCTGCAGTTCGGCGACGTGCTGGGCAATCTGATCGGTGGAGGCTTGTCCGACCGCCTGGGCCGTTGGCGTGTGATGTTCTGGACGCCGATATTAGCGCCGCTGCTGTTTTTAGCCTTTTTAAAAACACCGGGGTTCTGGGCTTTATTGCCCCTGTTCATAGCTGCGATACTAATATTCGCCTCGGCTCCGGGCGGCATCGTCAGCGCCCAGAAAATGATGGTGCGCCGCGAAGGATTGGCCTCCGCCCTGCAGATTGGCTTCGCCTGGGGATTGGCAGGGCTGTTCATGGGGCTGGTTGGCAGAGCGGCGGAACTGTTCACCGTTTACCGAGTCCTCTACCTGGCCGCTTTCCTGCCCTGGTTGATGGTGGTGTTCTTTTGGTGCTTGAAGCCGTATCGTCCGCAATTCGAGGCGGAACCACGGGAAGAAGTGATCCTGCCCCCATTATAAACGGAGAATGAAGGATGAAGAAGGCAAAAACGAAATTTCCCCTGCATTGGACGCTTCTCGCCGTGGCGTTGCTGGCCGTTGTCGGTGTGCTCGTTTTGAGGAACGGTACGCCCAACAATAACGTCAATAATCAACCTACTTCCACGCAGGACAAGCAAGCTTATTCGCAGCTTCCCGGAACTGTTCCCGGAATTGCTTCAGCCGCTTTACCCCGTCTGCTACAACTGCGCAGCGGTGCGGACTGACAACCCTGCGAGATGATGGGTCCCATCATCGCCGACCTGCAGAAGTTGTATGCCGGCAAAATGTCGGTGGAAGTCTATAACGTCCACGAGTACCCCGATACCGGAATGCGCTACCAACCTCGCCAGCTCCCCTCGCAAGTCTTCCTGGACGCTCGCGGCGATGAAGTATTTCGTCATGAGGGATTTTCTACGAAGGAGGATCTGATTACAAAATTCAACGAGGTGGGGGTGAGGTAACTACAAGTTATATCATACAAGCCGCAAGGTACAGACAAAAGGGCGATCTGCAAGATGTGCCCTTTTTTATTACCATTGAGCCTGCTTCATGCTATTGTAGGATATCCAACAACCACATTAACTATCCGTAACATTTAGCACTCAAATGTACAAAATTTGGGTAGAAATACTACGATGTATAATTGTAGTGCAATAATCTCAATCTTGAAGTACTGTTTCTCTGATTGACGGTCCAGCCGTTAATGCGCTTCCTTCATCTCTCCTCGAGATTTGCACAAACCACCAC
>JAGVQJ010000022.1 GCA_020051775.1 Calditrichota bacterium | reverse complement strand
CCAGCACCTGGATCAAGCTGGGCACGCGGAATTTATTGAAGTAGGGCAACAAATAGAAGAGCGGGCTGTAGAGAAGGGGGAGGAATTTTCCGAAGGAGACTATCCAGGCCAGTCCTGCCAGGATCACCAGAAACCAGGTCAGGCGGTCGCGCTTGAATACCAGCGCCCATGGCGCGAACAGCAGGATCGCTCCGCCCCAATAGAGCGGCATGTCGGTAAAGGGCATGGAACCCCAATAGGTCTGCCCTCCGAAACCGAAGAACGAGGGGAAGATGTAGGTCAGTGTTTCCAAAGGCCCAAACGACCAGGCGGTGGCGTAGTCCCAGGAAGCGCCGCCGGTGGCGCCGCCCCCGCGAATGGAGAAATGGCTGTATTCCTGCACCTGCAAGTAAAGCGGCGCCGAGAGTCCAAAAGCTACAATTCCAGCCGCCGCCATCATCAAGGTGGCTCGGACATTTATTTTGAGTTCCGCCTTGCCTCCGGCGATGAAAGCATAGACAGCATAGAGCCCCATCATCATGGCGCCGTAGTAGGCGATCTGCACGTGCAAAGCCAGCAACATCAGGCCGAAAGCCAGCGCCAGACCCGCGGCGCGCGCTGAAGAGGGTTTAGCGTACAGCCGGATCGTCAGCCACAAAATCCAGGGGAGATAGGCGATGGTCATGAACTTCGAGCCGTGGCCCACGTCCGCGAAGACGACCATCTGCGGATTGAAGGCGAAGAACAACCCGCATAGCGCCGAAAAAACCCAATGCACACCCAACTCGCGCAGTAATAGGAATATCCCAAATCCCGCCAGTAGATAATGCAGGAACAGCCAGGCATAATCGCTGCCGAAAAAAACGAAACCCAGCCAACTTCCCAACGCGAAACCGGGGTAATAATTATTGGCGTAGAGCAGGCTGCCTACCGTGGGCATGCCGCCCATGATGAAAGGGCACCAGGAGGGGACATCGCCTGATTTGGCATATTCTTCCCCCATCTTGGCGATGGGCGCCGCCGCTAGATTATCCCCGCCGAACTTGAATTCGTAGCTGTTGAAAACGTTCTGCGGAAAGATCAGCAGGATCATGAAGTAGACGACCAGGATGGCGATGCCAATCTGCGCCCAGGAGGGGAGAGATTTCTCGCCCAAGAGCTCGGTGAGCCTGGGCTGGATCGCACGACTGGACGAGGTTTTGTCGGCGGATTTTTTGGGTTTAGCCACGAGAGGCCTCTAAAGTTTCTGAACCACGGATTACGCGGATTACACGGATTTAAACATTGTCTGAATCACAGATTCCCGCAGATGAAGCAGATTGCGCTAATCTTTCCCCACCACCCACAACCTCCGGTACGACGGGCCCAGACGTAGCAGCGGGCATTTGACCAGCAATTTCGCTCGGGCGGGGCGGCTTTGGAATAGCTTCGCCCAGAAGCGGTTGGCAACCTTCGTCGAAATCAGCAGGGTGACGAACATGTGTGCCAGAACGCCTTCTCCCTTGATTTCCGTGCATGAAGCTCGCTGCTCCTGCAACGCCTCACGGATGACTTCAGGATCGGGCAATTGCAGATCGAGGTGTTCGCTAAGCCAGTCTGGAACCGGCAGATGTAACAGACGATACAGGCGACCTAAAAGGCCATCGGCGCGGCGAGCGGCGGAACCGTTGGGGCAGGCCAGGAAAAGCTTTCCGCGCGTGACCCGCAGCAGCTCGCCTACCGCTTCTTTACGCACCCCATCGGGTAGGTGTTCCAACATGTCGGAACAGACAACAGTCGCAAAGCTGCCGTTTTTCAACGGCAGTGCCGTAGCTGAAGCTTTTAAAGCCGTCATTCCCGCAGCCGGGTCGCCGGGAAAGGCTACGTCCACGCCCACCACTGGAAGATCGAGGAAGGCGGTAATGCCGCGCGTACCGGAACCGACCTCGAGGATAAAATCCGCTTTCCCCCCCTTAAAAAGGGGGGACAGGGGGGTATCAATTATTCCCCCCCTTATCAAGGGGGGGCGGGGGGGATTTGTCCAGTCCAAGTGTGCCAGTATCGCCCCAAACCGAATGGCTTGATCCAGCATCAGCGCCTCAAGATGGATGAGGTTAGGGATAAACCTCGCCGCATGATGGTAACGGGATTGATATGCAACTCGCGATGCAGGAATATCAAAGTAATGACCGCCAAAGACAGCAGTGTCCCCAGGATGGTCAGCGCGCCGCCCTGAGCGCCAAAACGAGGCATCAGCGTCGCCGCCAGCAGCACGAAAATGACAATGGAGGACCACATGGCAATCAGCACCGCGCGCGGTTTGCCGATGCCGTACAGCACGTTTTCACTCACCATATAAAGCGGTTCAAAGAAACTGGCCAACGAGAAGAGGCGCAACAATCCGGCGGCATCGGGGAACTTGCCCTGGTAGACCACGGCCACGATCCAATCCGCGCTCAGGAGGACGCCGATGTTGATGATAACCAGCAGTCCGATTTGTGCGGACAAGACCTTTTCCACCAGTTCCTTCAACTTGGCGATTTCCCCGCGTGCGTAGAGATTCGAGCTGGTGGGAAAGATCAGCAGATTGATGGCTTGAGTCACCGCGTTATAAAAGCGGAAGAAATTCTTGGCGGCGAAGTATAACGCCACCTGCGCCGGACCAGTGAACAGACCCAGCAGGTGATAGTCCAGTTGATTGTAGGCCAGATCGCCAACGCCGATCCCCAGCGAATCGCGGCCATAGAGGGCAGTGCGTTTCCAGACTGCGGACTGTGGCCTGGCCCAGGTCGGGAGGGTTCCCCACACCAGAAACGGCGCTGCCAGCGTGGATAAAAGTCCCGCTCCCAGGTTGATCGCCAGCACCTGGTTGGCGGTGCTCAGAGATCCCATCAAAGCGAGAATGATTATACCTACCGCTGCTGCCAGGAAATAGAACGCCTCCAGAACGAACAGCCGCCCCATCTGTCTTCGCGATTGCAGCAGCGCTGAAACCAGGTCGCGGGGGATGAAGGTCAGGATGATCGCGGCGGCCCAGCGCATGCCGGTATCCAGGCCAGGCGCACGGAAGATTCCCGGCGCATGAGGAGCCAGCAACCAGACGCCTAGCGCGCCGACCAATTGCGTGCCGGTCCAGTAGGTCACTCCAGCCGTCCAAACGCCGGGCACGGCCGCCCCTTCCGCCTGGAACTTGATCAGTGGGAACAGCGCGAAACTCTTACCTGCCAGCGACAATGCAAAAAACGTAGCGATGGCCAGGGAATAAACGCCTAACTCGGTGTCCCGGGGCAGGTGGGTGTTGACGAACAGGATGACCGAAGCGCCATATGCCAGCGGCAGCGACTTGACCGCCAGCGCTCCGAAGGCCAAACCTTTGTAGCGCGAAAGTTTCAAATATGATGTCACCGCAGAGACGCAGAGAACGCAGAGAATATGGATAGTATAAGGAAAAATGGGGGAGAAAGCAAGAAAGAAGGAGTCAGAATCCAGAAGCCAGAAGCAAAAAAGGGCGCACACTATGCGCCCCTACCAAACCCTCAACCTCAAACCTAAACGCTACTTCAGCAGCACTAACTTCTGGGTCGCTGTGAATTCCCCGGCAGTCAACCTCGCTAAGTACAAACCGGAAGCGTGACCCGAACCGTCGAACACCGCTTGATGCTCCCCAGCGGATTGTCTCTCCTCCACCAGCTTAGAAACCAGCCTTCCGGCAGTATCGAAGACCTTCAAACTGACGTGGCTTGGAGCTTGAAGCTGATAGCTAATGGCTGTCGAGGCGTTGAAGGGGTTAGGGGAAGCCCCTTTCAGCCTGAATTCTAGGGGAGTTTCCAACTCTAAGGGATCCACCGCCTGAGCCTGATTGTACTTGACTGTGGCATAGTCGTAGGTTGGCCCGGTTCCCCACCAACTTTCACCCGTCACGTAAATGTTGCCACTCCCATCTACGGCCAGACCGTGAGCATCCTCATTGCTATTACCCGGCCCATTATAGCGCACCACCCACAATTCCTGTCCTGTGGCACTGTATTTAATCGTTGTATAGTCGTTGTATGTGCTGATTGCTCCACTTTGTCCCGTCACATACACACTACCCTCGTTGCCTAAGGTTATACGGCGAGCTCGATCCGCGCTGAAAGCCGGCCCATTGTAGCGAGCGGCCCACTGCTGCTGCCCGTTCACGTCGTACTTAACTGTGGCATAGTCCTCGTAATAATTGGCGCTGCCAAAGCTTTCCCCCGTCACGTAGACGTTGCCGTTGCCATCCACCGCCAGACTGTAAGGGAAATCATTAAAGTTTCCCAGCCCATCATAGCGCGCTACCCATTGCCGCACCCCGGCGGAATCGTATTTAATAGTGGCGTAGTCCATGTCGGCCCCCCCGGTCCCGAAACTTGAGCCAGTTATATAAACGTTGCCGTCGTTATCCAGAACAAAACAGGAAGCCGAATCAGCTCCATCCCCCGGACCATTGTAGTTTACCCACCATTGCTGTTGTCCAGCGGGATTATACTTGACAAGGACATAGTTATATCCATAAATGACATCTACTTCCTTTCCGGCCACATATACATTGCCGTTTTCATCCACGGCGAGGCCCGTGGCGGCATCAACCCCATAGCTATAGATCGCCACCCATTGCTGCTGGCCGTCGGTGTTGTACTTAATCGTGGCATATCCGCCATCGCAGCCGCCTGTCACATAGGCATTCCCCTCTCCATCCACGGTCACACAAGTAGCTACATCTTCCCAGTCTTGTGCCGGAGCCCAATTATAACGCGCCTCCCACTGCTGCTGCCCGGAGCCATTGTACTTGGCTGTTGCATAACCCCAACCAGTCGCAAGTTCCCAACTCTTTCCCGTCACGTACACGTTACCATCTCCATCTACGGCCAGGCTGGAAGCCCGATCGCTACCGTTCCCCGGCCCGTTGTAGCGCGTCGCCCAGAGCTGATTCCCGAAGGCGTCATATTTGACGGTGGTATAGTCAAAGTAGGTCCCGAAATCATAGCTATAGCCTGTCACATAGACATTGCCGTCGCCGTCAATGGCTAAATCGGTGGCGATGTCCCAATCGCTGTCCGGACCATCGTAGTGCGACACCCATTGCTGGGTTACCTGGGCCCCCGCAGGGCTTAATAAACCGCCAGTTATCACCAAACCAACAACGCAAACAAAAGCTAACAGAGCCTTCATACTTTCCTCCGTATCATACAAGTTACGATTTTAGGCTGATCGGAACAACCCAGAATTGTTCAAACTATAACAATATACGGGAAGAGGTCTCGATGAGGAAGTGGAAAAGTAGGAAACTGCGGTAAAGCGCAGTGTGGTAGATCACACTCGCGATTGTATAAACGAGACAGGCAAGCACAAATGGGCGATGCCCCCATCGCCCAAACCGAATCCCGGATCCTACTTCAGCAGGACTAACTTCTGGGTCGCACTGAACCCCCCCGCCTCCAGTCTTGCGATGTAGATCCCCGAAACCAAGCCCGAACCATCTAAGGTGGATTCGTGTGTACCGGCACTCTGCTTATCATCCACCAGTGTAGAGATTATCCTCCCGGCAGTATCGAAGACCTTCAAACTGACGTGGCTTGGCGCTTGAAGCTGATAGCTGAGGACTGTCGAGGAGTTGAACGGATTGGGGGAGGCGGGATGAAGTATGAAAGCTGAAGGATGAATCTCCATCGGGACGGGTTCGACAGCGGAGGAAGGCCCTTCAGCGCAAACCAACCATATTTCGGCTCTATATTCGTAATGTCTGTATCCGGCAATTCTATAATTGCCATCATTGCCCCTCACGAACGAATTTGCCATATCGCCCCAGCCGCTATCATAATTTCTCGACCATAGCCATTCACCTGAAGCACTCGTTTTCATGAGCATAAAATCGTCCTCCCATATTGGGTCGCCTGAATTACCGGCCAGAATATAGCCACCGTCGTCGCTCTCTAGTACACCGACGGCGTAGTGAAAGGTTGTATCCACAATTGTCCTCGTCCATAAAGTATCACCATACGAATTAATCTTCATCAACATGTTTCCAGCCAGTAAAATATCGTGACTGTATGTTTCAAGCATACAATATGGCATAGGGATATTAGCATAGCTGCGGGTCCACAAGGTATCTCCGTCATTATTTATTTTAAGAATATAGGTGGACATGTAAACATTCATACCTGCTGTCAGGATATTTCCGTCATAGGTCACAATTGAACAGACGGCAACCAGGCCATCAATCCGCTGCGACCAGAGCGAGTCGCCATTAATATCAGTTTTTATTATCCAGGTGCCTTCTCCGATGCTCCAGCAAGTGAGTAAATAGCCTTCATCAGAGGTGGCTATTATATTACAGGCACGTTCGTGACTTTCATCTCCATAAGTTCGTGACCAAAGTGCATTTCCATTCGTATCGGTTTTACAAATCCAAACTTGTTCATTAAGGCTATCATTTCTGTTTGTAAATCCAGCGAATACGTAACCGCCATCATGCGCTTCAACCACGCCGTAAGCAACATTATCATTGGGGAACTGAGCGTAGGATTGAAACCAAAGTTGATCGCCTTGGGGAGCAACCTTAACTAACGCAGCTTTAGAGAATGCCGTCCCCACCTGTGCCGTTTCACCTGCCATGAGATAATTACCATCACGGCACTGGATAATGGAGTAGGCTTTATCCCAAGGAGTCGTCGAATATGTATGACTCCACAAACTGTCTCCTTCCAGAGCGCGTGCCACTCCGGCCATATCCACAACCAAAATCGCCATGAAAATCGTCTGCCTAAGCATTTTAACCTCCAGATAACTAAAACGTCGTCTTACCCATTTTGCAACGAAATTAATATACAACATATTTCCGAAAAAATCAAGAGGATCGATGAAAATAGTAAAAATATATTGCGTAAAACAACAATGGGCGATGCCCCCATCGCCCAAACCGAATCCCGGATCCTACTTCAGCAGCACCAACTTCTGTGTCGCCGTGAATCCCCCGGCAGTCAACCTCGCCAAGTACAAACCGGAAGCCAGGCCGGAGCCATCGAAAGTAACCTCGTGCATCCCGGCTGGCCGTTGTCCCTCTATCAGGGTTGCCATCAGCCTTCCGGCAGTATCGAAGACCTTCAGACTGACGTGGCTTGGCGCTTGAAGTTGATAGCTGATGGCTGTCGTGGCGTTGAAGGGATTGGGGGAGGGAGGATGAAGGGTGAAGGAGGAAGGAGAAGGTAAGGGTGATGGTTGGGTTGCGGAAGTATAGCCTTCCAGGCAGAGGAGCCAGCCATCTCTTGAACCTAATCCGTATGTACCGGTTGCTCCAGCAACCCAGTAATTACCATCATTTGCTGTAAGAACCGCATGGAAATACTCTTCAGCATAATGCCCTCCAAAAGTATCAAGCCAAAGCGAATCTCCGGACGAATCCGTTTCCATGACCAAACCATCCAAATCATTCAGGCTGTTTCCTCTTGATCCCACAATGAGCAGATTACCATTGGATAGTTGAGTTACATCAAAAGCGCTTTGGTATTCCTGGTCACCAGTATAGCATTTCACCCAATCTGAATCACCACCGGCCGTAGTTTTAATTATCCAGATGGCGCTATACTGCCCGAGAGCTGCAAGGTTTCTGCCGGCTGCCACATAGCCGCCATCTTGCGTTTCAATTACCGACTCGGCCGTGGTGAATTGTGTCGCACTAACGAAAGATCTCTGCCAAATCTCATTGCCGTTGGGATCGGTTTTGATCAGGCTCATCATTCCGGCAATATTCCCCGATAGTAGATAATTCCCATCGCTTGTCTCGATAATGCGATGGCAGAAATCTGCATATTGTTGTGATCCGAAAGTTTTAGTCCAGAGAGTGTCTCCCCCAGAATTGGTTTTAATCATCCAGATATCCGATGGGGAAAACATAGGCGCTCTGGTTCCAACAATCATGAAACCGCCATCCGCGCTTTGACTCGCGGACGATCCCCAATCCATACCACTATCACCATAGGTATGAGACCACAGAGAGTCGCCCAGTGAATCTGTTTTTACAATCCAGAGGTCCCTATTGGCAATGCCAAATGATTCTGTAAATCCGGTCAAAAGGTAACCGCCATCAATAGTTTGAATCACCGAAAAGGCGGCATCCAAATCTGGGCCGCCATAGGATTTCGACCAGAGTACTATACCGCTTGCATTCATTTTCACCAGTAGCATATCCCATTCACCTGATCCAAAAGATTCCGTCAAACCCGCAGCCACATAGTTGCCATCATCTGTCTTTATGAGGGATTCGAAACTATCGAAATCATTTCCTCCGAAGATGACACTCCAAAGACTGTCGCCTTCCTCGCCTTTAACGTAAGGTGCATAAACCAGGCTCAGCAACAGTAGGATTGATAGAGTTCGCATAGGACCTCCACTTGCGGTTTTTTTGAATTTGAACGAGAATCGAATCCAATATAAATAAATGTATCTCTCATGTCAAGTGCAAATTATTGCATATAAAATCCGAGTATCATGTTTTCCTTGTCTCTATCTCCGACTCCCGCCTCCTTTTTGCTTGACTCGAACCCCTCCGACGCGCTATATTAATAAGGTCGCTGGCATGATTTGTAAGGATATGTTATTGCGGAAGCTATGAATTTCGTATAAACAGTTGGCGTACTATAACCCCTGAGTCGCTTCGTCCTATTACACCGGAATGAATTCCGGTGCTCGCCAACAGGAAAGTGGTTGAAACCACCGGTTTCATTGGGATTTATGACCATGCCAATACTCCCTGTGTCTGCAAAACTTGATGAGCCAGTCACTTCAGTGACTTACCTTATAACGAGCACCCGAATTTATTCGGGTGGTCACGGAATTAGCAATCCCCTATGAGCTTCGTTCACCTACATACACACTCCGATTACTCCCTCTTAGACGGCGCGGCCAAGGTCAAGGATCTGGTCTGCGCGGCCAAAGAGATGGGCATGACCTCCCTGGCACTGACCGATCACGGCAACATGTTCGGAGCCATTGACTTCTACCTGGAAGCAGGGAAGGCCGGAATCAAACCGATCATCGGGGCGGAAGTCTACATGGCTCCGGGCAGGCGTCAGGATCGCACTTCGGCCACCGGCCAGAAGGAGACCTCCAACCACCTGGTGCTTTTAGCCAAAGATGAGACAGGCTACCGCAACCTGATCAAGCTCACGTCGCGCGCTTACCTGGAAGGCTTCTACTACAAGCCGCGCATTGACTGGGAGCTGCTGGAGCAGTATCACCAGGGATTGGTCTGCATGACGGCCTGCCTGAAAGGGCGCGTGCCGCAATTGCTGATCAATCGTCGGGAGGAGGAGGCTGTAAAGGAAGCTTCGCAACTGAAAGGGCTGTTCGGCGAGGACCTTTATTTCGAGGTGCAGATCCACGGCATCGAAGACGAAGTTCCCGCCAACCGAGGGATGGTCGAGTTGGGTCGCAAGCTGGGCATAAAACTCGTGGCGACCAATGACGCCCATTACCTGAAAGCCGAACACGCGGAAGCGCAGGACGCGCTGTTGTGCATTCAATCGGGGAAAAATCTGGCGGAAAGCAACCGCATGAAATTCAGCGGAGGAGGATATCACCTGCGCACGCCCAGTGAGATGTCCGAGCTGTTCATCGAATTCCCCGACGCCGTCAAGAACACCGAGGAGATTGCCGAACGCTGCAACCTGAAGTTAGAGTTCGGGAAGATGCACTTCCCGCGTTTCCCCATTCCTCCGGGAGAAGGATCGCTGGAGGAGTTCTTCGAGAAGCAGTCGCGTGACGGGTTCAACCGTCGTTTCCCGCAGCCGACCGAAGAAGCTCTAAACCGGCTGGAACACGAAATCGGCGTAATTCGGCAACTTGGTTTCGCCGGTTACTTCCTGATCGTCAAGGACTTCATTGATTTCGCCCGGTCGAAAGACATCCCGGTGGGGCCGGGTCGCGGATCGGCGGCAGGCAGTCTGGTTTCCTATTGCCTGAACATCACCAACATTGATCCGCTGCATTACAGCCTATTGTTCGAGCGATTTTTGAATCCCGAGCGGGTCTCGCCGCCGGATATTGACATTGACTTCGCCGACAATCGCCGCGCCGAAGTTATTGACTACGTCAAGGCCAAGTACGGCGCCAATTCAGTAACGCAGATTATCACCTTCGGTAAAATGCTGGCGAAAGCCGTGGTGCGCGACGTGGGTCGAGTCATGGGTCTCCCCTACGCCGAAGTGGATCGTTTAGCCAAGTTGATTCCTCCAGCGCTGGGCATGACTCTGGAAAAAGCTTTGGAGGAAGCTCCAGAGTTTCGCGCTTTGGTAGATTCCAATCCCATGTATCAGCGGTTGATTACCATCAGCAAGGTTTTGGAAGGGGTCAATCGCAACGCCTCCACCCACGCCGCCGGAGTGGTCATTGCGCCGGGCGACCTGATGGATTACGTGCCCTTATTCAAGGCGACGGAAACGGGTGAAACCACAACCCAGTGGGACATGAAGTGGCTGGACGCGGTGGGGCTGCTGAAGATTGACTTTCTGGGACTGCGCACGCTGACGGTCATCAACGACACCTTGGCCGACCTGCGGGGTAAAGGTCAAACTGTGGATCTGGAAACCATCCCCTTAAATGATCCCAATACGTTCAAGCTCTTCTCAGAAAAGGGCACCGTGGGCATCTTCCAGTTCGAAAGTTCGGGGATGAAGGAGAATCTGGCGCGATTGCAGCCCGAACGCATCGAAGACCTGATCGCCATGAACGCGCTTTATCGCCCCGGCCCCATGGAGATGATCCCCAGCTACATTGCCCGCAAACACGGCACGGAGAAGGTCGAATACCTGCATGAACTGCTGCGCTCCATTCTCGAAGAGACCTACGGAACTATCGTTTATCAGGAGCAGGTGATCAAAATCGCCTCGGATGTGGCGGATTTCAGTCTGGGCAAAGCGGACATCCTGCGCCGCGCCATGGGCAAGAAGAAGCTTTCGGAGATGCAGAAACTGAAGGACGAGTTTATCCAGGGGGCGAAAACCAAGGGTGTGGATACGAAAATTGCCAGCGCTATCTACGACTACGTGGAAAACTTCGCCAAGTACGGTTTCAACAAGAGTCATTCCGCGGGTTACGCTCTGGTGGCCTATCAGACGGCATATCTTAAGGTGCACTTTCCAGCCGAGTTCATGGCTGCTTCGTTGACCTCGGAAATGGGCAACTCCGACCGGGTGGTGCTGCTGATCGAGGAGTGCCGTCGGCTGAAAATACCTCTTCTGCCTCCAGACGTCAATAAAAGCGTGGCTCGATTCCAAGTGGAGAATGGGACGATCCGATTCGGGTTGGGCGCCGTCAAGAATGTGGGACAGGGCGCTATTGAACAAATTGTCAATGCGCGGGAAGCCGGCGGTTCGTTCAAGACGTTGTGGGATCTGGCGGAACGAGTGGACATGCAGAAAGTCAACCGCAAAGTCCTGGAAAGCCTCATCATGGCAGGAGCTTGCGATTATCTGGAAGGTCATCGCGCCCAGCAGAAGGCCGCTCTGGATGACATTCTGCGCTACGGCCAGGCGGCGCGGGAAGATCGAAATCGCGGACAGGAATCGCTGTTTGGAGGCGAGGATACGATCCCGCTATCGCATGCGGAACTGCCCCAGGTGGAAGTCTGGAACCCGCTGGAAATGCAAACGCAGGAGAAGGAGGCTCTGGGATTCTTCTTCTCGACGCACCCGTTGGAAACCTACCGGCTGGAGGTCAACAGCTTCTCGCAGCTCCCGTTCAGCGAACTGGAGCGCGCCTCGGATGCTCAGATCATTCGCCTGGCGGGATACATCAGCAATCTGCGCACCCTGCCCGACAAGAAGGGGCGGCAAATGGCCTTTGTCACATTGAATGATTTCAGCGGATCGGTGGAAGCTCTTTTCTTCGCCGATACGTACGAGAAGTATGGCTCCGCACTGGTTAAAGATGCCTCGCTGGTCATCACGGGGCGCTGTTCCACGCGCGAAAATGAAGCGGTCAAGATCATCGCCGATGAAACCATCACATTAGACACTGCCAGATCCAAGCTGACTACCGGCTTGGAAATCACTTTAGATCGCGATCGCATCGGTGTGGAGATCGTGAGCCACATCGAACGGCTGTGCGGGCAATATCCTGGATCTGTCCCCCTGTTCCTGCGGTTATGCGGCGGCGGCAAGCCGGATCAGCTCTTCCGCACCGAAGGCTTCCAATTGACACTGAACGACCACCTGCTGAAACAACTGGAAACGCTGGCCGGCGAAGGCAATCTGCGCCTCCTGGCTCCGCAACCCAAAGCTTCGGATAACGGCAATGGCAAAAGAAACAACTATCGTAAGGAATAATTCACATTCCCGGCAGATTTGCATGCACTGCGCCAAGTCGCGGTTCCCGGATCCCAAGGAACAGTGCTACAAATTCGGCGGGTTGATCTGTACGGTGGATAATGCCAACGTGGAAAAGTATCAGGGGTGCCGGTTCGGGGAGGGGGTGGGGGTTCCCCGAATGACAAAATCCAAATGACCAATGAGAACTAACGGATGTCATTCCGGCAAGGGGTTTAGCCCGCGTCCGGAATCGCTTTTACCCTTGTCTGAATCGCAGATTTCCGCAGATTAAACGGATTACGCAGATTTACATCCCTGAAAGGGATGAATTTGGATAGCCGGGGATTTTACACCCCCGGAGAAGAGAAACCTATCGTCCTCTATTTTCCCGACCCTGGCGGGGTCGAACAAACAAATGTGGACAAATAGAAACGGCGCCCCGCCGAAGCAAGACGCCGTCAAGCCAATGTTACGCACACTGGCGCTGTTATAATAAAATATACGAAATAAATTGGTTGAAGTCAAGCCATTTGCAGTGGTAGGATCGGTCACCGCGTATGATACATAAAAAGCTTCTGTTGTATATCAATCCAGATTTTCTATAAAAAAATGATCAAAGAGAAAAGCATGAAAATCCTATCCTCTATCAGTAACATTTGGGGAAATATTAAGGCCAATAAATGGGCCACTATAATAACTTCACTTGCAGGTCTGATAGTGATTAGTACTGCTCTTGGAAAATGCTATCTCCATTTCTTCCCGACAGATGAAATGCGAAAAATTTCGGCTGAAGCACGCTGGCCAAAACTCGAGGTATGTAATACTGTTACCTGCGATTCATTATTTACAAAATGGGGATATTCAGCACGTATTAACACCTCTATATTTGATCCGTACTATAATTTAGAGGTTAAACTGAATTGTTCCATTACAAATCGGGGCAATGTAGCAGCACGATTATTTGGAATTCTGTATACAGATACTTTATCAGACAGCTCGGTTGGAAGAAGAATAATATTCGATAAAATCTACAGAGACACACATTTAGCGAACATTGATTCTCTTGGATATAAATCATATGAATTAAATTTGCACCCAGGCGATACTTTAACAATACATCCGAAACTGGAAGTACAATATTCAAAAAACGAATTTAGCCTGATACATCTGTTATTATTTTATCAAAACGAACAAGAGATGTACTTCGATACCTATTGCTGGATCGAGTTGCAGACACGTCCTTTGGTATATATTCGGCACGGTAGTTATTACGTTGCGGATACGAGAAATTATGCTAAGATTAAAAGAGGTGGTCAAGAGTATAAATGCTATTACAAAATAGATGAAATAGAGCAATTTAGGCAGTTCCAGACGGATCTAAAGGAATATTTAAATAAAAAGTACCGGCACAATCAATCCTGATTTAGATATTCGCGATAATTGACATTAACCATTCCACCGGCTTCACCGGTGGCTACCCATATTCGATCCTTTCAGGATTGATAATCTGCGCCGTCTGTTTCATCTGCAGAAATTCCGTCAGTGGACGGATCAGTCTACCGACTGACTGCGATTCTAACAAAAATTGGCACTCGAAACTCGCAACTCGGAACTCACAACTTACATGCCTGATTCCTTCGCCACGATCTCTTCTCCTGGCCGCTCCGAGCTGCGCGAAAAGGCTTCACGCTTTTTCGGGTTTGCGGAACACTTGACCGGTGAGGCGCAAGCGGCGGCCATGCGCGGGCGGCTGAAGAAGGAATACCACGACGCCTCACATCAACCGTTCGCCTACCGACTGGCGACCGGGGCGGTGCGCACTTCCGATGAAGGCGAACCCAAAGGCACCGCCGGGCCGCCGATCCTGGCGGAAATCGGGCGGGCGAAATTGTACGACGTTCAGGTCGTTGTCGTGCGTTATTTCGGCGGCACGAAGTTGGGCAAGGGCGGCCTGGCGCGAGCTATCGCCGAATGTGCCCGGTTGGCGCTGGAAAACGCCGGCCGCCGCCGGGAGGAGGTTGTGGGGTACCTGGACGTCAAGGCCGCTCCGGAACTGATCAACACGGTGAAAGCTGTGGCCGTGCGCTTCGGCGCGCAGGTGGTCGCCTTAAGTTTTGGCCTGCAAGCGCAACTGCGGTTCAGCGTTCCCGCCGCTCGTCTGGACGAGTGCCGGGAAGCTTTGCTTAAACGCTTCGGCCCCCAGATCTTTTAAGAAGCGCCCATGAAATGAAGCTATTTCTTATCCTGCTGTCCTTAGGCATTTACGGTTTCTTCTCCGCGGCGGAAATTATCTTCTTGTCCGTCAGCCGGCTGAGGATCGAGGGCTACCTGCGCCGCGGCGTGCGGTCGGCTCGCTATGCCCGCTGGTTTCTGGAAAAACCATCGCGGTTTATCTTGACCGTTCTGGTGGGCAGCACCATCGTCAATATTGCCTTCGCCTCGCTATTAACAGCGCTGTTGGAGGCGCGCGGCATCACCTCCGGTTTAATCTTGCTGCTGACATTTCTACCGGCCCTGCTCTTCGGGGAAATTATCCCCAAATCCATCGCCCGTGAATCAGCGGATCGCGCCATTCTTTGGGTGGGACCGGCGCTGCGTTTTTTCCAGATTGTGCTCTATCCCGCCATCTGGGTCTCGCGCGCAATTTCTGATGTAATCCTGGGATTTTTCGGTGTAGCCCGCGAAGAAGTGCGCACTTTTTTTACGCGCCGCGACCTGGAAGTTCTGTTGCTGCACGAAGGTTTGCGCGCTGGATCGCTCAAGATGAGGCAGGGATCACTGCTGGCCCGAGTCTTTCGCCTGCCGGGTCTGGCTGTTTATGAGATCATGACGCCGCGCACGGAAATCGTGGCGCTGGAAAAAACGGCCACCCTGGAAGACCTGCGGAGCACAATATTAGATTCCGGCTTTACCAAGATTCCGATTTATGAGACCGACCTGGATCACGTCGTGGGGGTGGCCTATGCTCGCGATCTGTTGGACAATCCTTCAGACCTGGCTGCTATTATCAAACCGGTGCCCTTCATCCCTGAATACAAGAAATCGTCCGAGACTTTTCGCGACTTGCGCAACCTGCAACAGATGATCGCTATCGTGGTGGATGAATGGGGTGGAACAGCGGGTCTGGTCACCTTGGAAGACGTCATCGAGGAGATCACCGGCGACATCGAAGACGAATATGACCGCACACAGACGCGAATGCGATCTTTGGGTCAGGGAAAGTGGCTGGTGGCCGGGCGCGTTGACGTGAAAGATTTGAACCAGCGGCTAAAGTTGGCTATCCCCGTCGGCGATTACGAAACCTTGGGCGGCTACCTCATCACTCAGATCGGGCGCATCCCGACGGCGGGCGAAACGTTCACCTTGGACGAAGTTCTGTATAAAATCGCCCGCTCCTCACCCAATCGAGTGGACATGGTGGTTATCATGAAGGCTGAAACATAAGGTATGAAGTATAAAGAATGGTTGACGCCATCCGGAGCGGCGGTGATGGGCGTGTGCTTTTTTCTGCCCTGGGCGAATTTTTCCTGCACGGGCCTCCACGCCAGGGTTTCCGGAGCGGATCTGGGTGGAGTGTTATGGGTGATTCCCCTCCTGGCGGCGACCATCTTCGCAGTGTTCTTCGTTCTGCGAAAGAGAGGTTTCGATCACATCATCCGGTGGATGGTTTTGGGGACAGCGGCGATCATTTTACTGGTTCTGGTCGGAAAGATAATCGCCATTCTGACCGCCCCCAAGCCCGCCTTTGGGTTGATCAAACCCGAGCATGTCGGCTTTCGGTTGGGGCTGGGAGCGTTCGGGACATTGGCGGGGTTGGCGGGGATGGCGGGGGGAATCCTGCTCAAATCATCACGACTCTTGAACAATGACTCTTAACTATCACTTCCTCCCCTTCCCCGCCCTGTCCCCCGACCAGCTCTACGACCTGCTGCAATTGCGCCAGGAGGTGTTCGTCCTCGAGCAGAATTGCGCTTACCTCGATGCTGACGGCCGGGACCGGCAGGCGCATCATCTGCTGGGATATAACGAGCGCGGGCTGGCCGCCTATCTGCGAGTGGTCGAACCAGGAGCGAAGTATACAGAACCGTCCATCGGTCGGGTCATCACCCGGCTGGATCTGCGGCGCACGAATCTGGGGCGCGAGCTGATGCGGGAGGGCATTCGCCGCTGCCAAGATCTTTATCCCGGCCAGGGGATCCGCATCTCGGCGCAGGCACGTCTGGAGCGATTTTACCGCGAGTTCGGTTTTAATATCGTCGCTGGTCCGTATGATGAAGACGGCATTCCCCATCTGGAAATGCTACGCTCACCAGATCCCTAGGCTTCCAGTGCCCACAACCCAGCAATTCAGCGCGATGCTGGGGGAAGGCGTAAAATAACCGCGTTAAGCCCATATTCATTGCCAATCGTAAAATTTCGACATTATCGCAGCAGAAATTATTGACATTTACGCGGAAGTTGCTTATATTATGCCATGACGATCCTAACGAATGCGAGACGGGTAACCCAGTTCTGTGAGGAGGGGTACTTGAAGCGGTTGTCGTTGATCTGCCTGTTGCTTTTGGCCGCCATACCGGTGAATGCTGAGACGCACGTCCCTGCCGGTCCCGTTTCCGGCACCTGGACGCTGGCTGGTTCGCCCTACATCATCGAAGGCAATATCGTCGTCGAGAGCTCCGGCAGTCTGACCATTGCCGCGGGCGTTTCCGTGATCATGAATGTCGGGAGCCGCTTCCGCGTAGAGGGACGGCTGCTGGCGATTGGCACGGTCAACGATTCCATTCTCTTCCTGGCCGCCGACACCTCCATCGGCAGCGAGGGAGTGCATTTTTT
Organism: Calditrichota bacterium; assembly: GCA_020051775.1. Classification (GTDB taxonomy): domain Bacteria; phylum Electryoneota; class B3-LCP; order B3-LCP; family B3-LCP; genus JAGVQJ01. The sequence goes on along the minus strand of JAGVQJ010000022.1, from coordinate 17,339 downwards.
AAATACTAACTTTTCCCCCCTGGATAGCTCTCGACTGGCCTACTGCGAATTTTCTTACGGGGTGGCTACGGTTATCCCGGATCCCTACATGCACGGTGGCGGAGTGTACGTCAAGAACTCTTCGCGCTTGCTAATTGACCATTGCTATTTTCATCACTGCCGCACTTTGGACGCCTATGGAGCTAATGGAGTCAACGGTTCGGGCGGTTACCCCACGGGCAATCCGGGGACACCCGGCAGCCAGGTAAAAGCGGGTAACGGCGGCGCACTCTATATCGAAGCCTGCGCACCCCAAGTTATGTATTGCACCTTTGCCTATAACCGCACCGGCAATGGTTACGGCGGGGATGGCGGACATGGGGCCGCAGTGAACGATACCACCGCCAGCAATCTCACCGGCGGGGCAGGCGGTCTGGGCGGCGCAGGATATGGGGGAACCGGCGGAGCCATCAGTTTGAAAAATTCCGCAGCCATCCTGCAGAATAACGTCATCCATAACAATTACACCGGCAGTGGATTCGGCGGCCGGGGAGGGGTGGGAGGCAACGCCGCGGCCCAGATGTACGCCAACGGCGGAGTCGGCGGCGCGGGCGGATCAGGATTCGGCGGAGATGGCGGAGCGATCTTCACAGACGCGGGAATGACGCAGATGGACATCAACCTGATATATGCCAATACAACCGGAGGCGGCAGCGGAGGCATCGGAGGCAACGGCGGCACCGCCACCGTATCAGAGCAGTATTACTGGACGGCAACCCCGGGAGCAGGCGGCATAGGCGCCAATGGATATGGCGGCGACGGCTACGCCCTGTATGCCTATAACGCTCCCACAACCGGCGTGAGAATGAGCACCATCACCGGCCATTATTCCTTAAGCGCGGGGCAAGGCGGTTTGGGCGGGCTTTCGGGCGGCGGAGTTCAAGCGCCATCGGGGCAGGGTTTTACGGGAACGGCTGTCGTGGGCGGGGCGTTATTGTTGATCGCCAACTCCATCGTATGGGATAACGCTGACCCCTTCATTGACACGACTGTCACAATCGCTTATAGCGACATCCAGGGCGGGCATGTCGGCACCGGTATTATTTCGGCTAATCCGCTCTTCGTCAATTCCGGCTTGGAGGCCTATTATCTGTCTCAAATCGTGGCCGGGCAGATCCAGAACAGCCCGTGCGTAGACGCCGGCAACCCGACTTCCTTTTTGGTAGACGGCACGACCCGCACGGACGGCATACAGGACTTCTACCCTCTGGATATGGGTTACCATTATCCTCTAACGTCCAGTCAAATCCAGATCTCGATCACATTAAATCCTGTCAATCCTCCCATCCAGATCCCCGCTTCCGGAGGCACGTTCCGCTTTAACGCTATGGTGGCCAACGGCGATACTATGGCCGTGCCGTTCGACGCCTGGATCATGCAACGTACGCCGACCGGCGTCTGGCAGGGGCCTATGCTGGGGCCGGTGGACATCACCCTGGCGGGTGGCGCCTCCCTTTCCCGGCTGCGCGCGCAGAATGTCCCTTCCACGGCCTTGCCCGGCGTGTACACTTACAAAGGCTATGCAGGTCTTTACCCTGAAGTACGCTGGGATTCCAGCGGGTTCACCTACGAGAAGCTGACCACCGGCGCCGGGCCTATGGTGAACGATTGGATTTGTACCGGCGACCCCTTCCCAGGGGAAGCAATCTCTACTCCGGAGATCTATCCTTTATCCTTCAGACTCAATCCGCCTCATCCCAATCCGTTTAACGGTTCGACTGCTCTCAGCTTCAACTTACCTCAGGCGGGTTGGGTGCGACTGGAAGTATGCGATATTATGGGACGCAGTGTAGGGGCGCATGGTATGCGCCCAAGTGGGGGCGCGGGGATCGGTCAGGGCGCACTCCGTGCGCCCCTACAAGGATGGTTCGCCGCCGGGCAGCATGAGGTCACTTTCGATGGATCACAATTGGCGTCGGGAGTGTATCTGGTGCGGCTGGAAATGGGGGATTTAAAAGCCGCACAGAAGGTGGTGCTGCTGAAGTAGGGGATTGGGGATTGAGGATTAGGGGTTAGTAACAAGGCGCCTTGGCGCCTTGAACCTTTTACCTTTTAGTTTTTCGTTTTCAGTTGGTGGTTACTTCACCACCACCGCTTTAGCAACCTCGACCTTTTCTCCCGCCTCCAACCGCAACATATACACCCCCGCCGCTTTCTTCGCCGCATCCCACGAAAATGAGTACGTTCCCGGCAACTGGAAGCCGTAGAAAAGCGTGCCGGTGAGTCTTCCAGCGATATCGTAAACTTTAAGACTAACCGGCCCGGCTACCGGCAACGAGTAACGAGCGACGAGCGACGAGTTGCCTGGATTAGGCAGAATGGTGATGCGCGGATAACTGGGTGCAGGCCGCTTAGGATCTGGGTGGACGGGGGACTCGCCGGTGATGTTGCGATAAAAGACCATACCGGCATTACCGGTTGTTAAAAAGAAATCCCCATCGCCGTCAGCGTCAACATCGAAAATATCAACACTCTCAAAAGGAAGATGATCTTCACCCAGAAAATTTTCAGTAACAAATGTCATCTGGGCATTTTGCGGTGTTCCGGTATTGCGATAAAATCGCAAAGAAATTCCATTACTTAGAAACAGATCTAGATCTCCATCATTGTCAATGTCCCAGAAACATGAATACCAGGCCGAAGCCGGTAAAGTTAATCCTTGCCAGTAATTAGTCTGATAAACAAACTGAGCCCATGTCGGTGTTCCTACGTTTTTGAAGTAATAATAAAATCCACCTTCAGTTGTGAAAAATAAATCTTTATCCTCATCTCCGTCAATATCAGCCAAAGCGGGTTTGATAACAACATCATAATTTCCCTGAACTAAGCTTGTAGAAGTGGTGAAAATGGCATTCCGGGGAGTGCCATGATTTTCATAAAGGTAAAGATGAGGATAGGGCGGATTGGGGATGACAGCTTCGCCAATAAACAGATCCGGAGCTCCATCTCCGTTAATATCGCTGAAAAAGGGCATACCGAAAGGTACGTAAATATTTTGATAGGTATCGGTGACCCAGTGAAATGCCGCGGAATCAGTATTTCCAACATTTTGATAATAGCTGATAAAAGAACCGCTATTGACCAGAAACAAGTCATGATCCAAATCGCCATCAATATCAGTTGTGGCATGTCGAGCTGTGTATCCAACATCCAAAGACAGGTAATTTTTCGTGATCAACTGCCATTGGGCATTAGTGGGCGAGCCAACATTTTGATAGAAAAAAATATCGCCTGGGCTATTCGAGAGCCCAGGGCACTCCCGCCCCACCAGCAAATCATAATCCCCATCTCCGTCCAAATCGGCAAACTCAGGCGAAGCGTATCCGCCCACGTTGATGCCAGCATAATTGTTGGTTACAAAGGTGAAGTTGTACTGCTGTGCGGTGCCGTCGTTGCGGTAGAAGTAGAGGCGGCCATTTTCGTCGCCAACGAACAAGTCCTTGTCCCCATCGCCATCAATATCCACGAAATCAGGACTGGCGCCCCCAGAGACCGAAACACCGGCAAAATTAGATGAATCCAAAACAAAATTATAATTCTGAGCCGTACCGATATTACGATAAAAAGTCAAGTTCTGCCAACCTCCAAAGAGATCCAGATCGCCATCGGCATCTATGTCAACCAGCTCTGGAGCCCCGCACCAGGGAGGGCCAATCGGAACTAATGTGTCAGTTATCAACTCAAGATTTGGATTCTGGGCAGTACCCGAATTGCGATAATAGTGCACATGTCCATTTTGATCACCCACAATCAGGTCAAGAAGTCCATCTCCATTCAGATCGCCAAAACAGGGAGTACTTGAACCATTCCAAGGAAGTCCAAATAGAGAGATACTATCAAAAAAAGAAGTCACGAATTCCAATCTATAACTTCCAAGAGTATCAATCCCTCGAAAATAAGATATATAACCAAAGTAGTTTCCTACGAAAATATCCATTACGTCATCGGAATTTATATCGCATGTCGCAGGTGCACTTTTACTGAATCCTCCAACCCAAGGCGCGAAAGGACGCCAGCCATTGATCTCCACCGGAATGGTGTCGAATTCTTGCCGGAATTGGAATTCCTGCGCCCAACAAAGGGCAGGAAGCAGCCACAATATCATTATCAGTCTTCGCATGACAACTCCTATTCGGATTGTAGGGGCACGGCATGCCGTGCCCCTACGACAACTGGATTCCGAATCCCCGTAGGGGCAAGCAAGTCGGGAATGACCGCGTTACCAACCACCAGCCACTAACCACCATCCACCACCTCACCCCAACTCCACCAATTCCAGGTACTGCGGGACGGAGACGGGCCAGTTCGAGCGTTCGCGGACGAAGTCGGCGAAGGCCAGCGCCGCTTCCGTTTCGCCGTGGGTGACGAACAGACGGCGCGGCGGTTTCTTAAGACCGGACAGCCAGCGGTACATTTCGTCGCGGTCGGCGTGACCGGAGAAGCCGTGGAGCTGCACGATGAGCGCTCGCACCTTGCGCATCTGCCCGAAGAGCCGGATCTCTTTGGCCCCATCCACGATCTGTCTCCCCAGCGTGCCCACTGCTTGATACCCTACGAACAGGATAGTGCATTCCTTACGGGAGATATTGTTTTCCAGGTGGTGCTTGATGCGCCCGCCGGTGCACATGCCCGACCCGGCGATGATAATCACCGTGCCCCTGATGCGGTTGATAGCCTTGGATTCTTCCGCGTCGCGCGTAGTCTTCAAACCCGGCAGGTCGAAAGGCGAGCGGCGGCGGCTGACCAGGTCGGTCATCTCGCGGTCGAACAGTTCCGGGTGCTTTTGAAAGATGTTGTTGACACCCGCTGCCATGGGGCTGTCGAAAAAGACCATCAGGTGGGGGATGCGGTCGGCGCGCAGCAGAGTATTCAGATGATAGAGCACTTCCTGAGCGCGTTCGACGGCGAAACTGGGAATGACCACGTTGCCGCCTTTGGCGCAGGTTTCGTTAATGATGCGAGCCAGTTCGGCTTCGGTATTGGTGGCGCTTTCATGCAGGCGGTCGCCATAGGTGGATTCCACCACGACGTAATCGGCGGGCGCCAGGCGAGTGGGGTCCTGCAAAATGGGAACGTTGGGGCGCCCCACATCTCCGGAGAAGAGGATCGTTCGAGCCTGTGCCCCTTTTCCGACCTTCAGCCGCACCATGGACGACCCGAGAATGTGCCCGGCATCGTGGAAGGAAGCCTCGACATTGGGCGCCACTTGAACCGGCTTGTTGTAGTCCGCCGGGCTGAACAGGGGCAGGACGGCCTCGGCGTCAGCCTGCGTGTAGAGCGGGACTTCGGGGTAGGGCCCTTGGCGACCTTCGCGCTCATGGCGCAAGGCTTTCCAGCGGGCATCCTCTTCCTGCAGGTGCGCCGAATCCAAGAGCACCAGACGGGCGATTTCCGCCGTGGCGGTCGTGCAGTAAATGGGACCGTGAAATCCCTCGCGCACCAGCTTAGGCAGCAATCCGCAGTGATCCAGGTGAGCATGAGTCAACAGCACGGCGTGAATGGATTCGGGCGGCACGGGGAAGGGATTCCAGTTCCGTTCGCGGAGCTGCCGTTCCTGGAAGAGGCCGCAATCTACCAGCAGACGAACGTCACCGGTTTGCAGCAGGTAGCATGACCCGGTGACATTGCGGGCTGCGCCGAGAAATTTCAGGCTGTGGGAGGTTTTCATGGCTAGATTACCGATAGAAAAGTGAAGAGATACCTGTTTATATGCCACGGCGAAAACAAGGGGCTACAGCCCCTTGTTACGACTTTCAGGGAAACTGATTCAACAAGGGGTTGCCCCTTGTTACATGATCGGGCAGCTGACCCGACAAGGGGCTACAGCCCCTTGTTACGCCTTCCCGATAAGCAGCAATGACGGTATAATGGATAATTTAGAACATTGAAGAGTGATAATCAAGTTAATTGTGCGTGCGATATGGATCACTCCGAGATATGGCTTTTGAGGCAAAAAAATGCTTGATTTGGCAGCATAACCAACGTAAATTATACAGTATGTCTCTGAATAAAGAACCAAGCCAACCACTTTCATCCGAGCGGGAGTCGCTATGAAACTGCGCGTAGTCGTGTGCACCGTCGCTATCCTTGTGCTTTCCATCACCACCCTATCCTGGAGTGCGCCCGACGACGTCGCGGCAATCCAACAGGCTATTCGGGATCAAGGAGCCCACTGGCAAGCCGGTGAAACCCCCTATACTAACCTGACCCTGGAACAGAAGAGAGCTATGCTCGGTCTGCTAGGCCCTCCGAATCAGGAATTGCGCAAGCATTTGCCCCCGTTCCCCTATCAGGTGGATCAGGTGGATGAGGAAGTTGATTGGCGCAATCGCAACGGGCACAACTGGGTGACTCCCATAAGGGATCAGGGGCAGTGCGGGTCCTGCTGGGCTTTCGGCTGTGCAGCGGCGCTGGAATCGGCCATCATGATTTCCGCTAATGCGCCGGAATACCCCATTGACCTTTCGGAACAATACCTGGTATCGTGCAGCCCGGGGTCCTGCAATGGGTGGTACGCTGAAGGCACACTGCAATTCATGCAGAATCAGGGCATCACCGACGAAGAATGCCTGCCCTACGGCGCTACGGACGCCATTCTGTGCAGCGATCGCTGTGACGAGTGGATGTTCCGCTTGAGCAAAGTATCGAGTTGGGGCGCCTGCAATTACGTCACCGCCATGAAAAACGCCTTGAACGTCGGCCCCATTTCAGCCACTTTTGAGGTCTTCGATGATTTTTACGCCTACCAAGAGGGCGTCTACCAGCACACCTGGGGTGGCAGCGTCGGCTGGCACCTGATCTGCATCGTGGGCTACAGCGATTCCCAAAACGCCTGGATTTGCAAGAATTCCTGGGGGCCCAGTTGGGGTATGGACGGCTATTTCCTGATCCGCATGGGCACCAATGAAGTCCACATCGAAGAGGGTTGCGACTGGCTGCTCCCGGCGCAAGCGGAGTATCCCAATGTGGCAGTCGGCGCTGTGGCGGTGCAAGATCAAGGTACGGGCGACGGCGACGGCGTCTTAAATCCGGGCGAAACGGTGAACCTGTTGGTTCCCATCATGAATGCCCCAATGACCAGCCCGGCCAACTACCTAAGCGCTCGGATATCCACCATTGATTCCAGAGTAACCATTCTGGATGCGGACGGTGACTATCCCAACCTGCAACCAGGCCAGACGGTAACCAACAACGACCCCTTCACCTTAAGCGTGGCTGCCAACTGCGACTTGGGAACCATCGAATTCACTCTGGAAGTCTATGCGAACGACACTGCTTCGCCGCCCTACTTCGTCACTCGTGAGTTTGCCCTGGACGTCAGTCTGTATCAACCCGGTTTCCCGATTTTCGGATCGGAAGCGGACGGAGCGCCGGCGGTGTGCGACCTGAACGGAGACGGTATCCTGGATATCATCAGCGGAGATTTCGGCGGCTGGCTCAAGGCAGTAAACGGCCAAGGCCAAGCACTACCCGGCTTCCCGTATCATATCCAGGGCTTTATCAAATCGTCCCCTGCGATTGCGGACTTGGACGGGGATCAAGACTTGGAGATCGTGTTCACGGGTTGGAGCGGGTATCTGCACGTCTTGAATGCGGATGGCACTCCCGCCATTACCCCGATCAACCTGTCCTTCTTCGCTTCGGCGACTCCGACATTGGGCGACCTGGACGGCGATCAAGACCTGGAAATCATCGTGGGCGGCTGGAACGGTAAGATGTACGCGTTTCACCACGACGGCGAAGCCGTAACGGGCTTTCCCTTTACTGTGGGCACGAATCAGTGCATCCAGGACGGCGCGCTGTTGCTGGATCTGAACGGCGACCAGTTGCCGGAAATCCTGTTTGGATCTATCAATCATCAGTTCTACGCCCTTTCGGGCAGCGGCCAGGAATTATGGCATACCGATCTGGGTAACACGCCTGCTGGAGCGCCCGTGGCGGCTGAATTCATTCCCGGGACCACCTATATTGTGGTGCCGGATATCAGCGGCATCGTACACTACCTGAACCTCAACGGTCAGCAACAAATGCAGGCTAACCTGGGTGTCCCCTGCAAATGCAGCCCCGCCATCGCCGACCTCAATGCTGACGGGCAACTGGAAGTCGCTCTGAACGATCAGAACGGCGGTGTGCACATACTGAACCTGGACGGTCAGGATCTCCCCGGCTTCCCGGTGCAGACGGGCGCGGGCATCTGGGCCTCGTCCAGTTTCGCGGACATTGACAATGACGGTTGGTTGGATATGGTCGTGGCCAATTTCGCCGGGAATCTTTATGTGATCACCCACACCGGCGCCTTGATGAACCCCTTCCCCATATCGCTGGGGATGGGATCGCGGTCCACAGCCACCATCGCCAATGTGGATCAAGACACCTACGTGGAAATCATCCTGGGCAATTACAACGGACTGACTGCGGTTGATCCCAAGCTCGACGCCGGCGTCACCGGAGCCTGGAACATGTATCGCGGCAACCTGCGCCGCACCGGCAACTACGCTGACGGCAGCTATGTCGGCGTAACTCCTCAACCGGGAACTGTAGCGCAAACTCCCACTACCTATGCTCTACTTCCAGCCTGTCCCAATCCTTTCAACCCGACCACCACCGTCAGTTTCCAACTGCCGCTCGCCGGGCAAGTCAAATTGCAGGTGTTCGATGTCGCCGGTCGTCTGGTAGCCACCCTGTTGGACGGAGTGAAGGAAATCGGAACACACCAGGTTGCCTTCAATGGACGGGATCTTGCTTCGGGATTGTACTTCGTCAGGATGCAGGCCACTGAAGGGCCCTTCGGGGCGGGAAAATTCTCCAGCGTCCAGAAGATTATGCTCCTAAAATAAGAGGCTGAAGCAAACAGCAACAACTGAAGGCGCCGAAAAGGCGCCTTTGGTGTTTTTAACCCCCTTCAGGGGGCTTTTTGTAGACGTAGCCCATCCCTTTAGGGGTGGGCGGGGTGGCTTATAGCAGTCCTTGAAAATAATCTCCCATCTGGATCCCAGCTTTCGCTGGGATGACCCTCAAATGCAAGGTACACAGTCATTCCAGCGGTCGGCACGACCGTCCGTGCCGGGCGAAAGCTGGAATCCAGGAAACATAGGAAATTACTTTCGAGTATCGGTATACTAATCACTCATCACCAGCCACCAAAATACGGCAGGGCACGCCAGCCCGGCGATGGCGATTTTCGTTTCCCATCGCTTGGGGCTGCGGACGTGCCCTTCCGGCTTGGCATACTAATCGGTGAGCTTACTGTCCTGGTGAGCTGCTCTTTGATCCACCCCTAAGGGCAGATGGTCTTTTCTTCACCGGTCTCCCCCCCGGCGAAGGGTTAGAATAATATCCGCTGTGACAGCGCCAGGCTTATACCTTTGCTGCTATTGAACAATCCTTGCTGGTTGGCGATGGCCAGATCGAGTTGGTAGACTTTCAGATCCAAGCCCAAACCGCAGGCCAGCGTCGTACCTTGCACACCTCCGAAAGCTAACCCGAGGCGCAGTGGAAGGACTTTGAGGTAGCGGATTTCTGTTCCCAGCGCCATTCTCGGTTTGGTCGAATTTCCCGCGGTCTTATTTAGCCCCTGCTGATAGTCGGCTTCGACGGTCATCCACTTCAGGATATTGTAAGTGGCCGAAAACGTCATAGTCTTAGGCATTTTATAGGTGGCGCTACCACTCGTGAAGCTGGTGTCCGTTGTGGTCGTAATGCTGTCCAGATAGGCGTCGAAATTATCGAATTGATCGGGATCTATGCCGGTTTCGTACAAGGAGATACTCCCCGTCTCCTTCTGGACGTTTTTAAATTTGATACTGCCGATAAAGTTGTTCAGGGAGAACCCCACGGCAAGATGATCGCTTAACCGCGCCGCCGCACCCAGATCCAATCCCAAGCCGCTACCCATAGAACCGTCATCCGCCGGGTAGCCTCCCAATGTTGCTTCGTAACTGCCCTGCAAATCTACGTGCATGTTCGTGATCGAGGTGTCTATGTCTATGTAACCGCTGGCGTGATCCGCTTTGGCGTAGACCTGACCCAGGAGATATTTAGCCGTAACACCCGCGCTGAATTCTTTTACGATCGGAAGCCCCAAATTGAAGGGGTGAGCATAAGATAAAGCTATCTCAGTCCCTACCACGCCCTCCCCCTCTGCATTGTCCAGATCTACGCGACCGGCGTTTAGGCCGTTCAGCGGCAACGCGATGAATTCTTTAGGAACTTTCACATCCGAATAAGCAAAGCCGTTAATGGCCAGAGCATATTGTTTGTAGGAAATCCCCAATACCGTAGCGTGAACTCGATTGAATTCACTCAGTCCATCACTGGGGATGCGGCTCAGGATGTCGGCTTTGGCCGCGTCGTCCCAGGTATCCGATTCTTCCGTGAAGTAGCTGTTGTACAGATTGAGGTTAACGCTGTTGTTTCCTAAGGTGGCCCCCACATTCAGCAGATCCAGCCGGAAGTTGGCGCCAGCGTCGGACAGACCCAAATTGGCTGGGTTCCAATTGCTCACTTCGGGTCCGCGAGCCATCCCCTGATAAGCGCCCGCCATACCCAAACTGCGGGCGCTGTAGCCTGTCTGCCCCCAGGCCAAGGCCGCCGGTATCAGCAGGCAGACAAGGATGTATCTGGTTTTCATCGTCGTTTCCCCTTCTTTTAAAAATTGGATTAGTTACCCGAGTTGACGTTGACGATCAAGTGCGCCGAGGCGCCGACCGTGATATGGTCTGAAGCCACGCAGCGAACAGTATCGCCCTCAGTGGAATGAACCAGGATACTGGTTTGTATGTACAAAGGCGTCTGCGGGCTGGCGTTCCTGAACAGGTCCATCGCCTGGCTATCCAGGGTCTGATCCACTGCTGCAGTACCAGGCGTAACCACATATCCTTGGTCGTTCAACAGAGCCGGGGGTAACGGCACATGCATGAGGGTGTCCACGTCACTCCATCCACTGGTATTGAAGTGGCTGGAATCGAACGAGGCCAGGATCATGGCTTCACCATATAGAGGTATGGCATTGATCAAGTTCAGATGGAGATCCACTTGCTCCAGATCATCCTGCAGCCCTTCATCCATGACGGTGACTTCCGGTTCCAGGGTGGTTTCCTCTACGGTGAAAGCGAAGGGGGAATAGATGTGGAAATAACCGCTGATATATTGTTCGTCCGTCAGCGTGCCAGACCCGGAAATCAGGGCGAATCCGATGGTTTTGATGCTGTCCGGCAATACGTTGACGATGCTTTCCAGGCCGGGGATATCCACGTCCAGGGTTCCGGGTGTGCTACCCTGTCCGGCGGGTAGGGAGATGGGCGAAACCACCAACGCTGCCGCTACGACGCCGTCCTTGTAGCCCTGCAAAGTAAGATGAAATTCCACCGGAATCCCAACCGTGTTGATCAGGTGCAATCCGGCGATGGCGGAGGCTACTTGCAGGGATTCCATGCCGTCAGGCATTGCTTCCAAGACTTCCGCCGGCTGGTCAATCGTGATCTGCATGCTGTCCAGCACGCCGTCAAAGGAGCTGAACTGCAACTGCGTCACGTGGAATTCCGTGCGCACTAAGTCATTGGAGTCGAACACTACCATGGAATCCGGAACCTGATAGAGCGGGTTGCCGGTATCCAATATGTCCGAAGTCACGATGGCGTGGATCTGATTGTCGCCCTGGGGCCGGTCTAATTGATAGCCCGCCAGGTCGCGGTTTTGCACCGTATATGTCTGGCGAGGCAGAAGAGTTGTCTCTTCGCTGAAGGGTTCGCCATTGCGGCTGAAGTCCGGCAGAGTGAAGGTGACCACATTAACCAGGTCGGTCTGATTTTCCACAGAATAACTGACCGTTCCTTCCCGGATCACCGCCTGACGTACAATGTGGTCCTCTTCCAGCGGGTATAGAGAATCTTCACTAAAGGATTGAGGCGAAAGATGCGCCAAAGCCTGGGTAACTCCCAGAGGATTGATGGCGACGTCAATCTGGAGATTATCTTCTTGCTGAATCACGACCGGCGTCATAGAGCCGGGCGTCTGGCCGCTGATCTGCAACAACATGCTGTTGTCAATCTCTGCAGCCACCGGCAGAGCAGCGGGAAGCTGCGTGGACTCGCCAGGCGAAAGCGTGTCCGGGACGTACAGGTGCGCCACCAGGAGTTGTGGGTTGGCGGCCATGACGTCAATGGTCAACCCCACTACCGGGATGGGGAAATTATTAGTTATAGTGACGAGCGCATTACCCCAATCCAGGAAAGCCCATTCATATTCCTCATAAGTTCCCAGATCTTGCAGCGGTTGATCAAAGACGAACGGTGGAATGGGGATGGGTAAACCTAGGGGTAATTGCGGCGCAATTTCCGTGATGGGGAAGTAGGTGGTCTGAATGCCGGGGGCGTCCACGGTGCGCACGCCGACGTAAGTCGTGATGACCTCGTCCACAGCGTCGAAATGGAGTTCCCCGTCAATGTAAGCGGGTTCCAGCGAATCGGCGAGGTTAAACACAAGATTCCCCTGGCTGATGGAGAGCCAATTACCAAGGGAATCAACTTCGCTGCTATCGCTGACTATTTCTGCCAGGGAGTATTCCTGGTCGGCGAAGGGGATAGTCATCCCGGTTTGCCAACTGGGACTGCCCGGTTCTTTGAGGCTGCAACCGGCCAGGATCAGGGCGGTTGTCACCAGCAGGATTAAAGTTGGTTGCTTCATTTTTTCCTCCGATTAGTTACCAAGCCTTAACCCTGTCGCGATCGCACCTCCTCATGTTTGATTATTACCGGCTCAACGCTGTGAAGTTCGGGGGATAAATTAACCCGGAATACAGGTTGAGTTTGTGATGCGTCTCACGAAACTCGCCTTTTTTGTATAATTTTTTCCGGATTTGCCGAATTTCAGCGTCAGCCCTCGAAAAATCTGAAGATTCTCAGATTTTCGAGAAACTCAGGGGGTGCGGTACGACCTGGAGGGTTATCGGAAGATTATTCCTGACATATACCCCAGAAGTCGCGTTAATTGTAGCAGTAAACGGAAATTATTAGATCTACTGAAGCGTTAAAAAAAGTTGGGGTTATATGATGAGCACAGCAATTCGCTTTAATATAGGCAGGCTGAAACGGGATTGTCAAGAGGTATTTTGGTATTTGGGTTAAGAATAACAAAAGGGGCGCACACCGTGCGCCCCTACTAACGACTAATCGCTAACGACTAACGACTATTTGACAAGCATCATCTTCTTCACGGCGCTGAAATCTCCCGCCTGCATCCGGAGGAAGTACAGACCTGAAGAGAGCCTTGAACCGTCGAAGGTGACCAGATGCGAGCCTGCTTCCTGCCAGCCGTTTACTAACGTAGCCACTAATCTTCCGCTGACGTCATAAACCAGTAAGCTGACCTGGCTATTGGCGGCTAACTGATAACGGATCGCTGTGGAAGGATTGAACGGATTGGGGCTATTCTGATCCAAACGATAGCTGATCGGAATCTCGCTGGCCGAAGAGACGGGGAGGTTTTCGTAAGGCGCGAAGCTTTCACCCCAGTTCGCCCAATTGCCCACCGACGTTCTTCCATCCGCTACAGCGGATTTGGTGTAATCGAAACTGCTGGAATCCCATTTGACGGCGCTGTAGACGCCGACATAACCCCGGTAGGTGTAAACGCCTGGTGCGGCCGATCCCGGCACATTCTGGTTGCGCAGCCGCGAGATGGAGACGCCACCGGGAACGGTTAAATTAACCGGTCCCAACATCGGTCCCTGCCAAGTTCCGCCGGGAGTGTATTGCATGATCCAGCCATCAAATGTCAGGGGGGTTGCGCCGGTATTGGAAACTCCGACGTTATAGCTGAATGAGCCTCCTTGAGCGGGGATGACGATGGGTGGATTGATCGGAGTCAGTGTCACCTCCACCGGCGGTGGGCCGCCGCCGGGCAGACCGATGATCTGGAGGTCGTCAATGTACCAGCCTTCATTGTTGCCGGCATTGTCCGATCCGAAGCGGAAACGCAACTGGATATCGCCGAAGTAACTGGACAAATCGGCGCTAATCTGTGTCCAGTTCAGGTTGCTCCCGGAAAAGACCGGCGAGAGAGGCGTGAAGGGTCCGGTATAGGGATTGCCGCCGCCGGCTAAGGCGCGTACGTGGTGCGTGTAGATCGGAGTCACGTTCAAAACCGTCCAGGGGCCGCCGCCTATCGAGATTTCCACGACGCCGCCGTCATAGGCGGAATCGGGGTACGAGCCGGAGGCTTCCGCGGCGATCTGCTGCCAGTAGGTTAAGGTGCAATTGCTGCCCAACGTAATCGTCGGAGTGACCAGCGCGCCGTCGGCGTGATTGGCATAATTGCCCGTACCGGTGTCGCCGAATTTCCAGGCGTGGGTGGGCGAGTGCCCGGCTTCGGTGGAAATATGCCACTGATCCTCCCAGCCGGTTCCCACGGGAGCATGCGTCCAGGCGCCCTGGCCGTTCTCCATGTTGTCGCCGAAGATCAGAGCCAGAATGGTGAAGCTGTAGGTGGGCGAATTGACGGCGTTGCTCTGCGGAGAGGCGTCCACCGCACGAATGTAGTAACTGATGGTTGTTCCGGCCGGTTGCCCGGGGATGGCGCCCGACCAGTTGTTGCCGGTTCCATGAATCATAGCGACTTCGCTATAACCACCACCGGTGCTGTAGAAGATGGTGGCGCTGGCAACACCGGAATAGTCCACGACGGTGGCGCTGACGGGATATGGCCCCGAGCTGGTCGTGCTTGTTAATGGAGTGTGCGTGATTAGCGGCGGCCAGATATCGGGTCCGGAAACCACAACGGGGACGTCCGCCGTAAAGGGCATGGAGTTGTAGGCTGTTACCGTCAGTTTGACGTAACCGCCCGGAGGCAGCGTCCCGCTGATGGTAATGTTGGCTTGCCCCTGAGCATTGGCATAGGCATATCCCAGCAGGATACCATTATCCGATAGCGCGCATAATGCGCCAGGTTCCCCAGCGACGGTCACTGCATAAGTCGGCTGACCGAATTGTACGGAATCCACATAAGTCACCGACAGCGGCGCCGGCGGCTGAGTACGCAATTGCAACGAGGGGTCGCCAAAGATGTTCCAGTGGTCGGTTTCACTGTTGCCGGTTGATCCGGTTTCGTCAATCATCAAAGAGGCGCCGTTGAAGCACAATGCTCCAAAGGTGTGAATCAGATCGGCGGTGAGATTATCCACATATTCATCCTGAGCGTACATCGGCGGCGCCCAAGACTGGTTTTGGGACGAACCCCAGTGGGTAACGGAACCTGACGGTTCGCCGTTATGCGAGGCGCGCAGCCAGGCTTCACAGAAGCAGGTTGTGCCCGTAAAGGTTCCCACCACACAACCCACGGTGGTTATGACCGGCAGTTTATTATCGTTGGTCAGGGCATTCACCTGGGTATTGCTGAAACCGGTGGTACCCCAGGAAGTGGCGCTGCCGTGACCGCAGTAATTGATCATGCTGCGGCCATCATTGACATAGGTGCTGATCTGGGCTTGCGTGCCCCAGGGATCATATACCGAATCCACTCGAGTGAAGCCGTAAGCCAACAGGTGCTGACGGATAAGATTCATGTGTTGCCAGTCGCCTTCGCCATAATGACCCTGGCCCACACCCTGATTCGAGGCAATACCCAGACCCCTGTTGTACCAGAGTCCACCGGCCAGAGGCATTTTCTCGTATTCCACGAATTTGGTAATCTGGTTATCCACCTGTGCGGTATTTTCGGCGGAGAGACGGCCAATGAAGACTTCGAGGTAATGGTCGGTGCCAACCAACTGCCCATACACCGGATCGCACCCCGAGCTGCCGATCATCCAGGAGGTGACTTGAGCCTGATCGCCGACGATCAACACGTAGGCCAATGCATTGGACTGGTATTGAGCGTTGATGTAGTTTTTAATGGCGGTGGAATTGTTGCCGATGGTTGTAACGTTCACCATCGTTGTAGGAATGCCTTTTTGGTTCTTCCAATCCACGAAAGGCAGAGCGTTTGCGGCGAAGCCATCGTAGGTAATGACCAGCATGGGGCCCACGTCATCCACCAAGACATAATCCAACGGATTGAAATTCAGGAAATGACGCGCATACATCTGGCGGAATTCTGGCACCACCTTTTCCAGAGGTCTGGTGCGCGTGAGGATGTTTTCGCCTCCGATGCCGGCCTGGTAAACTTCAACCGTTAGGCTGGTGTAGACGCGCAGAGTTTGTGTGGCCGGATTATACTGGAAGGGAGCGATCTGCACGACCTGACCCCGGAAATCCCTCATGATGTAGGGTTCCGCCAGACTGACCACTTCAGAAGGCCAGAAGGTGTTCTGCTGGTAGACTTCGGCAAACGTGTATGGAACCGTGGCGGGATTAACCGTCCGGAGCAAGTGCCCCTTGGAAGGCGCGACTTTCACGTTGGGTACGTCGCGATATTCTGAACTGACGACGCGGACGGCCATGCGAGCGTTGTCAGGGATGATCAAACTACGATTCATACGCGGAAGCTCGGGATACCCTGTCTGCCAGGTAAAAGCCTCGCCATCCAAGGCCGGTAGAATAAAAGTTTCTCCATTGAGGAGGAAATCTTCCTGGTCATATCCATTGATTTGGAAACGCAGTAGAGTGCGGTCTAAGGCGCTTTCCTGCACCTGCACGGCCGGAGGAGCCGTGGAGGCGGTTAGTTGCACCCAACCTCCGGCGTTGGCCATACCGGCCATCAGAACCAGACTCGCCACCAAGAATAAGCATTTTTTCATGACCTCTCCCTTCAGTGTAAGGCGATTCAGTTATAGCAGAAATTGGAAGTTTTCGTCATAATAATATAAACAATTATTCTTCCAAAGTCAACCGGTAAAGTAAAATAAAAGAAAAATTTTACAAATTCCCGCACTTTTGGGCCTAATGCAAAAAATTGCACTTGAATTTTATAATCTGCCTCGCTATTTTATATGAATCCACTTTTACACTTACGAGACAGGCATGTCAGAAAATGGAACTCAGGGATCGCCAGCGGTGCATATTTGTTCACTAGGCTGTGTGGAAAACCAATTAGACGGCGCTCGCATGACAGAATTTTTCCGCGCTAATGGCTGGCGAGTCACGGAAAATCCCGGCGAGGCCGATTTGATCTTGGTCAATTCCTGCGGTTACAGCCAGAAACTGGAAGAGAGCAGCCTGGACGCTCTTTCGAATCTGAAATCGTCGGCCAAGCCCGAGGCTGCGATCCACCTCATCGGCTGCCTGCCGGCCATTCACGGCGAGGCGTTAAAGTCGGACGGCGGTCATAAAATCATTCCCCGCAATTTAAGGGCTTTGAACGATCTT
>JAGVQJ010000186.1 GCA_020051775.1 Calditrichota bacterium | reverse complement strand
GAGTTGAATGGTTTGGGAGAAGGTGAGAGCGGGGGTCGGCGCTTGGTCATAACGCTTCTCCCCGGGGGCGAGCAGGACAGTTGTCAAGATGATCAGCAGCGGGTTCATATCAAAATCCACTTATACCGGCTTAGAGAACGTCAGCCCCGCTAAAACCGAGCGGGGCTGATAATCAATATGTGCAATCTACAGCTTGCGCACCAACTGCACCTCGTCCCTTATGGGGATGCCGGAAAATCCGATCATCTCCCCGTCGTGGTGTTTCGCCACCCCACCGGCTACGAGCTTGTGCAACTGGAATCCCATCTTCTGATACACCGCCAGAGTCGGCAGGTCGTCGTTGGTCGTAGCCACCTTCATGAGCTTGCAGCCCTGCTTGCGTCCCAGTTCCATGGCCTCCCGCACCAGCATCCGTCCGATCCCCTGTCCCTGAAATTCCGGGTAGACGTTCAGCACTACCATGATCAGGTCTTCCTCCGCCTTCTTCCAGGCGAGCAGACCGGCAATTTCGCCCTCGGCCAGCGCCAGCAGGTTATTGCACTCGCCGATTTCAAAGGTTTGATTAAAACAAAATATCTCCGTTTCATCCCAGAAATAGCGGCACATATCCGCGACTTCTTCAGCTTCCTCGTCGAAAGCCCGCCGCAGCACAATGTTGGCTTGGGCGACAGCTTCGCCCGGCCGGGGAAGATCTCCCTTGGCCTTTTTACTGATGACCAGCAGATCCGCCTCTTCCAGATTGATGAACTTATCGCGCAGGGGGCAGTAATACAGCGGATTGCTGTTGGAAACGCTCATGAACTTTCAGGCTCCTTTCGTATTGAATTTTTAAAATGGATGGATTTATTAAATATACGACATTACGAGCGGAATGTCAACAAAAATCGTGATCCGTATGCGCTTGGCTGGTACAGCTTGCCGGCGGTTGGCAGAATGCCCCTTTTCCGCTTGCTTTTCAAGGTGAATTGACCTATTTTAAAGAGGATATGCCCTCAGTAAAATCCAGGCATTCCCTGCGCCGTCCCTTCACCTCGGGAGGGCTGATTGGGGTATTGCTGTGTCTCGCGTTGAATTTTGCGTGGGGATGGTTGTCGCCTCATTCGCTCCAGGCCCAGGAATCGTCCGACCACGCGAAACAGTTGGACCGCCTGCGCGGCGAGATTCAGGAATTTGAAAACCGTCTCAAGGAAAGCCGCACTCGCGAAAAAGGCGTCATGAGCGAGCTGGAACGTCTCGACAAAGACGTAGCGCTCCGCTCCGAGCTTGTCCGGCGGTTGGCCGATGAGAAGAAACGTACGCAGAAATCCCTGGAAACTTCCCGGCGCGAACTGGAAAACATCCAGGGAAGTTTGGTGCGCACTCGCCAAGATTCCCTGCGGACGGAACTGGACCGCGACGCTCTGACCGATCTGGTGGCAAAACGCGCTGTCTATACCTACAAGCATTTTCGCCGCGACCTGCTGAAAGCCACACTAACCTCCGGATCGCTGATGCAGTGGTTGACCAGGCAGGAATATCTGAAACGAATCACCGCCGTAGATCAAGGCAACCTGAACCAACTTCAGCGCAAGAACCAGAAATTAGCCGCTCTGGGTAACAACCTGGCGCAACGCGAAACGGTCGAATCCAGTCGTCTGCAGAAATATCAGGCGATGGTCTCTTATAACGAGCGCCTGTTGAAGGAGAGCAGCCGAGAAACCGCTCTGCTCAAGAAACGTCGCGCAGAACGTGAAACTCTGCTCAAGCGGGTGCGCCAGGATCGGGAATTTATCGCTCAGCAATTGCAGGAAAAGAAGGAGGCCGCTTCGCGCGTCGAAGATCTGATCAAGAGCTTGGAAACGAAGCGCGCCAAAGCCTCCACGACGGTTCCCCCGCCCAAGACGATATTAGATGCCCCCTTCGCAACCTTGCGGGGACGCATGACCTGGCCGGCGCAAGGGTCGGTGGTCGGGCGTTTCGGATTGCAACGGCACGAAAAGCTTTCCACGTTGACGGAAAATCCCGGCATTGATATCGAAGCCGAGGAGGGTGCGCCGGTCATCTCCGTTTGTTCGGGGGAAATCACCAAAATCACCTGGCTGCGCGGCTTCGGCAATACGGTCATTGTGGATCACCGCGATGGCTATTACACCGTTTACGCTCACCTGGAACAGATTCAGGTCAGGGAAGGCCAGGTCATTCGGGCCGGAGAATCCCTGGGTCAGGTCGGTCAGTCGGGATCCTTAGCCGGTCCCCGCCTGCACTTCGAGATCTGGTCAAAGCGCGAAAAACAGAATCCGCTGGACTGGCTGGCGAAGAAGTAGTCTCAAGTCGCAAGTCTTTAGTCTCAAGTTACAAAAGCTTAAAGGCAGTGTTGATCGTCCCGATCCCGATAGTAGAAACCATTCAATGCCATTAGAGCGATTAATTGATCAGTCTCGCGCTCGCATTCTGATCGAGCGCATGGTGCAAGACAGTCGGCTCCCGCATGCGTTGTTGTTCTGGGGTCCTGCGGGATCCGGTAAATCCGTGGCAGCCATAGAGTTGGCGCGTTGGCTAAACTGCCGTGAAGGCTTGGCCGGCCCCTGTGGTCAATGCAATTCCTGCATTCAATTTAAATCTCTTGAACACCCCCATTTTTCGTATATATTGCCTCTGCCCGGAAAAGCGCTGGTTAATTCAGAAGAAGGAGAATTGACCGAAGCCGGCGCCTCGGAACTATCAAACATATTCGCGCGCAAGGCTGAAGAGCCCTATGGTTCTGCGGTATATCCCGGCGGGCAATACATCCTGATTGGCCAGATTCGGGCGCTGCTGCAGTGGGCCTCAAAACGATCCTTCGAAGATTTGCCCCGCGTTGCTCTGATTGACCGCGCCGACCGGCTGCGGGAAGAAGCCGGGAACGCTCTACTGAAATTATTGGAAGAACCGCCGCCTAATTTTATCCTGGTGTTGACGGCGCAATCTCAGGAAGATATCTTACCCACCCTGCGGTCTCGTTGCCAGGCGGTGGAATTCGACCGATTGCGCACGGAAAGTGTGGAACGATTCTTGACGCGCCATGGTCAACAGGAAACCGACGCCCGACGCCTATCTCGTCTGTGCGGCGGGGATCTATCCCGTGGCCTGAATTTCGCTTCACAACCGCAAGTGGCGGACGAGTTTCACGAATTGGCCATTAACATCGTGCGTCATTCCCTGGGGCGAAATCCGATCGAATTCGATGCCTTGCTGGAACAATGGAATCATCTGGGGTTGGCCGATCAACTCATCGTTCTGGAGATCACTGCGACATGGCTGCGTGATGCCGCCGTATTACAGGCGCTTGGACCACAGGCCGTGAAGCGACTCATGCACCTGGATCGTCTCGAGCTTCTGGAAAAGTTTGTAGTTAACTGCCCTGAGGCTGATTTCGCTGCAGCAGTTGCCAAAGTTGACGAAGCCTGCCAGCATCTGGAAGGCAACGCTCTGGCGCCTCTTACTCTGTTGGTTTTGTCGCGCGAACTTTACCGGGCGGTTTACCACCGCAAACCCGTGTAATAAAATTATGCAAAATCATGACTGAAAACGACTTCATAAATCATCCCGACCACTTGGAACCGATTCCTGTACTGCCATGTCCTGCTGCGGATTCCGGCAGAGTATACCCGGTAGTTCGCGTCGAATTCAAGGGTAATCGCCGTCTCTTTTTCAGCAATCCTATGGATTTTCCCCTGTTGATCGGCGATCTAGTGATTGTCCAGGTGGAAAAAGGTGAAGACCTGGGCCGAATCGTCTGCCTGCTTCCGCACCGGCCAGATAACGGATCGCCTTTGCAGTATACTATTTTACGCCGCGCCACACTCAAGGATATCGCCACTTTAAAGGAATACCGCACCCGTGAGATTACCGCCCGCGCCATTTGCATAGAAAAGATCGCCAAGAATGGCTTGGTTATGAAGTTGGTGGACGTCGAATATCAGTTCGATGGGCGCAAGTTAACCTTTTATTTTACTGCTGACGGTCGAGTGGATTTCCGGCAATTGGTCAAGGATCTCGCCGCCGCCTTCCGCACCCGCATCGAGCTGCGCCAGATCGGCGCCCGGGATGAAACCCGGCGTTTCAGCGGATCCGGCCCCTGTGGCCGACTGCTCTGCTGTTCCAGCTTTATCCATGAATTTTGTCCCATCACGACCCAGATGGCCAAGGATCAGAATTTGCCATTAAATCCCAACAAGATTTCCGGGTGTTGCGGGCGTTTGAAATGCTGCTTGGGGTATGAAATTGAAATGTACCGCGAGGTTTTGAGAACCCTGCCGCGTTGGGATGCCAAATTGGAAACGGTAGAAGGCACCGCCTCGGTTGAGAAATTGGATGTTTTCAACGGCACTGTGACCTTGCGTTATGGATCCGGCGAACAGGTCGTGCTCGACTCCGTGGCACTGTCGAAAATCCTGAAGCCCGGATTCAAGCTGCCGACTCTGCCGGCGGAATGCAAAGATGAAGATGAGGCCATGACCGATATCTTGCCCGAAGATGAGGGCGAATATCCGTACAACCCATCTTGAAATACCTCAATATCAATGATTTACGAATCTGTCCGATTCCGGGCAAGCCGGAATGACAGAATTCAAAAGGCAGACTTGTTGCTGGAATCCAGAAATTATGGCCGAGAAATTCTTCCTTACGACCCCCATCTACTACGTCAATGACGAACCCCACCTGGGGCACGCCTATACGACTGTCATCGCGGATATCCTCACGCGCTTTCATCGCCTCTTCGGCGACCGTGTGTTTTTCCTGACCGGTACGGATGAGCATGGTCAAAAGGTTGCTGAAGCTGCGGTTAAAGCCGGTCGCAGCCCTCAGGATCAGTGTGATATTATGGTGCAGCGTTTCCAAGCGGTTTGGGAAAAATTGGACATCAGCCACGACGACTTCATCCGCACCACTGAAGAGCGTCACACGAAGTATGTCCAAGACGTGTTGCAGAAACTATGGGACGACAACGAAATTTATGAGGCTGAATACGAAGGCTGGTACTGTGTCCCGGAAGAACGATTCTGGACTGAGAAAGATCTAATCGAGGGCAACTGCCCTTCCTGTGGCCGTGAAGTGAGCCGTTTATCAGAGAAGAACTACTTCTTCCGCATGGGCAAATACCAGGACTGGCTGATTGGCCACCTCAAGCAGAATCCGCGCTTCATCCTACCTGAAACCCGTCGCAACGAGATCCTGGGTTTCCTCGCCAAACCGCTGGGGGACTTGTGCATATCCCGACCCAAAGAACGCCTCGCCTGGGGCATCCCCATCCCCTTTGCGCCCGATTTTGTCACCTACGTCTGGTTCGACGCGCTGTTGAACTATGTGACCGCCCCGGAATCCAGAGGAGGAGGCTGGTGGCCGGCCACTGTCCATCTGATCGGTAAGGACATCCTGACCACGCACAGCGTCTACTGGCCCACCATGCTGAAAGCCGCCGGGTTGGAATTACCAGAAACCATCCTATCGCATGGGTGGTGGTTGGTGGAAGACGCCAAAATGTCCAAAAGCCTGGGCAACGTGGTTAAGCCCTTGGCTCTTGCCGATAAATACGGCGTGGATGCTTTCCGTTTCTTCCTGGCGCGCGAAATGTCCCTGGGATTGGATGCCACTTTCAGCGAAACCGCTCTGGTCAATCGTTACAATAGCGAATTGGCCAACGATCTGGGCAATCTGTTCAGCCGCTTGATCAAGCTGTTGCATCAGTTCAATCAAGGTCGGATACCTGCTGAAGGATTGCCGGACAAGGCTGACCCGCCTACTGCTGTTTGGGATAGAGTTCGCTCGCTAATAAATGAATACCGTCTAAACGCTGCCCTGGACGAGATCATGACCTATGTCCGCAGCCTCAACAAAGCGGTTGAGGATGCCGCCCCTTGGAAGGCGGGTAAGACCGATCCGGAAGGCACAAACCGCTTCCTGCGTTCAGCCTTGGAAGATCTGGCCGCCGCAGCCTGCATGCTCTGGCCCGTCATGCCGGGTAAAATGACTGAACTACTGGCGGCACTGAACCTCAAACCCTGCGCCTCGCCACTCTCAAGCCTCAAACGCAGTCTCTCAGCAGGACACCTTCTGCCGGAAAAAGCCTCGCTTTTTCCGCGTGTCAAATATGAACCTCAGTCCGAAGCTCCTAAGACACCCGCGCCTTCCGCTCCCGAAATCCCGCTGGTTACTATTGACGATTTCCGCCGCATCCAACTGAGGGTAGCCCGGATCGTCGGCGCTCAAGCCGTACCCGGAGCCGACAAACTGCTAAAGCTGGAGATAGATCTAGGGACTGAAAAGCGTACCCTGGTCGCCGGCATTGCCAAACATTACAAGCCCGAAGACCTCCCCGGCAAGTCTATTGTAATCGTGGCAAACCTGCAACCGGCCAAGATTCGCGGTGTGGAATCTAAAGGGATGCTTTTGGCCGCCGAAGACGACGGCAAACTGATTCTGATCACTCCCGAAAGCGAAGCTCATCCGGGAAGCAAAATCGGATAAGCGATTAAGAACGGAGTGCTACATAGTGATCCCTATGGGAAAGCAATCTCCCGAAGAATTCCTCTGCGGCCTGCCTGCCGTGGAATTTTCCGCCGCCGCCATCATCATGGCGCACAACCATCCTTCCGGCGATCCTTCCCCCTCCGATGAAGATCTGGCCATCACCCGCCAAATGGTCGAAGCCGGCAAGGTCATGGGCATCGAAGTCTTCGACCACCTCATCATCGGGGAGGATTGCTACGTCAGCCTGCAGCAGGAGGGGAAGCTGAAATAAGTTATGAGTTATGAGTTATGAGTTAAAATTGTCATTCCCTTGGCCAACGAGGTCTTGAAAAACGCCAGAATTTGGGAGGAATTTTGTGCGGGGCAAGAACTTGACACGCAAGCGGACGAGAACTTGACAAAGGCGTGAGAAGTTGACACATTGGGGGAGAGGCTTACAGCGTCAAAATTTGTCTGAATCACGGATTACTCGGATGGCACGGATTTCACGGATTATCAACCCTGCAAGGGTCGAATTTCAGTAGCCACTGGCAAAGCCGATGGTGCGATGCCACCGCCACCGCCGATCCTGACGGGGTTGTACAAAAGAATCAACCCGGCTTAGCATGTAAGCTGAGCCACGAACATATGATAATGTCTTGAAAGATCAAAGATGAATGCGAAATCGATTAAAAAGGTTTTTATTCTTGGTGCGGGGTTCTCAAAAAATTTTGGTCTCCCTCTCACAAATGAAATATTCACGAAGGGATATAGCAGGCTTATAATTAAACATCCGATCTTTGAGATTAAATTCTCGCAAGAATGGTCAAGACTGATAGATCATCGTCCATTTGAAATATTGAACTATGAAGAGATGCTATCAAGAATTGATCACGAATTAGCATTAGCGGATGGTAGAGGTAATTATCGGCTAAATTACTCTTTATGGCGGCTCAGAGACAGCGTATTACAAATATTTTGGGAAGCTCTTCAAGGAAATGTTAAGCAAAATTACAGTTCACTATATAGCAGATTCTTCAACATATGCTCCTCTGATTCAACGATAATCAGCTTTAATCAAGATTTAATGATCGAAAAATATTTTGAAGGTCAAAGGATTAAATACTCATATGGATTTTTGCCAACTATGCAATCTAGATATGGCAGAATGAGTAAACCAGAAATTCAATTTCCAAAGGAGAGATCTGACTTCGGACATCAATATAATTTTTCTCAAAAAAAATATGTGAATAATAAATATACTTACCTGTTATTGAAACCGCATGGATCTTTTGATTGGCTGTTTTGTCCACAATGCCATGACGTTAGAATTACATCAATTGAAAATGCTGGGCTTATAGGAGAACCATTCGTCCCGACAAGCCGCCCTAATAATTATTGTGCCAAACCTGTATGTAATGAGAAAAGCCAAGGAATGCAAATGGAACTCAGCAATCTAATAGTACCTCCGACAGCTTTCAAAAATATAAATCATTTTCTGTTGCGGAAAATCTGGTTCAAATCCAGTAATCTTATATCAAATGCAGATGAGATACATATCATTGGTTATTCATTTTCGGAGATTGATGTTTTATCGAACTGGATATTCTATCAGGCGATTCAAAATTCTCTCGTTAATAGGATAATAATAGTTGATCCTGCGATAAAAAGTCTTATCGGCAATCGCATTAAGTCATTATTACCGATTAGACTGAAACACAAAATAGAATATTGCAAGCAATTTGATGAATATCTCAACAATTGAGTAGTGTTTGTTCTGCCACTTTCCATTATCTTCTTAGAAAACAGAAGGCAACCATGAACACCCTCTACTACGGCGACAACCTCGAAATCCTGCGCAAATTCGTCGCGGATGAATCGGTGGAAATGCACAATAAGTGTCAAGTCACCCCATTGTGGTCACCAAGTAATACCTAACTGGAGGCCTGGTGGAATGAAGAATACAATGATTTTACCATGACCAAAAACAATTTCGATCCAATTCATCTTCAACCCCGCCACCGTCGTTCAGTGCGGCTGAAAGATCGCGATTACTCGGCGTTCGGAGCGTATTATATCACGCTTTGTACACAGGGCAAGGAGTGTTGGTTTGGTGAGGTAGCCAGCCACAAAGTCGAACTTACTGATGTCGGGGAAAAAACCAAAGAATTTTTGCTGGCTGTTCCTGATCATCATCCGCAAGTCGGTTTGGGTGAATTCGTCGTTATGCCTAATCATGTGCATTCGATTATCCTGTTCACTAGTAGGGGCGTTCAATTGAACGCCCCTACAAAACCTCACAATCGACCACAAAAGGACAACTATTTTTCAACGATATCACCTTCACCAAAGAGTCTGGGTGTTGTGGTTCGGACGTATAAAGGTGCTGTTGTTAATTGGTGCCGTAAAAACGATTTTGGATATTTCAATTGGCAACGTGGTTATTATGAACACGTCATTCGCGATGAAGAAGATTTTCAGCGTATCGTTGAATATATCCAAAATAATCCCGCCCGTTGGAACCTGGATATCGAAAATCCGATCAATTTTAACAAAATTATCAAACCTGTGTAGGGGCGTTCAATTTAAACAAATCCATGTAGGGGCGTTCAATTGAACGCCCCTACACCAAATGAATGCACCAAATGAACTACCATATTGAAAGCCTTACCGTGCTGTCAGGTCTCCGCACCTGACAGCTCCCAACCTTAGGTACAGGAGCCTCTTATGCGTTTAACCAACCAAGTCGCCTGGATCACCGGAGCGGGTTCCGGCATTGGCGAAGCCACGGCGAGGCGCTTCGCCGCTGAGGGAGCCAGACTGGCTCTGACCGACGTCAACCCAGACGGTATCGAACGGGTCGCGAAAGATTTGGGCCCAGACGTCTTCACCGCCGTGGCCGATGTGACCAACCGCGATCAGGTGCAGGCTGCGGTCAAAGGCATCACGGATAAATTCGGCAGACTGGACATCCTAATCGCCAATGCCGGTTTGGCTAAAGACGGCCTGGCCTTGAAAATGTCCGAAGCCAACTGGGATCTGGTCGTGGACGTGAGCTTGAAAGGCACCTTCCTCTGCTGCCAGGCGGCCATGCGACCGATGATCACCCAGAAATCCGGGCGCATCGTGACTACCGCTTCGATCGCTTCGCTGGGTAATCCCGGCCAAGCCAACTACAGCGCGGCCAAAGCCGGAATCATCGGCCTGACGAAAACTTTGGCTCTGGAGCTGGCCAATTGGAATATCACCGTCAACTGCGTCGCTCCCGGAGCAGTGGATACCCCCATGCTGCAAGCCCTAAAGGAAGAAATTCGCCAGGGAATGCTACAGGCCATACCTCTGAAGCGCTTCGCGCAGCCCAGTGAAATTGCTGCGGCTCACCTATTTTTCTGCAGTGAAGATGCAGCCTATGTCTCCGGCCAGATCCTCTTTGTGGATGGCGGTCTCTCCACAGGGATCTGATATTCGCGTAAAATTACACAAACAAAATTTGCACTTTGCGAGTAATTACATGAGACCTGAATTGCGGTTTGCAAGGCGTTTCCAGGGTCAAATGTGTTGACCATTCAAGTGCTTTAATTCACAATAAGGAGGTAGCCATGCGCATCGCACGCTTTATCCCGGTTCTCATCCTGGCCCTGTATGCTTTTTTCTCTCTGAATGGCTGCGAAGGTCCCGAAGGACCTCCGGGGCCCCAGGGTCCTCCCGGAATTCAGGACACCATCGCCACCTACTTGGGCAACAATGAAGTAACCTGCGGGCACTGCCACGACAACTTGATTAGCGGTTGGGGAACTACCGCTCACCATGCCAGCTGGGATTCAGCATCGGTCTTTCCAGGGTATGTCGAAGATTGTAATCAATGCCATAGCACCGGCTGGAACACCGCGCTGAACAACGGCGGCTACGACGAAAACCATTCGGCCTCCTTGCACAATGTGCAGTGCGAAGCCTGTCACGGGCCTATGGGACCCAATCCCGCCGTTCATCAGCCGATGTTGCAAGAAGCCTTAAACGGCGACGTTTGCAACACCTGTCATGCTCAAACCCATTCGGAATGGGTTACTTCAACTCACGGGCAAACGGTTGATTCCGCTGGGGGTGTGCAGGCGTTTATTGCGGAGTGGCAAAGTTCCAGTTGCAATTTCTGTCATACTGCGGAAGGTTATCTGTATAAATGGGATCCCAATTACGCCACCAGTCCTCCCAACTTCTCCTACGGCGTGGCTAATGGCATCACCTGCGGCGCCTGTCATGATAACCACAAGGTTCTCTCTGGTTTGGGCTTGCGCGCGCAGTCGAATGTGGTCTTGCCTTACCCCCCAGGCTATACTATTTCCGGTTGGGGTAAGGGTCTGCACTGCGCCAATTGCCATCGGGAACGCCGCGATTCCACGCAGATCATGAGCCACATCAATAACGGCAATGCCCACTTTGGACCCCACGAAAGCCCGCAATCCGATATGGTGCGCGGCGTTGGCTCGTATCAGATTCCCGGTTATACCTGGACGGTAACTAACGTGCACAACAGCGTACCCGACGTCTGTGTGCATTGTCACGTATCCGTGTATACCTCAACACCTCCTCACCCCGATTCCACCGGTCATAGCTTCCGGCCCAACACCGCCAACTGCAACTGTCATGCTGTTACCCCCGACTTTGACTATCCCGCCGGCAGTCATGGCGGCAAGC
Source organism: Calditrichota bacterium (assembly GCA_020051775.1). GTDB lineage: Bacteria > Electryoneota > B3-LCP > B3-LCP > B3-LCP > JAGVQJ01. The sequence goes on along the minus strand of JAGVQJ010000186.1, from coordinate 10,059 downwards.
TGGCCGTGTCAGCGTTGTTGGATTCTCTCGAGAACCTGATCCTCGAAGGCAATCCTTTGCTGGGTGGTGAAATGGATAGCGTGGGCAGTTCCACCAAGGGTACGGTCAAGGATCGCACCGCCGCCTGGGCCTGGTTCTTCGTGGAGCGAGACGCCTCCAAGGGCGTGCACAACGCCGCTTACGCCATCGAAATCCTACAGAATTCCATCGAGTACTATCATGATACACCCAGTGATATCTGGTTGCGTCCTGGCCTTTCCAGGAGATAATGGTTCCCTGGTATAACCTGATTTTGGAAATCCCCACCGCTAACCCCGGTGGGGATTTTTTATTTGGAGGGGTCAGATAACTCCGAATCTCGCTTGTTTTCATCATTCGCATTGTGTAAATTCTGAGCGGAGTTGTGGAGGACTTCACAAGTGGAAGCGGAAACGGAAACTTTAAGGAGGATTTACAATGCGTACCACTTTGTCAAGCCTGGTTTTCATTATGGCAGGCGTTTTATTATTCTATGGATGCGAAGGCCCTGAAGGCCCTCCGGGCCCTCAAGGTCCTCCCGGACCTCCTGGTGAGCCTGACTCCATCGCTACCTATCTTGGTGATAACAGCGAAAATTGCGGACATTGCCATGATGCTGTCATAGCCACCTGGATGGGAACGCCTCACGCCGCCTCTCACGACTCGCTCTTGAGTAATCCCAGCTATGCAGAAGCCTGTAACCAGTGTCACAGCACCGGATGGAATACCGCTCTGCAGAACGGCGGTTATGACGATGAGCATGATCCTGCCGTCGCCAACGTACAGTGCGAAGCTTGTCACGGCCCTATGGGACCCAATCCGGCCCTACATGAACCTTCGCCAGATGCGCTGAGCGGCCTGTCCTGCGGGCAGTGTCACACCGAGCAGTGGGAGGAATACCAAACTTCCGGACATGGTACGGCCATGGAGAGGGCCGGCGGTATGGAAGCGTTTGTGGATGAATGGAAGAGTTCGAGCTGCAACTACTGTCACATCGCCGAGGGGTTCTTGCGTCGGTATGATCCCGCCAGCTACCCGGTTTCGCCGACCTTTGCCAATCTCGAAGGAAATGAAATTTCCTGCGGCGCCTGTCATGATTCACATCTGGAATCAAGCTCGATTCCCAGTCAGTTGCGTGTCATCTCCGCGGACACACTCGTCTATCCGGCTAACTACATCATCAATGATTACGGCACCGGTCAGTTGTGTGGTAAATGCCATAAGGATCGCCGTGATCTAACCACTCAGAACAACCATATCAATAATGGCAACGCACACTTTGGCCCGCATGATAGTCCGCAACTCAACCTCGTCGAGGGCGTGGGAACTTACATCATGGATACCACCATGACATGGATTCCGACTACTCCTAATCCTCACGCAGGATTGTTACAGAACATGTGCGTGAACTGCCACGTCAAAGCGGTTCCTGAGGGGAGCGGGCACTACACCGCAACGGGACACAGCTTTGCGCCGCAAACGGCCAATTGCACCTGCCACGCGGTTGATCCGGACTTTGATTATAACAACAGCAAGGATGAAGTGGAGGTGTTGATGAACGCACTGGCGGACTCGCTGGTGGCTCACAATCCGGGATTGACACTACCGCTGGAATCCGGGATGGTAGGCGACACCACCATCACGACGGTTAATGCCCGCAAGGCTGCTTGGGCCTACTTCCTCGTGGAGAACGATAAATCGGGCGGTCTGCACTATCCGGAATACGCCAAGCTCATCCTGAATAACTCCATCACGTTCTACGCCAGTGTCACCGCCGCACGGAATGGCAAAAACTACGCTTCGACTCGTTAAAAAGAGCCCATGAGATAACAAAACTCCCCCGCCTCTATGAGGACGGGGGAGTTTTGTTATGAGTCTGAAAATCCGGCATCCGATTATTTCAGATAGATCATCTTTTTTGTGACGGAGGTTTGTCCGGTTTCCAAACGATACAGATAGACGCCTGCGGTCATTGCTTCCGGTTGAAAATCCACTCGATGGTTTCCGGCGTTTAAATTGCCGTTCTGTAGGTTAGCCACCTGCCGACCGGTTAAATCGTAAACCGTCAGTCGAACGAAACCCGCTTCAGGCAGAATGAAACCAATGCTGGTCGAGCTGTTGAAAGGATTGGGCGCGTTGGTCAGCGAGAAGTCCGTTACCGCCTGATCTTGCGGGCCCTTGACTAGCAGATTTCGTGGTTCTCCAACGACCCGGCCGTCACCTTCGTCCAGAGTGCCCGCCCAGGCAAAACGGCTGCTCTTATTGGAATAAGCGTCATAGCAATAAGCTCCGCCGTAAGTTGGGGTGGCGCCTTCGCTGATGCACGCTGAGCAGATGGCGTTATCATAACCGTAAGCATAGGTGGGTAACGACGACCACGAGCCACCTAGATTGTTGTAGGTGTTTCGTTTGGCGTACATCCAGCCATCTTCATTTTCCCAATCAATGGTGGTGTAGTAAAGGCTGTAGACTCCTTGGTAATTGGAAGTAACCGAAGGCCATTTCTGATCCAGATCTTCCTCGAAATTATAGGCTGACGACCAGGACCACCCATTGTTCGTGCTGTAAGCATACGTGACATTGCCATCATCCAAATCGCCTCTGGTACCCATCACCAAGACCGTATTCAGATAAGTGGCAATCCCGCCAATGTTGTAAAGATCGGTCAAGGCGGTTCGAGGCGAGAATGAATTAAGGGTCAGGTTGGCCCAACACCGCGATACGATACCCGCATTGTCGGTATCCCGGTAATATACCGCCACGATCATGGAATCCGCGCACCATTCCATGCTGTTGCCGGTGTACATCTCAACGACGTCGCTATCCGCCACCGTGGCTACCGACCATTCAAATCCGCCATCGAAGCTGATCGCCGCTTTGGCTCCACTCCCCTGTTTCCAGCAAGTGTACAACCAGGGATTGTTCGGGAAATTGTAATCGTTGGAAGTAATCGTGCACTTACTCAGATTGCTTGCCGTGGTGATAGTGACGAACCGGTTGATCCCCGGATTATCCGGGCGGCACCCGAATATCTCGACACTGCTATTCCCTACGGTGTAGACAACATAGAGACGGTTAATCATGCTCAAAACCATGATGTCCGCGTCGGCCAGGTTCGCGGAAGCGTTGACTATTGACCCGATATCAGTCCAGTTCGAATTAGCTGGATTACCCGCATTTTGGTAGAGATTCAACCGCTGCGGATCGTCCAGATCTCGGGCCACGCAATAATAGACATTGCTGCGGCTGCGATGAACTCGCGGATCATAGGTTTCGTCGGCGATCAGGTGGTAATAATCAGGTTGCGATCCCGGTGGTTGGATGATGAATTCCGTCCCCAACTCGCTGCGGCTTGATTCACTGACTGCAGGCAGCGGCTTGAGAAAATAATCATCCTGACCGTTGTGCACAGTGACATCATCGGCATGACAAATGCTGGCCGTACTTAAGGCCGCCATAATCAATAGAAATAGCGGCGTCAAGAACTTTAAAGGTCCTTGCATGTGGGTTCCCCTCCCAGTTAAATTGTGTTAGTGGATTCGATCCTCCTTGAGTTAGTTCCGGCCCCTCTTTGATTCTGTATAATAATATTAACACTTTTATGCATGAATTCCAAATTTTATATAGGATCTGAATGGTAATCCAGGATGATCTGCAGCACAATAAAGTTTAAAGTTATGATTCCAGCATGAATTCTTATCTCATCGGTGGAACCTTTATGCCCTTACTCGGCTTGAAATCCTCAAGAGGAGGTACTGATCAGGAAACATGTTGACCTGAATCAGGTTTAGCCATTACCCTAAACATACGCCGAAAATGCGATCAAACGACGCCTTCCCAAACAACGGATCGGACGCTCGCCAGAAATCCAGGGATGAATTCAGGGCGCTGTTTCACCAGATCCTCAAGTATGCCAACCGAGGCCTGCCCCGCATGGATTTCTTGCGCGAGGTGGCGCGCAAACTTCAGGAATTCTCCTCCGCCGATGTAGTAGAATTACGTCTGATGGAGCGCAACCGACATTATATCAGTTTAGCCACTGCCGATGCTTCGCAACCGGATGCCTACAGTGTCATCCCGCTGTCGCATAATGAAGAGGGCGAGATGTCCCCGCCTTTTGACCTTAAAAATGACTTTGAATTTCTGTGTTGGGCGGTAATTCGCGGTCATTATGATTCCGAGTCACCCTTTTTTACGCGCAGCGGAGGATTCTGGACCTGGCGCAACGATGTTGCTCTGGAACTTGCCGGTGTATCTAGCGGACAGACTCAACCACGGAAGATTTCCCTGGCGGGCGGATACGAGTCCGTGATTATCCTGCCCATCATGGTGGAACAGGATAATATCGGTCTGCTCATCCTCAAGAGTGTCCGTCGCAATTTCATCGGACGCGACGAAGTATCCTTCTATGAAAGCTTGGCCCAGAACGTGGGTGTGGCCTTGGCGCATCGCCGCACGCAAGTGGACTTGCGCGAGCGGGTCAAGGAATTGACCTGTCTTTATGGCATTTCCCGTCTGGTTGAAACTCCCGGCATTACCTTGGACGAGCTATTGCAGGGCCTCACGGAACTGCTCCCCCCCGCATGGCTTTACCCGCAGATCGCTCGAGCCCGAGTCGTATTGAATGATGTTGTCTACTATTCACCCGGATACGGGGACGGGCCTCATCATCAACGCGCCGATATTCTGATTAATGGCTTGAAATGCGGGCTGGTGGATGTGGTTTATATTGAAAAGCGTCCGGATCTGGATGAAGGACCATTCCTAAAAGAAGAGCGCAGCCTGATTGATACCATCGCCCGGGAAATAGCGCTGATTATCGAACGCCGGCAAGCCGAAGAAGAGAAGGAGCGGTTGCAGGAACAACTTCTTCATGCCGATCGCCTGGCTACTATCGGTCAGCTCGCTGCCGGTGTGGCGCATGAGCTGAACGAACCCCTGGGAAACATCTTGGGGTTTGCCCAATTAACCCGCAAAGTGCACGGACTACCCGATCAGACGCTGTCCGATCTGGATAAAATCATTTCCGCTGCCCTTTTTGCCAGGGAAGTCATACGCAAGCTCATGCTGTTTGCCCGGCAGGCGCCCTCGCGTAAAATCCCCGTTGCTCTGAATAACGTTGTGGAGGATAGCCTGATGTTACTGGAAAGTCGTCTGGCCAAAGGCGGTGTGGAAGTGATTAAAAAGTTACAGGAAAACCTTCCCTTCGTCAATGCCGATCCGGCACAAATCGGACAAATTCTGATCAATCTGACCGTCAACGCCTCTCAGGCCATGCCCTCCGGCGGTGTGTTGACCATTAGCACGCACCGCGATGATAAAACCGTTTCGCTCACGGTGGAAGATACCGGTGTCGGTATGACTGATGAGGTTATGAAACAAATCTTCATCCCCTTCTTCACGACCAAAGACGTAGATCAAGGGACGGGCCTGGGATTGGCGGTTGTGCATGGAATTGTGACCTCTCACGGAGGGAATATCCAGGTTGCCAGCGAAGTCAGTCTGGGATCTAGATTTACGGTAAGTTTGCCGATCGAAAAGACGAACGGCGAGAGGGAAAGGTAAGCGCATGGCCTCGGATTCTTATAAAGAACATCTTCTGATCGTAGACGATGATGCCGGAACCCTGGAAGTCTTGCAGCGGAACTTGACGGACGAGGGATACCGGGTGTTTACAGCCTCTGGGGTGGTGGAAGCTACGCAAGTATTGGAAGCGACGCCGATTGATCTGGTCATCACCGATCTGAAAATGCCCAAGATCAGTGGATTGGACCTGGTGCGGCATGTCCGCGAGAACTTCCGCAACACCGAAGTGATGATGATCACCGGCTACGCCACCATCGAGGGCGCCGTTCAAGCCGTCAAGACCGGCGCGGAGGAATATCTATCCAAACCGTTCACAGAAGCGGAACTCTTCGAAGCAGTGGAACGTGCTCTGGAAAAATTGCGCACGCGGCGGTTTGGCCGGGTTTTTGTTGAAGGCGCTCCCACCTCCACGCACGGATTGATTGGCCAATCTCCCGTCATGCAGGACGTCTTCGAAATGATTACAAAGGCCGCGACTACTTCCGCCACCGTGCTGATCAACGGAGAAAGCGGCACCGGCAAAGAATTGGTAGCTCGCGCCATTCATTACAATAGTCCCCGAGCCTCAGCAGCGTTTGTCCCGGTCAATTGCGGAGGCATCCCTGAGGGACTGCTGGAGAGTGAACTTTTCGGACATGTCAAAGGCTCGTTTACCGGAGCCTCGGAAACTCGCGCCGGCTTTTTTCAGACGGCGGACGGCGGCACTATATTCCTGGACGAGATCAGCGATACCTCTCTCGCGATGCAAACCAAGCTGCTTCGAGTCTTGCAGAACCGTGAGGTTACGATGGTGGGCTCCAGCCGCTCACGCCGCGTGGACGTGCGCATCTTGGCAGCCACCAATAAAGATCTCACCGAGCTGGTGAAAAAGGGAGCCTTCCGCGAAGACCTATTTTTCCGGCTTAACGTCATCTATATTACCATCCCGCCCCTGCGGGAACGCGGCGACGATATTCTGATGTTAACTCAAGCTTTTACCCGCAAGTATGCCCGCGAATACGGTAAACCAGTCCCGCGCTTTTCTGATGAGGCGCTGCTCACTCTGAAAAATTATGACTGGCCGGGCAATGTGCGTGAGTTGGAAAATGTCATCCAGCGTCTGGTGGTGATGACGGATTCCGATCACATCGAAGTACCGGATCTACCCTCTCTCATGCGATTTTCGGCCATGCGCGGAACCGGATTTGACCGTTCCCTGGCCAGTGTGGAGACAGAATATATTCGCAATGTCCTGGCTCACGTGGATGGTAATAAAACTCGCGCCGCTCAAATCCTGGGGATTGATCGAAAAACCCTGCGGGAGAAGTTGAAAGACCAGGGAGACGAATAGTAGTCCATAAAAATCTAAAGTACTTTAACCAGTTACAGCCGCTGGGGAGAAATTCCCCAGCGGTTCTTTTATCCCCGTTTCCACCCTGCCTGTGTTGTCCAGCCGCACTACTGAAGACGCACTCCATATCTTCTAAATTAAATTTTAATTTGTTAATATACAAATATATAAAAACTGTTTAACCGGATTTATCATCTTTTTGTTTATTATGGTGAAATTTGGCACAAGGATTGCCTTTACCCATTATGCCGAAGTCAATCACGACTGTCGGCGATGAGAAGAAAGGAGAAAGGCCATGGTTACTACAATGACAACCCAAACAGGCCTCTGCTCAACCTGCGAAACGGCCACCACCTGCAAATTCCCCAAATACGAGGGGAAGCCGGTTATCTTCTGCGAAGAATTTGACGGTTACAAGCGGAATGGCCATGTGGAAAATCCCGACGTGGAAGCTATCCTGGCGTATGTAAACCTCAAACCCCGTGCCGCCAAAATTCAGAACGGATTGTGCCTCAACTGCGAGGTCCGCGAATCCTGCAAGTTCCCCAAAGCGGAAGGCGGCGTTTGGCACTGTGAAGAGTATCGGTAAACAGGTTTGACAAGTCAGGCGCCCTTGCCTGGCTAAACGAAAAGGCGTGTCAGGTAAAAAGTCTGTCCGCCATCACGATTAAACGATGAAGGTATCGGCCAAATGAACCCCGAAGCCATTGACAGCATCTTGCAGAAGCACGAGGGTCGAGATGGCCTCATCTCGATCCTCGAAGATATACAGAATCACTACGGATACCTGCCTCCAGAAGCGCTCCATAAAGTCTCCCAAAAAACTGGACACCCCCTGGTTGATATATATGGTGTAGCCACCTTCTACCGCGCTTTCAGTTTAAAACCGCGCGGTAAACACCTGGTCAGCGCTTGTTTGGGTACTGCATGCCACGTGCGCGGAGCTCCCAGCATTGCGGAGGAACTGGAAAAACAGTTGGAAATCAAATCCGGCGATACTACCGCCGATCGGGAATTCACACTGGATATGGTCAACTGCCTGGGCGCCTGCGCTTTGGGGCCGGTGGTCGTAGTGGATGGGCACTACTTCTCCAATGTAAAAAAGGCGAAAGTCAAAGAGATTCTGGATAAGTCTCGCGCCGGATTGGATATAATTGAAATCAAATCAGATCAGCGGGTCTTCCCCCTGGCCGTCAGTTGCCCCCGCTGCAACCATAGCCTCATGGATTCCGATCATCCCATTGACGACCTGCCCTCCATTCGCGTTACAGTTTCTTTCAACCAATTCCACGGCTGGTTGAATCTGTCGAGCTTATACGGCAGCTATAATAGCAATTCGCTGCACGAAATTCCCCGTGATGCTATTCCGAATATCTTCTGCCCCTACTGCCATGCTGAACTGCGAGGTTCCTCCGGTTGTCCTGAATGCAGCGCTCCGATGGTGCCGATGGTCGTTCGTTCCGGCGGCGTTCTACAAATCTGTTCCCGCTATGGCTGTAAAGGACATTTACTGGATCTCGGCGACTAACCTCTCACTTAACTTGTAAGTCTTTAAAGGCGTAAGGACCAACTTTATGGATAAATTACATTCACTGGCTGAATTCAAATATTTCCGTCAGCGCATTTTGATGGAAAAGGAGTTGAATAAGGCTCGTCCCTGTCTGGTGATCTGTGCGGGCACCGGTGGTCAGGCCAGCGGTTCCAATGACATCATGCGCATCATCAAGCGGCACATTCTCGAAAAGGGGCTGCAAAATCAGGTCGGTTTGCGGGTTACCGGATGCCAGGGATTCTGCGAAATGGACCCTTTCATCCTGGTGGAACCGGGTCACAATCTCTACCCCAAACTCAAGATGGAGGACGTGCCTCGCATCATTGATGCCGCCCTCAAAGGCCAGATCGTGGAGGACCTTCTGTACCGGGAGCCGGGAACCGTCAAGCGTTTCACGGTTCAGGAAGACATCCCCTTCTTCAAAAGCCAGACTCGAACCATCCTGGGGAACAACGAAAAGATTGATCCTATCCGCATCATGGATTATATGGAACAGGGCGGCTATGCGGCCTTAGAGAAGGTCATTGAGCAAGCCGATCCTGATGGGATCATCCGGGAAATCAAAGCTTCCGGCCTGCGTGGGCGTGGCGGCGCGGGATTCCTGACCGGTTTGAAGTGGGAATTGGCGCGCAAATCGAACCATGGCTCAGGTCAGAAATATGTGGTTTGCAATGCCGACGAAGGCGACCCCGGCGCGTACATGGATCGCAGCCTTTTGGAAGGCAACCCTCACGCGATTCTGGAAGGGATGATGATTGCCGGGCTGGCCATAGGCGCCACTCAAGGGATGATTTACGTGCGTACGGAATACCCCCTGGCCATCAAACACAGCACGATCGCGATCCAGCAGGCTCACCAAATGGGCCTTTTAGGAAAGAATATCCTGGGCAGCGGTTGCGATTTTGACATATCCATCGTGCGCGGCGCCGGTGCATTCGTCTGCGGTGAAGAAACCGCTTTGATCAAATCCATCGAAGGAAAGATTGGTGAACCGCGCCAGCGGCCGCCCTATCCTATCGAGAAGGGTATCTGGGGCAAACCGACCTGTATTAACAATGTCGAGACCCTGGCGAACGTTCCCGTCATCATTGACAAAGGCGCTTCCGAATACGTCAAAGTCGGCACACCAGGCAACTCCGGCACGAAGATTTTCTCTCTAGTGGGAAAGATCCGCAATACCGGTTTGGTGGAAGTGCCCTTGGGCATTAAAATTAAGGAAGTCATCTACGATATTGGCGGCGGCTCTATCGGTCACAGCAAGATCAAAGCGGTTCAGACCGGCGGCCCCTCCGGCGGCTGCATCCCCGCCTCCATGTTCGATCTGCCCATAGATTATGATAACCTGGTAAAAGCCGGTTCCATCATGGGTTCCGGCGGCATGATCGTCATGGACGAGAGCACCTGCATGGTGGATATCGCCAAGTATTATATGAAATTCCTGAAAGAGGAATCGTGCGGCAAGTGCTATCCCTGCCGCAAAGGCACGCAGCGCATGTGGGAGCTACTGGACGATATTTCCAAAGGGAACGCTACTCTGGAACATCTGGATCTCCTGGAAGAATTGGCGCACGTG
>JAGVQJ010000055.1 GCA_020051775.1 Calditrichota bacterium | reverse complement strand
TATTTCTTCGCTGAATTCTCGCTCTTAATCAAGCTTTCATATGTACTTAGGTCCATAACTCTTATACGAGTCTTGGGCCAATTCGTTTACAATCACCAAATTTTAAGGTCATCATCAGACACTCCAAAAAGCAAAAACATTATGATCATGAATGCCGCAAAATAGAAAAATCCACTCACGATTGTTTCCGGCCATACTTTTCTTGTTTCCATTTGATATTCCTTCTGCTGTGAAAATTAGGTTTACCGCGAGGAATTAATTCAGCACTGACATTTATCGATGTTGAGTTGTACTTCGTTAACCCATCCTACCTGACGGGGAAAATCTGTCGGGATGGAGCGATGGACCAGGTTGTTGTATGATAAATCCGCTTTGGTGAGCAGGTTGGGATATCCATCCATCAACCTATTAGATGCACTTGGATTAAAATCTTACTTTTAAGGTGACAATTTTGATCGGAGTTAATTCCCTTCGTTGATAACCTATAGTCGCTGGCGGTGATGAGAGATAAGGTTGCATGTCAGGAGCGAAAGAGTATCCCCTGTCATGGTTAATCGAACTACTCCTGATAGGAGCATCAATAAAAGACCAAATCCAATCGACGAGGTAAACAACCGCGCCATATCCTGCGGCCTCGCGATCCTCGCTAGTTAGCATCACAACGGAACCACCAATAGCCACAACCAGCATTGTCGCACCTTTTAGGTTATCACCATTATAGAATTGACCTAAACCGGGAAGCAGGAAGAATGAAAGCGACCAAGACACAGTTGCGCTTTTCTTTCCAAGCCACTCACCGCGCTGAATGCGATCAATATTATCCCAGGATACCGCATGACGGTTACCAGCCATGTCTTGTATAATAATTCGGACGTTTGGTACTTCTTCAACAACACGTCCTTTATACATACTGCCATCCTTAGTGTAAATGACATCCTGCGCGTACGATTTGGCTGCTCCTAAAAAAAACGAAATAACTGCGGCGATTGAAAGCAGGATTATGAGTTTTCTCATTTTGTGCTCCATTGTTTATTATCTTCTTGAGTGCTATCAATTGCGACGACCGGTCTGCTTGGTGCCCCTCAGCTCTGCTGTGGGATCGTTATTTTTCCCCAATATACTACCCCCAATCCCCATGTTACCCCAAATTACTCGAGCATGGTTTTTCAGAAGAACCGCCCTAATTTAATGAACCGGTGTAAGAAAGTCAAGTAATATTTTAATGTCAATGCGTGGTCATTTGAACAAATGTGTACACAATTTGAAACGGGTAGCCGGATCAGCTCGCCACTTTGCAATTCTTTTTCTGGGCCGTTACGGTCCATACCGTGACGGCCCAACGGACTCCGGCGTCACGGAGTGGTCCGTGACGCCCCAAGTAAAAGAGGCGCCGCCAAGTGCCTCGTAGTTTTTACTTTTTCGTTTTTACTTTTTCATTCTTTTTTCCCACCAGCGCTCCAGCCGCTCCTTGAAGCTCTTTTCGTGGCCGGATTCGGTGGGGCGGTAGTAGATGCGGTCGCGCAGACGATCGGGCAGGCACTCCATGCCCGCGAAGCTGTCGTCGTAGTCGTGCGCGTACTGATAGCCTGCTCCGTAGCCGGTGTCCTTCATCAGGCCGGTGACGGGGTTGCGCAGTTTTAAAGGCACGGGCTGCGGCCCCAAAGCGCGCACGTCGGCAATGGCTTCGGAAATGGCCACGTAGGAGGCGTTGGATTTGGCGCTGGAGGCCAGGTAAGTCGTCACCTGCGCGAGGATGATGCGGGCTTCGGGCATGCCTACCATGTGCACCGCCTGCATTCCCGAAGTGGCTAACACCAATCCGTTGGGAGTGGCATTGCCGATGTCTTCCGACGCCAGGATCACCAGCCGCCGGGCGATGAACATGGGATCTTCGCCCGCTTCCAACATGCGCGCCAGATAATAGACGGCGGCGTCCGGGTCTGACGCTCGCACGCTCTTGATGAAGGCCGAGATGGTGTCGTAATGCGCGTCGCCCAACTTGTCGTAGAGGTAGCTGCGGCCTTTCAAGGCTCGATCCACGTCATCGGGACGAATCAGGCGCGCGCCGGAGGGATCCGGTTTGGCCAGGTGCGCAGCCATGTCCAGGGCATTTAACAGGCGGCGGGCGTCACCGGCAGCATAGCCGAAGAGCCGTTCGCGGGAACCGGCTTCCAAAGCCACGTGCAGCGACCGCAACTCGGCGTCGTTTTCCAGGGCGCGATCCAGAACAGTGCCCAAGGCTTCCTCCGCAAGGGGGGCTCGAAGCGCATCACCACGCAGCGCGACAACAATGGCCCTATGACTTCGAACGAAGGGTTTTCCGTGGTGGCGCCCACGAAGGTGATGGTGCCGTCTTCGACCGCGTGCAGCAGAGCGTCCTGTTGGGCTTTGTTGTAGCGATGGATCTCGTCAATGAACAGCAGCGTGGCATGCCCCGCCTGCCGTTGATGCGCAGCCCGAGCCAACGCGCCCCGCAGCTCCTTGACGCCTGTCAGCACCGCCGAGAGCGCCACGAATTCCATGCCCACTTCCTGAGCCAGAAGCTGCGCGGTGGTGGTTTTCCCGGTGCCCGGCGGCCCCCAGAAAATGGCCGAGGGCATATTCTTCTGCGATAAGGCGCGGGACAAAAGACCTTCGGGACCTAGCAGGTTCTCCTGGCCGGCGATTTCATTTAGCGATTGGGGTCGTAGTCGCTGAGCCAGAGGCTCAGAAACCGCCGTCGGCGTAGTCGTGTGAAACAACTCGCCTGCCTCTCGATTCTTTTTCATCATGGTCAAAATTTACGAATTTTCGGCGATGTTAGCAAGAAAATATTGATCCGTGCGATGATAACACCCTATAAAAACTCATTATCGTGGGAGATTTTCATAGAGGGTGACGGTAAAAAAGATTGACTTTGGGTGAATTTCTTCGTACACTTATGGTTTGATGATTCTCCCTCGGATTTCAGATAAGCCGGAATGACTCCAACCGGAGTGCTTCAAGGCCATTCGGAAAGACCCATGCAATCACCTGATAAATCACCTACCCTTATGAGTCGAAAACCCTTGCGTTTTACCGAACACTTGACTCTGTGGATCCGCCGGCGTTGGTTTCTGATCGGCGCTGCCTTCTGGACCGCTGTGCTGACCGCCGCCCTAAGTCTCGTGTTGCCGAAAACCTTCCGCGCTGTGGCTATCGTTTTGCCGCCCTACGACGGCGCTTCTGCCCTGCCGTTCCTGGGAGGTCTCAATGTGGACATCTTCGGCGCCAATGAAGTGTCGTCATCGGGATTGGCCACCCTCTTAAAAAGCCGCACCCTGAAAGATCGCGTAAACGCGCGGCTCGATCTGGTGAAACACTATAAGGTCAAAGACGTGGAACTTGCGTACGGCTCCTTCGATGATCATCTGTTCATTGACATGGAGACCGAAGAGAGCTTCGGGGCCATCACCATCGTCAGCTTTCAGGTCGCCATTACGGATAGGGATCGGTTCTTTGCTGCGCAACTTCTCAACGCGGTGGTCGAAGAGTGGGATAAACTCACCATTGAGCTGAATCAACGCACGGCCAGCCTGCGTCGTCAGTTCGTGGAACAAAACCTGCGCGAGAACAACGTTGAGTTGGCCGCCGGCCAGGATTCTCTGCGCGCCTTTCAGGAGCGGCACGGGTTAGCTTCCATCGAGGCCCAAGTGACGGGAACCGTCTCCTCCGCCATGGCTTTGCAGCGCAAAATCGCCGACGCCCGGGTAGCGGTACAAATTATGGAGAAGGTATTCCAACCGGACTATCCTGAATTAATGCGCGCCCGGTTGAAATTGCAGCAGCTTCTGGCAGAAGAGCAGAAGATGAAGAACGATACCAGCGGCTCCGGCCTGCTGCTGCCCCTGGACACAGCCCCTGAACTCAGCTTGAATTTCGCCCGCCTGTATCGGCAGATGAAAATGCTGGAGACCATGAACGACATCCTGGTGCAACAGTACGAGCAAGCCCGGTTTCAGGAAATGAAGGATATGCCCGCGCTGCGCATTGTGGACAAGGGCGCCGTTCCCCTGCGCAAGTACAAACCTAAACGCATAATATTGGTCATGATCGCTTCGATGAGCGCCTTCTTTCTGGCCGTCGTGGCTGTTTATTTCCAGCATTATCTGGAGAGAATTCAGGGCACAGAGGAGTCCCGTTGGGTGAATGAAGTTGTCGGACATTTGAAAACCGATCTCGATAGATTTCGGAATCGGTTCCGACGAAATCGGGAACCTGCTCCGTGAACTCGACGCTCCGCAACACCACGATTGACCCTTGGGCCTCGATTAAATGGCCCATACTGGGGCTGATCATCGCCGTTTCCATCGCCGTCGCCGTTCTGGCGTTGCAAAGCATACTGATCCCGGTGGGCTTCTGGCTGGCACTGGTTGCGTGCGTGGTTCTGCTGCGGATCATGCCGTCTGGCATGGAGATTCTTCTCTTCCTGATTCCTGCTTTCGCTCCTGCGATTCCGGCGTTTACCGGGCTATCGGCGCATTACATTGTCCTGACCATAGTCTGGACGGCAGCGTTTCTGTTTTATTGGTATTTTCAGAGCCTGTCCGGCGCCTGGCATCGCGAGAGCATCCGCACGCCCTACATTTACCCGATGATAGTCTACCGTATCATCTTCACGATCAGTATCTTGAGTCACCCTCTGCACAAGAACGCCCTGAATTATTCGCTACAGAGCATCGCCCTTATAGGAATCTATTGGCTTTTAGTACAGAGCCTGCAAGGGCAGAATCTGCGCCGTCTGATTCTGGCGATCATCTGGGGTTCCATTTTGAGTGCTGCGGCGTTTCTGATCGCTTTCAGTCTGGGTTCGCCAAAGTACATATTATTCGGACTTTTATATGGAGTGTTGCGGCCCGTCGTCATGGATTACAGCGCTAATGCCTGGGGCTGGTGCGCCATGGTGGGTATGCCTCTGGCGTTGGCCTTTCTGGTTCACAATCTATTCACACGACGGCAATTGGCAGGGATTTTGGGGGGACTTCTTCTGCTGACGATTACGGCGTTGGTCTGTAATTCGCGCAGCGTGTTGCTGGCCATCGGCGCCAGCAGCATCTTCATCATGTTCACTCACCCTAAGGCTCGAAAACGGTTGTTCCTTGCCATCTCGACGTTGCCGATTCTGTTTGTCCTGGTGCCCCAAACCTGGTTTTTCGCCCAGAATTTCCTCCGTTTAAAAGTTGGTTTAACGGGTCGAGTCTTGCTGTGGAGGTTGGCTTCGGACTATATCACAGAACACCCCCTAACCGGTTTGGGGCCCGGCTGGTTTTTCAGCAAGATCGTCGTTGATGCGCCGCCCACACCCGATGCCCTACACCTGATTACCGGCAGACTCAGCGCCCACAATTCCTACCTGATGACTGCTACCGACCTGGGGATTTTCGCATTATTGCCGGTACTGTTCATCATCGGTCTATTTGCATGGCGCAGCACACGGCTCTGGCGGCGGCTTAAAGGCGGCCCTGATTTTCCCCTTCTGGTCGCGATCAGCGCCATGATGATCGCTGGAGTGATCCGGGCCTTCTTCGAATCCGATTTCATTTTCCTGCATGGCTATCTGAGCGACAGCCTGCTGCTGATGGTCTTGTTAGCCATCCAAGATCTGCTCTATCACCGCGAATTCTCTTAAGGCATGAATAATCCGACTTTCCCGCCCAAATTGGCCATTGCCATCGCGGTGACCGCTATGTGCGTCCCCGCCATTTTCATCCGTCTGGCGCAGGCCGACAGCTTGTCCATAGCCTTTCTCCGTCTGGCCATGGCCGCAGTGCTTTTGTGGCCAGTCGCCGGTCGCCGGGTGATCCCCTGCATGAGGGTACTGACTCTTCCCGAACGACGCCGTACCATCGCCGCCGGCGTCTTCCTGGGAGCACACATGTTTCTCTGGGTGACTGCGGTCACCAAGACGACGGTTGCTTCGGCCTCCTTTTTAATCATCACCCAGCCGATCCTGGTGGCGGTGCTGGCGCATTTCCTGCTTCAGGAAAGATTGAACCGCTGGGTGGTGGCGGCGCTCTTTTTAACGCTGGGGGGATCGGCACTGATCAATGTCGGTGATTTGGATTTGGGAGCGGAGTATTTATGGGGCGATTTCATGGCGTTGCTGAGTGCGGTGATGGCGGCATTTTACTTATTGGCGGGGCGCAGCGTGCGCACCCGGATTCCTCTACTACCTTACATTACGGTGGTATACAGCGTCTCGGCGCTGACGCTGCTGCCCTTCTGTTTGCTGACGGATGTGCCTCTATTAACTTTGCATTCAGCAGCTTACTTCTGGATACTGATGCTGGCGCTGATCCCCACGCTCATCGGACACTCGCTGTTTAACTATGCGCTGGGATATTTGAAAGCCTTCACCGTCAATGCCAGCATCGTGTTCGAGCCCATCGGAGCGACCATCCTGGCGTGGATGATCTTCCACGAACAGCCCAGTATATGGCTTTATCCTGGAGCGGCACTGTTGGCGCTGTCCCTGGTGTTGGCTTTTCGGGGGGAGGAGAGCTGATGGCCTTGAGCAAAGCTCATATTCAACGCTACCGGCAACTGCATCACGCCAGAGGACGCCGTGAGTCGGGCCGATTCTTGATTGAAGGCCCCACCTTGATGCTTGAGGCGCTGAAGGAAGGATGGCCATTGACTGAAGTGCTGGTGGAACGGGAGTTCGCTTCGGATGCCAGTGGAAAAGATCTGGCGAGAAAATTGAATCTCGCCTCAGTTCCCTGGGAAAACTGTAGCGCCACGGAGTTGGCTCGGGTTGCCGAAACCGTAACGCCTCAAGGCGCTGTGGCGCTTGCCCCACTGACACCACCACGGAGAAACCTTAATGATTCCACGCCGCCGGAAATCATCCTCATCTGTCAATCGGTATCAGATCCCGGCAACCTAGGGACGCTGCTTCGCACGGCAGACTGGTTCGGAGTGAGTTCAGTTATATTGGGAGAAGGATCAGCCGACCCCTTCAGTCCCAAGGTCGTGAGGGCTTCCGCAGGTTCGGTATTCCGAGTTGAAACTCGCGAAATCGAGGATTTGGAGGAATTCATTAGGAATGAGTCTTCCAACGGAAGGCAATGCTTTGCTGCGGTGATGCAGGGGGATTTGTTACCGCCGGATCTTCCGCATTCAGGACGGCGCGGTCTGGTGGTGGGACATGAAATGCGCGGAGTCAGCGCAGAGGTTGCTGCGGTCTGTTCCGGGACGGTGCGCATTCCTGGAAGCGGGCGCGTAGAATCCTTGAATTTGGCAGTAGCTGCGGGGATCTTAATCTATGCACTGACAATCCTTTAATTGGTTCTTGTGTCCATAGGTGCTTTATGCGTGAAATATTCACGCTTTTTTCGCCCGGTTTTCGTAGGCTACTTTAATCAATAAATCCAGTACACCCGCCGGATCTTTCATCATTTCAGCGTTGACTTCCAATTCACTGACACCCATCAGTTTCACTCCGTAAACGTAATCCTTCAGAGTCTCTTGTAAAACCTTGGAAAGCTCAGTCTCATCAGTATATTGATCGAAAAGCTGTTGCCGCAGTTCCGGCTGGAAGGTCAATTGCACACCGGAATTAAGATGGAATTCATAGGTGAATTTTTCCAGAGTATGCTGGAAGACAATTTCGCGCATGACATCCTGAGGCTGTTCGATTAACCTTGATGAAACCGTTAATGATTTCACCCCCACCGTGGGTAACCGTTTCTCGAATTTCACCAATATGCGTTCAATGGCGGAGAGCAAGCCGCGAGCGCCGGTTTTTTCCAATGCCGCCTGCTTTGCGATAATGCGCAGCGCCTCATCTTCAAAATCAAGCTCGATGCCATAAGCTCGGAACTCGCGTTTCTTAGTGCGGATCACGGCGCTGGTGTGATTTGAAAGGATGCGATGGAGGCTATTCTCGTTCAGTTCGTTCAACACCACAGAAACCGGCAGTCGCCCGATAAATTCCGATTCAAAGCCGAAATCCATCAAGTCGCGAGTGGTCACCTGGCGTAAGACTTCCGCTAATTGCTTGCCGTTCAATGGACCGTCTGACTTGAATCCGATGCCGTGTTTCCCCGCCAGGCGTTTGGCGATGCGCTCGCTCAGGCCGTCGAAAGCGCCGGATACGACGAACAGGATATTGCGCGTGTTGACTTTGCGGCGTTCCGCTTTACCGGTGCGCTGAGTCTGCATGACCGCCTCCATCTGGCTGGCCAGGTCATGGGGGACTTTCAGATCCACTTCGGTCTCTTCCATGAGCTTCAGCAGATTTCGCTGCACGCCGGAACGGCTCACGTCCGGTCCCCAATTGCCGGGCACGGAGGCGATTTTGTCAATTTCGTCAATATAAATGATCCCATATTCCGCCAGAGCTATGCTGCCTCCGGCTTCGTGCACCAATTCCCTCACGAGATCTTCGACGTCGCCGCCCACATATCCGGTTTCGCTGAATTTGGTGGCATCGCCTTTGACGAACGGCACGCCGATGCGATTAGCGATGAGTTTGATGAGATAGGTTTTTCCCACTCCTGTCGGCCCGATCATCAAAATATTCGCCTTGATGTTGCCCAGCGTGGCGTCGCTGGGAGTTCCTTCCTCGATCTCCAACCTCATGCGGTTAAAGTGCGTGCAGATTTTCGTCGCTAACACTTCCACCGCTTCCGGCTGGTCTACGATATAATCGTTCAGATACTTTTCAAGTTCCTCCGGTTTTAAGTGGAAGTCAATTTTATCCGCGATGGGAGGACGCCGGTTGCCGTCACTCTCGGATGAACCTACCGGTTCGGCCTCGGCTTTGGGAATCCCCTGGAAATAATTTTTATATTGCTGATCCATATTTCAAAAATCTCATCTTTGTATGGTTTCGATGTTGGTAGTTCTTTGAAGTTATACGTTGAAACCGTTTGACATGATCCAAAGAGAGGCTCGTAAAGAGGCGCCAGGTCATGCCATCTTTTTCGATGGCCACAAAAGACCTGGCGCAATCATAATTCCACAATCGCAGGATCGGATCCGTGGGGTCGCTATTTAACCAACATCATTTTGCTGATGCTGCTGAAATTCTCTGCCTCCAACTTAACCATGTATATCCCCGAGGGTAGATTGGCTCCGTCGAAATTCGCGCTATAACTACCCGGTTCTCGCCAAGCCTCAACCAGCTCGCTTACCAGCCTACCGACAGTATCATAGACCTTCAGATTAACATGACTCGCTGAGGGCAGCACATAGCTGATAGTGGTCGTTGGATTGAACGGATTAGGGCTGACTCGAACGAAATTCAAGTGCGGAATCACGGTTTGATCTACCCTAACCTCTTCACCGGGGAATGGTTCACCGGTGCAGGAGGTCTCCATTATCCAAGGGCCGCCATCTGCGTTGATAGATTTCGTGAAAGGAAAATAGGAGCTGTCTAAGGCCGGGTAGCTGAATGTGTTATTAGCGTAGCCCAGGTAAGTGTACGCCCCGGCAGGCCAGGAACCCGGCACGGTCTGGGTGCGCAAACGGGTCACGGTCATGAGGACTGGCGGATTCAACGAGACCGGACCTAAAGTTGGAGGCGTATAGGAGCCGTCCGGATTCTTGATGCGACCCCATACGAAAAAAGGCGATTGGGGAGGAAGAAGGCGAGCCACTGAAGCCTCAAAATCGAAATTGCCGCCGTTGGTCGGGATGACGATAGGCGGATTGATTGGAGTTAAGGTAACATTGAAGAAATTCCAAGATTCTCCACTGATCTGAGCCACCACGAATTCATCATGAGGGGTGCCCTGCACCAAAGCGACCATACATTTAAGCCCTGGAGTCCAAGTGCCGGTTATTTCGCAGCCGCCGGCGATCTGTGCCGTCAAGCCTTGAATCATGGCTAATTGTTCCGTCACGCCGGTGTAACTGTGGAGCAACGGGTCATATTGGTATAACTTGGTCGAAGGTGTTCCGCTCTGGTCGTAAATCCAAAGCCAAGGCCCGTTGAAATCGTTATCCCAGGCCATGCCATAAACCGCGGTCAGGGGGGCGGGAGATCCCTGCCAAATGACGTTGCCGTTGCGGTCGAACTCCATGAGGTTATTGGCGAAATTTCCTGCCCAGAAATGATCCGTGATCGGATCATAAGCCAGAGCACGAGCCACGGCAAGACTGGTTGGCTTGGGAATGTTCATGGAGGGGACAAGGGCCCCGGTCGTGGGATTGAAGGCCTGAATTTCGCTGTATTCGCTTCCGCCGTACATATAGTTTCCATCAAAGGCCAGGTCGCGCCAGCCCCAGCCGGAATTTACATTCGGCTGCGGCATGGAGTCAATGAATTCACCTGCCACACTAAAGCGGAAGAGCTGGTTGTCGGTGGCAGAACCGGAGCCTTGACCTCCGCTGGTTACCCAGAAATAACCGCCACCGAAGGCAACACCTAACTGTAACTGGTTTCCAGTCTGCTGCTGCGAGTTTACGGTTAGCAGGATAGGCCAGAAGCGATCCGGTTCCACCGGCGCCACCGGGCCGATAATAGGGCTGACGTCAGCCGTTAAGGCTTCCGGTTCCTGTTGGGATCCAGACGCGTAGAAGGGTAGCGACAAAAGAGCTACAAGCAGGAAAAGAGCACGAGTTGATTTGAACATGGCGCCTCCACTAATGTTTGACGAAAACAGAGGTGAATTTTAACAATATAATTGATTAAAAGGATAAAGTCAAGAAGTATTTTTGCTGGATCAAATATTTTTATCCTGCCAGCATGATCACGATATCCATAACGTTCGTTCTTGTTGGCCCGGTTATAATCAAATCTTCCAGGGTTTGGAAAAATGTATATGAGTCGTTCCGGTTCAGGTATTCTTGTGCGCTTATCATCAGCTCTTCAGCGCGTTGAATGGTCCTCCCACCCGCCCAAGCGCCCGCGGCTTCGGTGGGTCCGTCATTGCCATCGCTGCCCGCCGACAGCAATAGAAGACCTTCCGTCCCCGCCAACTCTATGGCCGCTGCCAGTGCCAGTTCCTGATTGCGTCCGCCTTTACCATTGCCTCTGATCGTCACGGTGGTCTCACCACCGGCCAGCAAGCAGAGTCGTCTGTCAGGATATTGCTTTTGCCGTGCCATGAG
>JAGVQJ010000019.1 GCA_020051775.1 Calditrichota bacterium | reverse complement strand
GTTATTCAATGTCAATGACATCTGCACGGATTCCCCGGCCATTGCAATTCCATCGCCGTCCACTTCAAGGTCGGTCATCCCCAGCGGGAAGGCGCCAATCTGAACGGCAATACTGTCCAGTTTGGGGTAGCAGTTCTGTTTGGTGGCAGTCACATATATCCAGCCGGTAGTCAGCGGTTCCATCTCCAGAGTAATTTGGCCGTTGCCACTAGTGACGCCGCCGGTTTGCAGATTGTCCGAAGCTTTGTACAGAGCCACATACGCGCCGCCCAGAGGCGAACCATCGGCTTTGCTGACCGTGAAGGTGGCTTCCTGCCGGCCGAGTGATACCTGATTCGGTTTTACCAGCGTTATCGGCGCGGGGAAATCGGTCCAGATGGGCATTTCCGGGTCGCCGAGGGTCGTGTAGATATGGAAGTAGAAATTCACAAAACTATTCTGGCTCGGTGGTGGCGCCACGTAATCTGGGTAGCCGTAGAACGTCTCCAGCTTGGAACGGACTGCTGCTTGCCCGAATCGGTAGAGGTTTTCCTCCAGCAAGCCTTCGAAGAAACCGCCGTAGATGGCGTTGTTCCAATTCGTCTTGGTGTGTAGCTCGGTGGGGCCGTAAAACCCAACTCCTGCTTTATAACCCGTAGAAGTCCCCACCCGCAACCAATCTTCTCCGAAGACCGGCTCGCGGTCGGCAAACCGCGCCGTCTCACAAACGATGCTGACTACCAGCGGCGTCATGGGGCCGTTGTTCAGGTCATGCTCGACGTTGTAATTATAATATTCTGGATATTGCCACCCCGTATTGGCTCCCCAGCCCCGGTAGGCGACGATTCCCACGCCGGAGTTGATTGAATTGGTGATCAGCGGAGTACCCGCCTGTGGCGTCTGTGGCCATCCCCACCAGATGACGGTGTCCACTCGGGTGTAACCATGAGCCAATAACTTGTCCCGCAACCACAGGGTTGACCATGCTGGGGTGATCGGCATCAATCCCGTATCGGAGTAATTGCCCGCCGATAACAGCGCCGAATTGAACCAGGTAGTATTGGTAGTATCGGGATTCATTTCGTAGCGCAGGATCTTGATCAGTGCCGGCAGTAACTGTGCCGCATTGCGAACCGGGATTCGACCCAGCAAGACGTCCGGGAAATAATCGCCATCATCGCCTTCCAACATACTATAGGGGTGGTCGGAGGGATCGGTTTCATCGCCGGGTTCAGGCTTCTGGATATAATACGCCGGAATACCGGGCAGATCGCTGGTGCCTTCATGGTCGCCTATAAATAAGACATAATCCAGCGGTTCGTCATTCTTGTAATATTCTGAGATGATTTTTGACTTGATGACATCGTTGCTCTGGTATGTGAAGATGGTATCTATCACCACGGTATAGCCCATCTTTCGCTTCCAATTGGTGAAATTGACGAAGGAGGGATTGGTCAGGTAATTGTCGGGGGTGACGATCATATATTTACCCCGACGTCCCTCGCTGGAGAGCGGCGTGGCGGAGTTGTACTGATTCAGGTTATCAATCGCGTCCTGGTAGAGAGGAGCAAAGGCTTGCGAAGGTATGCTGGAATAAGTCTTCACATTCTGGGTGGACGAACGCGTCGTGCGCACTTCGATTTCCAGATGCGTTGCCAACAGGAGCTCCCGTGTATTGGGATCGTACCGCAACGGATGGAAAATGACCGGCGCGACGCGATAATCCTTCAAAATGCCGGGTGTTGAACTCTCCACCCAGGTTTCCGGAAAAGTTTCACCCAGCGCGGCGGGGACAATGATCTGGCCGTCGGGATCTTCATTCAAGTACGGATTATCGCAAGCAAAGGACTGGATAGTCACCCCGTGGATGATGATCTCCACGTCTTTGTTATTGGGGATAGCAAGCAGTCGCCCGATGGCTGGCAGGTCCGGGAAGCCGGCTTTGCCTGTTAATCCGGACTTCTTGGTCAAATCGGTCTGGTCAACGATACGGGCTAGAGTGCGGACTTGATCCTGCTGCATCATGGGTTGCGCCCAGAAACCGGGGCAATCCAGGGTTAGCCTGGTGCCCGAGGCGTTGCTGCTGATGATTTGCAGCGTCCAGGGTGTGCCCGGCGCGTTCTGGGGCGATCCCTGCCAGGTGGCGTAAGGAGAGAGGGGCGTTGATCCCGCAGTGATGTTGAGGATCAGGATTACGACTAAATTGGTAGCGAGCAGCTTCATAGTTTCCTCATTGCTTCAGCTCATTGACGAAGAAAGGATTGACAATCTACTTATAAAATAATAAATTCTAAGGCCAAGAACAAGAGCTTTCTGCAAAGGAATGCCGCATGAACATCGCAGTATATGTCTCCGCACATGGCTATGGGCACACCACTCGCAGTTGGGAAATTGCCCGGGCAATGGTTACTTTGTATCCAGATACCAGAGTGTTCTTCACCGGCTGGGCGCCCTCGGAAATGCTTGCAGCGGAGGCGCATCCCAACATTGTTTATCGTCGCTTCAAGCTGGACGTCGGCGTTCACCAGAGTGATTCTCTAACCATGGACGTACCGGGTACGCTAAAGGATTTGGCGGAATTGGAAGCTATATCCGCCAAGCTGGTGGAGTCTGAAGCCGAATTCCTGCATCGCGAGAAAATTTCTGCTGCGCTGATTGATATGCCGCCCCTGGCATTTGAAGCGGCGGCTCGCGCCGGCGTGCCCGCCTTTGCCTTGGGTAATTTTTCCTGGGATTGGATCTACCAGGCGTATGCGCGGGAATATCCCGCATTGAAGCCACACATTAAACGCATACGAAAGGCTTACCGATCCGCGAAATTGCTCTTTCGTCTTCCTTTTTACGGACGTATGGACGCCCTCCGACCGGCAATTGAGGTTCCGCTGGTGGCGCGAACTTCGGAATTAGGCCGCAATATGGCTCGCAGCCGGCTGGGGCTGAATGAGACCGTTCCGGTAGTGTTGTTCTCCTTCGGTGGGTTCGGACTACTGTGTCGTCAGGTCTCCTCATATGACGACTCCCGACAATCGGCAATAGAGAACCGACACCACCGCAGCTTGGCGATACGGGAGGAAAGCGTCCTGATTTCCACCGCCCCCTCGCCTGATCCTGGCAAACCGTTCCGGCATTTGACTGATAGCCGCTTGCCGGAGTTGGGTTTGCGTTACCCCGATTTAGTAGCTGCCTCTGACGTAGTAGTATCCAAACCGGGGTATGGGATCGTCAGCGAATGCATCGCCAATGACGCCGCTTTGTTGTATTTGCCGCGAGGTCGTTTCCGTGAATACCCTATATTAATACGAGAGATGAAGCCTTATCTGCGAACTGAGCAAATTTCGTTGGAGGATCTGGCATTGGGAAGTTGGGTGTCGGTCATGAATCGAGTCATGCGGGCGCCCAGGCCGGAGAGTATGGATTGCTCGGGAGCGGAAGACGTAGCGAGGAGGATAGTGAAAATTTGTGGCTAGTAATTTTTACACGACTTGGGATAAACACATTTTATTTCATAAGTACCTTTCCTTGAGGGTTAGAGACCTCCTTCTCACTTCAGACTCTTCACCGCCTCTATTATTTTCTCGGATGAAAATGGCTTCTTGATGAACAGCTTCGTGCCGCTTTCCATCGCCTCCTCGGCCTGTTTGGGGTAAGGAGCACCGGTGATGGCGATGATCTTTGAGGCGGGTTTGCGGCGTATAATCTCTCTCGTCGCTTCGAGGCCGGTCATGTTCGGCATTAGAATATCCATGATGATTACGTCGTAATCCTGATCGGACGCCAGCTTGACGCCTTCATAGCCGTCGTAGGCGGTATCAACTGTCCAGCCTTCCAGCGTGAATAGTTCCGCCAGGTAAGAACAGATATTCTTTTCATCGTCAACCACCAGCATTCGCGAGCCCAAAATACTCCTCCTGAAACTTGATGACCGAAATTCCGCGATATTAATTTACTCTTTTGTACAGATGGGATATTGACTTAAATCACAAAAGTCCTTACCCAGCGAGAGCCTGCACCGGCACAAAACTCCCGCAATAATCCTGCCCGAATGAAGGATTAACTAATAATACCACGCTTATGTTTCCAAATTCACAAAGACTGCTGCGTTTAATAATCTTAAGGTTTAAATTTGTGACTTCAGGGATTTATGGATGGTTTAATATTTTCATTCAGGAAAAGCCTCTGGTTTGTGCGAATTTTCTTCAGTTTTACCTTCCGCCCCGATGGCCAGCGGATTTCCAAAGTTACCGGCGTGGCCTCCATTCCCAGACCAAAACTCGCGATGTGGGAATGCTGAGACGTTGTGCCTTTGCCTCCCTGAATTTCCCGTAATTGTATTTCCATGCCTCGCCGCAAGGTAATGCGCGTGCCATAAGCGCTGCCGGGTGCTAAAATTTCCACTTGCAACCAATGATGATCCGTCCCCCGGTTGCGGAACAAGCGTACCCCCTCGGCTGACCCTACCGCCAGGTCCAGATCGCCATCGCCATCGAAATCGCTGTATGCGCAACCCCAGGCATTGGCCACCCGCACACCGGCCAGGAAAGTCACTTCGCGAAACTGGTGTTTCTTTAAATCATTAAGGTATAAATAGGATCGCCTTTTTGGATAGATCGCCGTGATATAAAGATCCAGATCGCCATCGTTATCCACGTCGCCCCAGGCAGGGTCTGAATGGGTTTCGTCGTATTTAATCCCCCAAGCTTCACGCACTTCCTTAAAAGCTCTCTCACGTCCCAATCGGTTCTCATACAAGCAGGTGCGGTTAGAAAATTCGATGTACCTCGGATGCGCCAGGTTCGCCGTGATCAGATCCAGATGGCCGTCGTTGTTAAAGTCACCCCACTCCGATCCAATCGTATGCCCCCACCAGCCGTTTTTTTCAGTTCCGGCAATGCCGTAAAGGCAGGCGCGGTCTCGTAGTGCGCCACTCCGGTTTTCCCACAGGAAGTTCTCCTGCAAGCGGTAGTTGGACACATAAATGTCCTGGTCGCCATCGCTGTCGAAGTCGCCCCAATTAACTCCCCGGCCGCACAAGTTTTCACCGAACGGTGGGGTTAGACCGTTGTCCGGCCCCAACCTCTGGAAGCGAAAACCCAATTGTGAAGTCGGATCCGGTAAGTTCAGGTAAAGGTAATCCAGCGTACCCTGCCCCAAATCCAGTTCCGGCATTTCGTAGTTGGCCACGTAGAGGTCAGGCCGGCCGTCGCCCTGCAGGTCGCCCCAACCGGCTCCTTCCGAGGGAAAAGAATCACTAATGACGCCCGCCAACTCAATGGCTTGGAGAAATTGCGGCAATCCACCTTCAGTATGGCCTTGATTCAAATATAGCCGGTCTCCTGTTTCATCTTTTCCATTCGCAGCGCAGAACAGGTCCAGATCTCCATCCAGATCAACATCCGCCCAAACCCCTCCAGTGACCCCTTCACCCCGCAACCCGGCGCTATCGGTAACTTCTCGGAAATTCATACCACGATCATTCAGAAACAACCGCCAACCTCCTAACAGCAGATCGTCGTATCCATCGGCATTGGCATCTCCCCAGGCGACACGTCCTGTTCCTACCCTTTCTAAATTCATCATCGCGGTAACATCGTCAAAGGTAGGTCCGGTATATTTGCAGCGCGACCGAGCCAGGGTGATCAAGTCGGTTTGGTAGCGGGAAAAATGTTTGGTATAGAGCGCCTGTACCGCCGAATCGGAGCGTGCTATCCACTCGCCCCGAGCGTCGCCGGCGCAGATCGCATTGATATAATGATCGAAAGCCTTATCCCACTCACGCTGTTTTTCGGCGATGACGCCCAGAAAAAACTCAAACGGTGCGCCAGTGCCTTCATCGTTCACGCCGAAATCGCTCCGCTTTAGCCCCTCCTCCAGCCACAACTGCGCTTCGCTGAATCTCCCCAATTCGATCAGCACCCGAGCCATATTCAGGCGAGTGTTGGCAAATAGAATCTTGCCCTCCATGAGACGTTGTTCGACATGCTTCATGGATTTCCCGCGCCAACCTACGGCCAGGTCAACGGCCTGTCGCGCAACGGGGAGCAGGCTGTCAGGATCGGAGCCACGTTCCAGCAAGTAGCGCACGCAACGTTCGTAGGGTAGGGGATTGTAGGGATCCTCAGCCATCCAAATGGATAAGGCCTGTCGCAGAATCAGGGAATCGTTCGCTTCCGCCGCCGCGGATATGGCGTACTGCCAGGCAATTTCGCGATATTCGCCGCGTGGATGCTCAGCCATAAATTGACGGATGTAGGGGACCCGCTGGGCCGGATCGTTCCATATCGGGTATAGGCCGTCATAGAAACTTTCCACCAGGAGGTCATACCCGGCGGGAGAATCCGGAAAGTTGGAGGTCAATCGAAACGTTAAGTCCGCGCTCAGCGCGCTGTCCTCGGCCACCAGAGCGCCCTCGCGGGCGGCCTTTAGCGTCTCCCAGTCCCAGGGGAAATCTTGGAGAAATCGAGTCAACTCTTCATGCACTTGATTTCGGGCGGATTGGATCATTCCCGTATCTTTCCCCGCAACACGTATCAGGGCGGTCCAACGCGAGGAAAACGCATCACGGCGGTATGGCGCGATTTCCGAAAGAGAGAAGAACCAATCGGCGGCCTCAATCCAGCGATGAGCCTGAAAACAGGTCTGCGCGATTTCGTCGGTAGCCATTTCATGTAATGGATCAACCTCCAGCACGCGGTTGAAGGCAACGATCGCCTCATCCCATCGGCGTTGCTGCCGCAACGCACGACCCTTGTCCAGCCAGCCTTGAAATTTCTCCTCCAGATCCTGGCGGCGCAATAGAGAGGAGATATCCACCGCCTGTGCCGGCAGGATCATCACCAGAATTAAAAGAAGCGCTGCTATGAATTTATAATTTGACACGGATAATCCCGTTACTAATGCTGTGCGGTTCGCGCGAAGTAATCGCTTAAGATGCAAGGGTGATCGAATACTATATCCGGAGGTAGATTGTGCTGTGTGAAAACTCCGATCTCTGCAGCATCATCCCCTGCTTTGGGCGTGCCCTGTCCCTGGGCGGTGAAGACAACGCTGATGGTATGCATCCGGTCGTCACGCTTGGGATCGGAATAAACGTGAAACTGGGATAGGTCAGTCAGCTCCAGTCCGGTCTCCTCGCGGGCTTCGCGCAACGCCGCTTCTTCGACGGTTTCGCCGTAATCCACAAAACCGCCGGGGATGGCCCAACCGAAAGGAGCATTCCTGCGCTGGATGAGAACGATGCCGACGCCGACGCGGATGATCATATCCACCACCGGTTTCGGATTATCGAAGATTTCGATCTCTTCGGCGCATACCGGGCAGGTGATGATTCGCTTCTTCACGCACATTCCTTGGGTGAGATAGTTGATGTCTATCAGTTAAATTTTCAATATAAGCAATTTAGACATATAATTCAAAGGATATTTAAAGCTGTTGAGTATCAGCGCCGGGGACGTGATCAATCACCGACAAGCTTCGTTGCGATTAGTTTGAGCTTCCCCTGCTCTTTTTCCCTGATTATAGCCGTTTGAAATTCAAGCAGGGGTCTAAAATTCTTTATTTTGGCTTGCAAATATACTTCAAGGGGATTATTTTATGGGCGTCGGTAGAAAATGCCTACCAGTGGTTTGGTTTTATCTTTAAGCGGTTTGTCCAGTGACCCACCCTCAGTTTCGCATCACCCAATTCGGCTGTCTGCTGCTGTGCCTCGCTCTGAGCCTTTTAGCCGCCGATTCCGTCTCTGCTCTTGATCAACTCGAGCTGCAAATCCCTGAACCTCGCGTCCAGATCCTGTCTCAGGAACCCGGCAGAATTGATCTTGAGATCACCTTCCCCGACCTAAAGAGCGAGTCGAGTCATTCCGGCAGTTTATTGACCATGGGCAACCTGCCTCGTGTGCCGGACGCCAATGGGCATCTTCTGCCTGCTTTTCAGACTCTGCTGCCCGGCTTGCCGGGATCGGTCACTTTGAAAATCCTGGATGCCCGTACTGTGCTGCTGCCCTTGGACAAAGCGCCTCGAATCGCCCCGAACGACCAAATCAATGCTTCTGCAGATGATCCGGCGGACCCTTACGATACCAATGCACCTCCCACAAAAAGGGTTGGGGCGACATTACCGCCTGATAAAAACCATCTCTCTGAAGCTTGGGCGCAGATGCGCTTTCTCGGGCGCTACCGGGGGATGCCGTTGAATTCAGTCGAGTTTCATCCCGTACACTGGAACGCAAAACTCAAGCACGCCGTGAGTCTGAAATCCGCAAAAATCCGATTGGAATACAAAGCGAAGCTGGAGCCTGGTGAACGCCCGGCGGTCATGCCGCCAGAACTGAGTTCGCTTACGCTCACGAGTGCCGTTCCTGCCTCCACCGGGCCGCCGACTCCCCTGACTTCGTTCACGACCGCCCAGGGTCCGCGTCTGAAAATATACCTTTCCAAAGAAGGCTTATACCACATATCCTCCGATCAATTAGCCGCTTGGGGATTGAACTTGTCCAATGTGGATCCCCGCACCCTCCGTCTGGAACACCAAGGCCAGGAACAACCTCTCTATGTGGGCGGAGAAGCCGATGGCCGCTTCGATCAAAGCGATTTTATTGAGTTCTGGGGTGAAACCCTGCATGGAACTTACACCCAGCAGAATCCCGAAATCTACAGCGATCTGTTCACCGATGCCAATGTCTACTGGCTTTCCTGGGGCGGCCCTCTAGGGGCTCGCCTGGGTGAAGAGAGCGGTGAAGTGGTGGAAGTGCGGGAAGCGCACCAATTCCATGCTATTTCCTATCCTTATTTCCTCCACCAGGAGATGAACAGCTATTTCAACCGGTTATCGCACGTATCGCAGGATTCGTTAAAAGAGCATTGGTTCTATGACAGCGGTGTGCGCGCCTCACAGACTCGCGCCTATATGGTGTACATGCCCTATCCCTATACGAATTCCGCTACCGGCGCCCGAGTCAGGATAAACTTGCAGGGATTGACCTACCCTGATCAGCAGAACCAGGGCGGGCAGCATCATGTTTATGTGAGCTTGAACAACCAGAATTCGCCGGCGCTTGAAGGCGGATCAGCCGGAGCTTCCTGGTGGGTGGGGCAGACCGGCATCATCCTGGATACTCAGGGATTTGGGGGCATTTCCGCCGCCGTGCTCCACCACGGTTACAATGAATTGGCGCTGTTCTGTCCCGTGGATACCTACGCTGGAATGAACGATACCTCGCTCCTGAACTGGTTCGAGATTACCTACCAGCGGCAATATAAGGCCGACGCCGATCTATTGCGCTTTTCCGCCCCGCCCGGAGCGGTGCCTGATACGATTGTGGATTACCGCATCGAGAATTTTACCTCCTCGCAGATCGAAATCTACAAGCTGGGGCAGTCCAAGATCATCAACGCCGAAGTCACCCCATATCAAGCCGGAAGTCAAACCCTTTACCGGGTGCGGTTTCAGGATCAACCCTACGGCCAACCGCAATATGTGGCTCTGGCGCCTTTTTCCAAGCTTATTCCCGATTCCGCTTTCATGGATCCGGGCTCTGACATTCAAGGGCAACTGGCTCTGGGATCTCCAGTCAAGTTGCTGGTCATTACACACCGGGATTTCCAGGATAATCTCGACCTGCAGGCCTATCTGGCGCGCCGCACTGCCCAGCTTGGCCGCACTGAATTAGTCTACGTTGACGACATTTTCGATGAGTTTTCCGACGGGATC
>JAGVQJ010000052.1 GCA_020051775.1 Calditrichota bacterium | reverse complement strand
ATGAGAATTATCTCCGCGAGTCTATCCTGGATCCCAGCGCTAAATTGGTGGGCGGATTTCAGCCGGTCATGCCCACTTATCAGGGACAGTTGACTGACACTGAGTTAGACGCGCTGATCGCGTTCCTTAAGTCGTTGTCGGAATAATTGTCGGAATAAATGAAAATGCAAGAATCCAGTTACCTGGATCAGCCCCGGGGATTGAAATCCTGGCTGCTGACCTTAGATCACAAACGCATCGCCATCCTGTATTTGATCGCCGTGGCGATTTACTTCCTGGCCGGATCAGTTTTCGCCCTGCTCATCAGAACCATATTGGCCCGGCCTGAAAATCCTTTAGTGACGGCGCAGCATTACAACCAAATTTTCACGCTGCACGGCGCCATCATGATTTTCCTGTTCATTATCCCCGCCACTCCCGCCATTCTGGGCAATTTCGCCTTGCCCCTGATGATCGGCGCGCGGGATGTGGCCTTCCCGCGCCTCAACCTGGCGAGTTGGTATACCTATATCATCGGTTCGCTGGTGATTTTGTACTCGTTACACAGCGGCGCCGCCGACACCGGCTGGACGTTTTACACACCTTACAGCACTCAGTCCAATTCCTCGGTAATCACCACGACCCTGGGAGTATTCATCGCGGGGTTCTCCTCGGTCTTCACCGGCATTAACTTCATCGCCACAGTCCACAAATTGCGCGCGCCGGGGATGACCTGGTTCAAGATGCCGCTGTTTGTCTGGTCGCTCTATGCGACTTCCATTATTCAAGTTCTGGCCACGCCGGTGTTGGCCATTACCCTGGTGCTCCTGATCCTGGAACGTGTCTTCGGCGTGGGAATATTCGACCCCAAGATGGGCGGCGATCCCGTGCTGTTCCAGCATTTCTTCTGGTTCTATTCGCACCCGGCCGTTTACATCATGATCCTGCCGGCTATGGGCGTCATCAGCGAACTGATCCCCGTGTTCGCTCGCCGCAAAATCTTCGGTTACTCGGCTATCGCCTTTTCCAGCCTGGCTATTGCTTTCTTGAGTTTCCTGGTGTGGGGACATCACATGTTCGTCTCGGGGGAGGCCGAAATCGCTTCAGTGATCTTCTCCCTGTTGACGTTCCTGGTAGCCATCCCGTCGGGGGTCAAGATCTTCAACTGGACGGCCACGTTGTACAAGGGACGCATCAGCTTCGATCCTCCCATGGTTTACGCATTGATGTTTCTGTTTCTGTTCGCCATCGGGGGGCTGACAGGATTGTTTCTAGGCGCTTTGGCCTCGGACGTGCACGTTTCGGACACTTACTTCGTGGTGGCTCATTTTCATTACGTGATGATGGGCGGCGCCATGATGGGGCTGTTAGGGGGATTGCATTTCTGGTGGCCCAAGATCTTCGGGCGCATGTACAGCCGCTTCTGGTCGCTAACCGCTGCGGTGTTGGTGTTTATCGGTTTTAATCTGACCTTCTTCCCACAATTTATTCTGGGGATGAAAGGCATGCCGCGACGATACTATACTTACTTGCCGCAGTACAAGCCGCTCAATGTGCTTTCGACTGTCGGCGCTTATGTCCTGGGAGTCGGTCTGGTGGTTTTAGTCTGGTGTTTGCTGGCATCATTAAAGAGAAAACGCCAAACGTTAAGTAACAATCCCTGGAATGCCGGCACCTTGGAATGGACGACGACCTCGCCGCCACCCACGCAGAACTTCAAGACTCAGCCGGTCGTCAAGCACGGACCGTATGATTACGAGGAAATGGTTGCGGAGCGAACCTAACTTAATGAACATGAACGATAATCCACACACGGACGCTCTTCAGCACCACTTTGCTGACATGGAACAGCAGCGGGAATCGGCCAAGCTGGGCATGTGGCTATTTCTCATCACTGAGTTGCTGCTGTTCGGAGGTTTATTCGGATTTTACACGTTTTACCGCGCCTCGAATCCTGAGATATTCTACAATGCTCATTCGACCCTGGACGTAAAGTTCGGCGCGCTGTACACAGTCGTTTTGATCCTCAGCTCGATCACATTCGCGCTGGCCATTTACCACATCCGGGAGAATAAACGCAAGCAAACGTTGATGCTGCTGGGCGCTACCGTCCTATTCGGTGTCATCTTTCTGGCGGTCAAAGGATTTGAATGGGCGCATCATATTCACCTGGGGCAATTGCCCGGC
The DNA here is from genome assembly GCA_020051775.1 of Calditrichota bacterium. Taxonomy (GTDB): domain Bacteria; phylum Electryoneota; class B3-LCP; order B3-LCP; family B3-LCP; genus JAGVQJ01. The sequence continues at coordinate 3,127 of JAGVQJ010000052.1, read as the reverse complement.
AAGTACTATACCTTCACCGGAATCCAAGGCACGAATCCTCACATCTTCTACAGCGCCTATTACATGATGACCGGGTTGCACAGCCTGCACGTTCTGGGAGGTTTGGCGGTTATACTCTGGCTGATGGTGCGCACCCGCCGGGGTGATTTCTCTTCCTATTATTTTGTGCCCCTGGAGATGACCGGTCTTTACTGGCACCTGGTGGATATGATCTGGATATACCTCTTCCCCCTATTTTACCTAGTAGGATGATTATGGCGGTTCATGCCGATAACAGCAAGGGGCATTCGATTCCCAGCAAAGTTTACTTGCGCGTGGGAGCGGCTTTATTGATACTAACGGCTATTACGGTGGCTGTAGCGCAGATTCCATTGGGTGGTTTCAATTTGGTGGTGGCCATGATCATCGCCACCGCGAAAGCCACCTTGGTCGCCCTGTTTTTCATGCACCTCAAGTATGATAACCGTCTCTACTTACTCATTTTCGTTATAGCTCTGGCCACCTTGGCAGTGTTTATTATCCTGACCCTGTTCGACACCTTGAACCGAGGCCGGATATTACCGGAAGTCGCGGCGCCCATACGGTCTGAGGCGGTCATATACCCGTTAGACAGTGCACGTTCAGGGGCGATCCCAACCGAAGATACATCGTCAGGATCAAACGCACCAGAACACTAAAGCAACAACGTCCCAGAGGAACAACATTGAGGCGATCATGAAAAGTACTTTGCGTATAACGGCTCTGGCCACCATTGCTGCTTATGTGTTGATCTTTTCCGGCGGGCTGGTGCGAGTGTCGGGGGCGGGTTTAGGTTGCCCTGACTGGCCCACTTGCTTTGGTCGTTGGATTCCTCCGGTCAGCATCGAACAACTACCGCCCGGCATAGATCCGGCCCAGTTCAACTTCACCCTGGCCTGGATCGAATATTTGAATCGCCTCTGGGCGATGATCGTGGGCACTTTGATCCTCATCAGCGCGTTATTGGCCGTCAAGCATTTCCGCAGTGTCCCCAGGATATATCTGCCAGCCGTAGCTGCGGCACTGTTAACCGCTTACGCCGGTTGGCAAGGAGGCCGCGTGGTGGAGACAAAATTGGATTCCACCCTGGTGTCATTTCATGCCGTTCTGGCTATCCTCATCGGAATGTTGATGCTGTATACCAGCCAGCAGATGTATTATCACATTTTTTCGCGGAGCGAACGCGGCAGCATTTACCCCGATCGCCTGCGCGCCTGGTTGGCAATCCTGCTGGGAATCAGCCTGATTCAAGTGATCCTGGGAACCAACATGCGCAGCACTTTGGAAGCATTTCAAACCGCAGATCCACTGGCCGTGGGCCGAGCCTGGCTGGCGCAAGCAGGAGTGTTGAACTATCTTCATATCATCCTGGGCGCGTTGTTGGTAATTCCGGGATTTTATCTGGGATTGAAAGTGTTGCTGCGCAGCCGCAATCCATCGCCTTTGGTCTGGCAGGGCGCTGTGGGCCTGCTTATCCTGCTACTCGCACAAGTAACCTTCGGCGCTTTCCTATTGGAAACGACTCCGCCGGTGTTGCGAGTTTTGCATTTGTGGAGCGGCGCATTAATCACGGGCCTGTTGTTGATGCTGCACGCCGCTTTAAGAAAAACCGATCGAGGTTGGTATGAATGGAAATAAACTCATTCCCCGTTCAGTGCTGTTGGTCGTGGCTTTGGCTGCGGCATTGGTCATGCTAGGGATACTGGTCACGCAGCAAGCGTCAAAATCAAGGTCGAACTTGCCACGCTATGGGGAAGTGACCGATTTTAGCTTTGCGCGCAGTGATGGCGGATCGTTCACGAAGCAGGATTTTCAGGGTAAAATAAGCGTCGTGGATTTCATCTTCACCAGTTGTCGTGGTGTTTGCCCGGCGATGGCTGGAAATATGAGTGAACTTTACAGACTTTTTGCAGGTGTGGCCGAGATCCAATTCGTATCCATCTCCGTGGATCCCGAAAACGACACGCCCGAAGTACTGTCTGCCTACGCTCGAGAAAACGGCGTAACCGACCAGCGCTGGCTATTCCTGCGGGGCCCTATTGCAGACGTCTCGACGCTATGCGAGCGCGGCTTCCTGCTGCCAGGTAAAGACTTTCCTAGTGGTCACAGCAGCCGCTTCGTTCTGGTGGACCGCCAGGGGTGGATCCGGGGATATTATGACGGCACGGGCGACATGCAACTTCTAACGGAACATCTACGGCAACTGGCAAAGGCGAAATCATAGATGGCGACTCAAGCAGCACGCCCACCGCTAAAGCGATGGGCTATATCTTTTACAAGCCCCCTGAAGGGGGCTAAGATTTTGGATGAAGCGCATTCAGGCGCCTTGATTTCAGACGCAGCTCACTCCTTAAAGGAGGGGCTACGCAGGCGATTTTATCGCAAACTAACCGCCTACCTGGCCTTGACCAAACCCACTTTGCAATTGATGGTCGTGGTTACCGGGGCGGCCGGGTTGGTTCTAGAAGGTAGCCTACTCAATCAACCACTCCGTTTCGCGTTGGCGCTGCTGGCTCTGGCATTATCGGCGGGATCGGCCAAGGCACTGAATCAATACCTGGAACGTCGAGTGGACGCTGCTATGGATCGCACCCGCCGGCGCCGACCTTTACCGCAGGGATTAATGAATCCCGGGGAGGCGATGACGGCGGCAGTGACTCTGGGGATCGTCTCGGTGGCGCTGTTTGCTCTGTTTTTCAACCTCGCCGCTGCTTTGTTGACCACGGCCACCATTCTCTTCTATAGCCTGTTTTATACTCTATACCTGAAACCTCGCACCCCCTATAGCATCGTCATTGGCGGTGTGGCCGGAGGCATGGGCCCGGTCATTGCCTGGGCCGCTGCCGCCGGAAGCCCGGCTCCCGCCGCGTGGCTGATGCTCGCAGTGGTTTTCTTCTGGACGCCGCCGCATTTTTGGGCGCTGGCCATCCGTCATGCCGAAGATTATCGCAGGGTGGGTTATCCCATGCTGCCGACTATCAAGGGGATTCCGGCTACATGGAAAGCGATCAATCAATACACTTGGTTGACGGTTCTGGCCGGTTCAAGTTTGTTGCTGGTGGGAGCTGGTTGGATTTACGGGGTGGCGAGTTTGATCCTGGGAGGGATT
>JAGVQJ010000015.1 GCA_020051775.1 Calditrichota bacterium | reverse complement strand
TACTGATGCTGCAATTATATGGTGGGGGTTCAAAATAATTTGGTTCTCCCGGAGTGTTCATCATCTTTCCCAGCGAATTGCCCCAGCCATGTCCATTAGTGTTGACGATCTCCCAAAATTTCTCGCTTATCTAAAGGAATACCGGTCGCACCTGATCGGGATGCGGAGACAGGAATTGATCCACAATAATGTTGCAAAACCGCTTCGGAATGCAACATTTATGTAGCATTTCTTTCTTACTTTTGTTTGAGAGGATATTATAATGAAAAAATTCTTGGATTTTAAAAAATTTATAATTATATTCCGTTGCACTCTTGAAACATGTGAAGATGGAGTTTTAGATTTCCTTCACATGATCAAAGGAATTGCGACAAGACTTATTAAAAAATTCACAAAGATACCGGGGAAACCATCGTGCTTTCATCGTTGCCTTACCTGAGGGCCGAAAAAGCAGTGGTCGTGCAAAATGGAGTTCGTCGCCGCCTTCCAATCCAGATGTGGTTGCATCGGCGCGAATTTCAGCAGGCAATCTTGATTATATTGGGGATCGCAGCTTTCCTGGCGGTGTACTTTTGGCCACCGCTGCCGGAGGTTGTGGACCCTCAGGGGGAGCATTTTGCTTTAACGAAAACCGGTCAGATCACCCTCGGATTATTCTTCCTTGCGACTTTTTGGTGGGTTTTTGAAGTGGTTCCCATCGGCGTTACCAGCATCATCGTCGGCGTAATTCAAGTGCTTTTTGCCCTACGCAATCCTGCCACTGCGTTGGGCGATTTTTTTCACCCTGCGGTGTGGTTTATTTTTGCGGCTCTCATCATCAGCAAGAGCTTCATTAAATCCGGTTTGATTCAACGTTTGGCGTATTCCATGCTGGCCTTGATGGGTGAACGCACCCGCGCAATCTACTTAGGTTGCGGAGCATTGATTGCCGTACTGACTTTGTTTATAACCCATACTGCGATTGCCGCAGCCCTGTATCCGCTGCTGGTGGCTATTTTTTCTCTGTACCAGAAAGATGGGCAACCGACACGATTTGGCAAAGGACTATTTATCGGTATGGCTTTCACAGCCGCCGCGGGGAGCGTAGCCTCGATGCTGGGAGCGGCCCGCGGGGTGATTGCCGCAGGGTTTTATCGTGAAATGACCGGATTAGATATTGGTCTGGCCAAATTTAGCTTTTATTTATTGCCCCTAAGTTGGATCATGGTGATTCTCGTATGGCTGCTGATCAGTCTCCTTTATAGCCCGGAAAAACAGACTATCCCAGGCTTGAAGGATCGCGCTCGTGACCTGGTCAAACGATTGGGTCCAATTTCCCGACCAGAATGGCTCACGATCAGTATTACCGGTGGAGTCTTCCTGCTGCTATACCTATATCCTTTCGTCTCCTCTCTTAAACACTTGGATATTACCGGTATAATTCTTTTGGCCACACCGCTGTTCTTTCTGTTTAAAGTTCTCAATTTGCAGGATCTGGAGGAAATTCCCTGGAATATGATATTATTTTTCGGCGGTACCGTAAGTTTAGGCTTCTGTTTGTGGCAAACCGGCGCAAGTCGGTGGTTGGCTGTATTGTGCCTCCCTTTTGTTCAACAAATATCCTGGCCGGTTTTTATTATTTGCCTTGGGGGGCTGGTATTAGTACTGGCAAACGTCATCGTGAATCTGATTGTGCTCGCATTGGTCATGCCGGTAGCACTGGTCATGGCTTCCTATCTTGGCATAGCCCCTGAGATGATCTTCTATTCTGCTGTGGCAGCGGCCGGTATGCCTTTCATGTTGCTGATCGGCGCGGCCCCGAATGCAATTGCGTATGAAAGTCGCCAGTTCTCCAAAGGAGAATTCTTTAGAACGGGTTTTGTGATGAGTGTGATACTTATAATTGTGCTGGGATTGTTTATCCGCTATTTTTGGCCGACGATGGGGTTGTCGGTATCGCCAATCCATCCCTGAAGCCACCCACGGAAGAAGGCACTATGGAACAGGCCAACCCACAGGGCAGTCTGGAAACACCCAGCGAAAAATATTACCGCGAGTTGTTGCGCAAGAATCTGTTGCGCCTGATTTTGACTTATTTGCTCCCCTTGATCCTGTTAACCCTGTATTTCTGCCTTCTCTACAATGCCGTGTCGCGCGAAAGCCGACGACTCCACCTGCGCACTATCGCTGAGCATCAATCTAATTTTCTAGATCTGTTCTTGCAGGAACGCATCATCAACCTGGCCAACCTGATTGATGATCCCAAATTGCCCTTTCCAATAACTTCGTCTGCTATGGCGGGGTTGCTGGACAGGTTGGTAAAGAGTAGCAATACTTTTATTGACGTGGGTTTTTTCGATTCGACAGGCATCCAGAAGGCCTATGCCGGACCTCTCCCCCATCTCGAGAATAAGAACTACAGCCACGAAACCTGGTTCATTGCTTTGCAGGCCGGAAAAGACGACCACATCATCACTGACGTGTATCTGGGACTCCGCCAAAAGCCGCATTTCACCATTGCAGTGCGCCGGATCCTGGAGGGTCGTTATGCCGTGCTGCGCGCCACCTTGGATCCGCAAAAATTCTATGAATATATAAATTCTCTTCAAGTATCTAACGAGGTCAATCTTGCCATTATCAGCCGCACTGGAGTTTTCCAGGTCGGACCACCCCCTATGGATCCCCCTTTCGAACCCGCAGCACTGGTTCCCCCACTGGATCCTCGGATCGGTGAAATTACTCTACCCCGAAGCATGGGATCGGTTTCTTATGCCTATGCCTGGCTTCATACTGCGGATTGGGCGGTCACGGTGCGTTGGGTTCACCAGCATACCACCTGGCCCTTTTTTGGCAGTATTTTAAGCCTCATCATCATTTCCATTGCTCTGATAATGATTGTTCTTTCCATAATTATTTTCAGATCCAAGAAACTGGTGCAATTGCAGATCGAACGGGAAATCGCCACGATGCAATTCGAACATGCTGCGAAGCTGGCTTCCGTGGGAGAATTATCCGCTGGAATTGCGCATGAAATCAACAATCCTTTAGCCATCATCTCTGAGGAAGTCGGCTTGATGAAGGATTTAATGAGTCCGGAATTTAACATGCAACCAACCTTTAGCGAGTTGGTACCGCATCTTGACAATATAAAAGAGGCGGTGTTCCGCTGCCGGGATATAACTCGCAAGTTGCTAACCTTTGTGAGAAAAAATGATATTAAACTCCAACCTTATGACATTAACACCCTGTTGGATCAGGTATTGGACGGATTGCTGATCCGCGAATTGGCTACCTCCAATATTGAAATCGTGAAGAATTACGGAAGTGATCTACCTCCAATCATTACTGATGCCAACCAGATTACGCAGGTTTTTTTGAATATTCTGAACAACGCTGCAGATGCCATCACGCCACCGGGAAAGATCGCTGTTTCGACCTTCTGCTTGAATGGTACCATCAGGATAGCCATTTCGGATACGGGAAAAGGTATCACGCGGGAGGAAATGGGCAGGATCTTCATGCCTTTTTATACTACCAAAGAAGTCGGCAAGGGGACCGGGCTGGGATTGTCGGTCAGTTACAGCATCATTAAGAGTCTGGGGGGGAAAATTGAAATCGAGAGTATTCCGGGCAAGGGCAGCATTTTCACTGTGGCTCTACCCATCAAATTTGCGGAGGGCGAATGAAATCCAAGGAAGTTCAAGAACTCATGCTACCGCTGACTGATTATGCGGTGGTTTCCCAGGACGCCAACCTTCTGGAGGCCGCCATGGCCTTGGAAGAGGCTCAAGATAAACTACCTCCGGGACGACAGCCGCACCGAGCTGTGTTGGCGATTGATCAGAGCGGCAAAATCGTAGGAAAACTTGGCCACCTGGCATTCTTAAAGGCGCTTGAGCCGAAGTACAGTTCCATCGGAGACCTGGGGGCGTTATCCCGCGTGGGTTTGAGTCCCGACTTCATCCAATCCATGATGGAAAATATGGATCTGTGGAAAGATAACATGACCGACATCTGCCGGCGAGCCAGATCCACTCGAGTGCGGGAGGTGATGCACCCTGTTGTCGAAAGCGTGGATTTACATGCCACCCTGAGCGAAGCCCTGCATAAAATAATTGTAAATCAAACCCTTTCTCTATTAGTCACTCAGCACGGTGAAGTCATCGGCATCTTACGCCTCTCGGATCTTTACGTTGAGGTCGTGGAACGCATTAAGAATTGTACAGAAACCACTTAATCCAAAGGATTCAATTTTTTGGTGACTGTGATGTCGAAAGTCCTGTTGATTGATGACGAGGATAATTTCCGCAATTCGCTGGCGGAACGCCTGCGTCTTCGTGGGTACCAAAATATTGCTTTAAATAACGGCTTGGAGGCGCTTAAGACCGTGCGCCGCGAAACCGATATTGACGTCGTGATCTTGGACCGCCAAATGCCGGATATTTCAGGCGAACAGGTATTAAAAGAACTCAAGCAATTTCGTCCGGATTTGCAGGTCATTATGTTAACTGGTCACGGTAGCATTGCTTCAGCCATTGAGACCGGCCGACTGGACGCTTTCACCTATTTGGAGAAACCCTGCGAATTAGACCAACTGGTGGATACCATAAACGATGCCCGCCAACACAGATTAGCGATCATGCAACAGCGGGAAATCCCTCGGGTTGAAAAGGGATCATTGTGGAAATGGTTGATTGGCGCTCATAATCATCGTCCGGGGGTCATCGGATTGGGGTTGTTGATCTTCCTGATTTTATATTTAGCACCCGCTCCTGCGAGAATGATGAATCTCTTGTCAGTGGCAAAAAAACCTCAGATCATTCATGCCATCACGGGTAAAGCCATTGATGATCCATCAGATCCCATTTTAGGATATGCTGGCTATCAAAGGATGCAGGAGGGTGAATCCATCACCCAATACTACAGCCACACCAGCAGGCTGGAAAGCATGGTGATGGATGAATTCGGTAAGCGAGTGAGGTTGCGCGGCCTTACGCCCAGGGAGGCTGCTTTCAGAGCTAAGGCGATGCTGGGCATCCTATTAGTCAGCACATTATTTTGGGCCACTGGGGCATTGCCACTGGGTATGACAGCCATAATGGTTGGGGTATTCATGTACTTTTTAGGCGTGATGAAACCGGATGAGGTGGCCGGTGCCTACGCCAAGGATGCCGTGGTTTTCATTTTTGGGGTGCTGGTCGTCGCAATGGCCGTTATTAAAACCGGGCTTAATCGCCGCATTGGGATCCTTTTATTGGGTCCAGCTACCAGTTTACCGCGATTGTTGTTTATTTTTCTACCGCTGGTCGGAATCACCTGCGCCTTTGTCTCCGAACATGCTTTGGTAGCCTTCATTATGCCCATTATGATCGTGGTTTATGCCGCCGCCACGCGGGAAGCAGGAGTGAGAGAAGACCGTTCTCTGGCGGTTATGCTGGTTCTGGCGCTATGTTTTTGTGCCAACTGCGGAGGTCCGGGATCCCCGGCTGCGGGAGGGCGCAATGCCATTATGATGGGGATCTTAGCGGATTATGGCGCTGCGCCCAGCTTTGGCCAATGGGTGAAATACGCTCTGCCCTTCGTTCCGGTGATGTGTCTGGTAATCGCGTTGTATTTCTACGTGATCTTCCGGAGTCGAGTGCGGGCAAAAAAATTGAACGTTTCCGCCATTGTACGCCGGGCATCCGATAAATTTGGCCCCATGGATCGCCAGGAGTACCTCACTGCCGCGTTGCTGATAATGCTGATCCTCCTGTGGATTTTGGGGAGCGACAAATTCGGTGAGGGTGGTCCAGTTATTCTCGTCGTGGTTCTGCTTGGCCTGTTCAGAATAATCACCTGGTCGGAAGTATCCAAAATTCAATGGGAGGTAGTAGCTCTATATGCCGGAGCCTGTGCACTGGCCAAAGGTTTGGCCGTCACAGGGGCCTCGCTTTACCTGGCGGATGTCTTTATTAACCTCTTGCCCGACTCCATGCGTCACGGAACGGGGCTCGCCATCACCAGCAGCCTTCTTAGCGGCATTATGACCCAGTTTATGAGCGATGGCGCCACAGTCTCCACCATTGGCCCGATAACCGTACCCATGGCCACATTGACAGGAACCCACCCTTGGATGGTGGGCTTTGCTTCCGCCTTTGCCTCCTCTTTTGCGCATATGCTGCTGATCGGAACCCCCAATAACGCCATCGCCTATGCCATGGCCAAGGATCCCATCACCGGCAAGCAGCTTGTCACACTGAGTGATTTCCTGAAACATGGCTTCGTAGTGTTGTTGTTATCTTGGGGGGTCTTGTGGGGATGGTTGTTCTTTGGTTACTGGCGATGGATTGGTTTTTAAAATCACGGCTGATAATCCGGCTCCAAATGGATAGTGGAGGAAATCGTGTCTGATAAGATTAAAATTTTAATCGTGGATGACGAGATCAAGTTTCTGGACACTATTGCACGGCGCTTAGAGATGCGCGGTCTGGAAGTCGCCAAAGCCGCTGATGGTCAGAATGCGGTGCGCATCGCCCGCGAACAAAAATTTGACCTTGCGCTTCTGGATCTGAAAATGCCCGGTCTGGATGGCCGCCAGGTATTGGAAATTCTGAAGCGAGAGCACAAATTCATCGAAGTCATCGTTCTAACTGGACACGGGTCGCTTGAATCCGCCGTCGAGTGCACACGACTGGGAGCTTTCGGTTATTTACCCAAACCTTATGAACTCGATCAACTCCTGGAGGTTTTGAAAGAAGCCTATCAAGCCCGATTGCATAAAAAATTCGAGGCTGATCAAGAGAAGACTGCCCGAATCGCGCAACTGGCGATGGGCAGCAGTCCGTTAAGTATTTTAAGGGAGATGCGCAAGCTGGACGATGGCGAGAAGTAAGACTCGATGAAAAAATCAATGCGCTCAAATACAGGCATGCTGTTTAGAATTAATGTCCGCCGAAATCTGCCGTTCCTGAATTGGCTGAAGGGTTACTCGGCAGCGCACCTGCGTGCGGATTTCACCGCCGGTTTCACCGTTGCGCTGGTATTGATTCCGCAATCCATGGCGTATGCCCAGTTGGCCGATTTGCCGGCTTACTATGGCCTTTATGCGGCTTTTCTGCCTCCGCTAATTGCGGCCTTATTCGGTTCCAGCCGGCAGTTGTCTACAGGGCCTGTGGCTGTGGTATCCCTGATGACTTCGACCGCCCTGGCGCCGCTGGCGACGGCGGGTAGTGAATCATTTATCGTCTATGCGATCCTTCTGGCTTTTCTGGTGGGTTGCTTCCAATTCTTATTGGGAACGCTGAAACTGGGCACGGTGGTGAATTTCATTTCACACCCGGTCGTCAATGGATTTACCAATGCCGCCGCGCTGATAATTGCAACTTCTCAGCTACCAAGCCTTTTTGGCGTCAACTCTGTTAAGGCCGAGCATCATTTTCAAGGAGTTTATAATGTTCTTCTCGAAATTCCCAGATCAACGCATCTGCCCACTTTGGGACTGGCTTTCCTGGCATTCGCCATCCAATATGTACTCCGACGCTTAAATCCCCGCATCCCCAATGTCTTGATTGCGGTAGCCATCACCACATTGATTTGTTGGTCGGGAGGGATGGAACGTACCCGGAAATTGAGCTTGGATCAAGTCTCCGGTGACCTCCAGTGGCAGATCAATGACTACAACCTTGCATTGGCTCGGGTGGATAGCGCCATGGAACGGCGCATCGAGTTGGGGAAGCACCTGAAGGGGCAGGCTAAATGTCAGGCTTGTCATGACCTGAAATCCACTGCTGACGTCACCGCCAAATACAACATCACAATTGCCGATTTGCAAATTCGAGAGCTCAAAAATAGGGTAGATGCAGAACGGGCTACATTACGCAATCAAGTATTGGCCGCGTTTACCGTTGGTGGCAAGGATACACTTTATTGCCCTGAGCGAGAACTTCCAGCCGCAACGCAGTTTTCTGGTGAACGCTGGCGTCTCAAAGTCGGCAATCGCCCTTTAAATCCGAAAGAGTTGAATCTGGCTGGGGGGGTGGCGGTCATCGGTCTCATTCCGAGAGGTCTTCCACAAATCCGACTGCCCGGAATAGACTTCAATGTATTGATAGATCTTCTGCCTATGGTGATGGTTATTGCCCTGCTTGGATTCATGGAAGCCATATCCATCGCTAAGGCTATGGCGGCGCGCACGGAGCATCAGATTGATCCCAATCAGGAACTGAAAGGCCAGGGATTAGCCAATATCGTTGGATCTTTAACCGGCAGCTATCCAGTATCGGGATCCTTTTCCCGTTCAGCAGTCAATTATCAGGCCGGCGCCGTATCGGGGTTTTCCAGCGCCTTTTCCAGCGCTATCGTGATGGTGACACTGTTGTTCTTCACCCCCCTGTTATATTATATTCCTCAAGCGACTCTGGCAGCCATCATTATGATGGCCGTGATCGGCCTGATCAATGTCCGCGGTTTCATTCATGCTTGGAAAACGCAACGCTATGACGGGATAATCGCCGTGATTACATTCGTTATGACCCTGGGATTCGCGCCTCATCTGGATAAGGGGATTATGATCGGAGTATTCTTGTCCCTGGCGCACTTCTTGTTGCGCAACATCAGACCCGATATGGCAGTGCTATCCAAATATACTGATGGCACCTTTCGGGATTCCAACCGTCGCGGATTGATCCGCTGCCGGCATTTAGCGGTGGTGCGATTCAATAACTCACTGATTTTCGCAAATGTTGCTTATCTGGAGGAGAAAATCATTGAACTTCAGGCGGAAATGCCGGAATTAAAGCATATTCACATCGTCGGCAATGCCATCAATGAACTGGATGCCTCCGGAGAAGAAACCCTCTCCAAGATAGTTACCCGACTGCGGGAAACCGGCCATGACGTTTCCTTCAGCGGGCTTAACGATAAAGTGTTGCTGACCATGCGCAGCACGCATCTGCTGGAAAAAATCGGCGAAGATCACATCTACGGAAACGTCGCTCAAGCGGTGGCCGTGCTCTACGATAAAACGCACCAGGGGACCAAAGAAAGCGTTTGTCCATTGCGTCACTGCCTGCGGGCCGTTGATTCCGTGGAAATATATCCATCACTGGGGAAGCAAGCCAAGCAGATCAATGGGGAGAGGTAGGAATATGGCCATTATTACGCTCTTCAGCGGCTCGTTCTGCCATGACCAACAGGTGGCACAGGGTATCAACCGCAAGCTGGCCCTGAGAGACGTCAGCGATTCCTTGCTCCTGGAAACCTCCGCGAGTTTTAACCTTCCCGAATCAAAGTTCCTGGAGGCCATGCATGGGGGCAGCGCCTCCCTTTTCGGAAGTAAGTACCCCAAGGATCGGAAGGCTCTTCTGATGCGCCTGAAAATCACCCTGCTGGAACTGGCGCGAGAAGATAACCTGTTGTATTCCGGTTTTGCCGGACTGTTACTGGATCGCAACATCTCCCATATCCTGCGGGTTTGTCTCATAGCCCCTCAGGATTATCGAGTCAAGCAGGCGATGAAGGAGCTGGGGCTATCTTCTCGAGAGGCTCGCAAACATATCCATAGGAACGACGAGGCATGCACGGAATGGACCCGGCATTTGTTCTCCCAGGACCCGTGGGAGGCTGAGCTTCACGACATCATCATTCCCATGGACCGCACCCCGGTGGATCAGGCCATTGTCATCGCCTGTGAAAATGCAGTCAAAGAAGCAGTTACGACCACACCCCCATCCCGCAACGCCCTTGAAGATGCGCTTCTGGCAGCACGTGTTTCACTGGTCCTCGCAGCCAAGGGCGATGATTTGAAAGTAACCAGCGAGGCGGGTCATATCAGCATTGAAATCAACAAAGCGCCGATGAGGCTCGAGCCTTTTCAGGAAGAGCTAAAATCTTTAGCTGCGACTGTCCCGGAGGTGCGTAGCGTTCGCACCCAAATAGGTTCCTCCTTTCTGCAACCTGCCATTGGTTTAAATGTGGATTTAGACGTGCCAACTAAAATACTATTGGTGGACGATGAGCGCGAATTTGTCCACACTCTCTCGGAACGACTGCAGAATCGCAATATGGAAACTGCGATTGCTTACGATGGCGAAGAAGCCCTATCCAGCATGGCTAGTGACGAACCGGAGGTTATGGTCCTGGATCTGAAAATGCCGGGGATTGACGGCATTGAGGTGCTGCGTCGGGTGAAAAAAGAGCATCCCGATGTGGAGGTGATCATCCTGACCGGGCACGGATCAGAGCGGGAAGAGGCACTGGCGACGGAATTAGGCGCTTTTGCCTACCTGCACAAACCGGTCAATATTGAGGTACTGGCTAACACGATGAAAGCAGCTTATCGTCGCGTCAACGAAAAGAAGAATGACCGTGCACGTAACCGCGGATAAAACTCGCTATCGTCGGCTCTGGGTGTACTCCGTCACTCTGACGGTTGTAGTCGCTCTGACGCCCCTAATCATGACAACTTTCATCAGCAGCAACCGGTACCGGAAAGCCCTGCAGATCGAAATGGCTTATCCGGTCTCACGGCTGCTGGCCAACACTTGCCGAACCTTGGAATCCACCATTGATGAACATCAACATGCACTGACTCTGCTTATTAATGAGAAATCGCCGCAGGAGCTCTGGTCAGAGAAAGGCCTACAGGCCACTTTCGAAAACCTACGCAGCACCTTCGGCGGGTTCGTGGATCTGGGGCTGGTGGACGCCCAAGGGAATCAGATATATTATGTCGGGCCGTATAATTTAGAAGGGAAGAACTACCGGGATCAACCCTGGTTCCATGAGGTCAGCCTGCGCAATGTTTACGTCAGCGACGTTTTTATGGGGTATCGCAATTTTCCCCATTTCGTCATCGCCGTAAGGCATTCTCTGGCCGGCGGCGACTTCTATGTGCTGCGCGCCACCATTGATATGCAGCTCATCAATCGTCAAATTCTCTCGCTGGATTTGGGGCCCAACAGCGACGTGTTTATTGTCAATACCTCCGGTGTACTGCAAACCAATTCGCGGTATCATGGCCATGTCATGGAGATGGTTTCGGCTCCCATCCCAAAACGACTCGAAGACACTGAAGCGCTGCTGGAATATCAAGAGAAAGACGTTACCACTTTTATCAGTTACGCCCCCATTGAGAGAACTCCATTTATCCTGATGATGGTTCATCACCAGAAGGACTTGATGAAAAACTGGTATATGAAACGCCACGATCCCCTCTGGTTCCTGGTCATCAGCAGTGTATTGATTCTACTTGTTGTGCTGGGTAGTTCGACATACATGGTCAATCGCATCCGAGAAGCTGATACCCGCCGGGAACGGGCGCTTCATAATTTGGAATATACCAATAAAATGGCCTCCATCGGCCGGCTGGCCGCCAGTGTCGCGCACGAGGTAAACAATCCTATCGCTATCATTAATGAGAAAGCCGGTCTAATTAAGGATATGGCTGAGGCGCAGGACACTTTCAGCCACCGCGATAAGGTGCTCGCGTTGGTTAATTCTATCCAAAATTCCGTGGAACGCTGTGGTAAAATCACCCATCGTCTTTTAGGATTTGCACGGAGGATGGAGGCACACCTCGAACAGATTGACCTGGAAATGCTGTTGAAAGAGGTGTTGGAGTTTCTGGGGAAGGAACTGGAGCACCGCAACATCACCGTCCAATTCATCACGCCGGAGAAAATATCTTCTATCGTTAGCGACCGAGGATTGCTTCAGCAGGTGTTTCTGAATATCATCAATAATGCTCTTGAAGCTCTGAAAGACGGCGGTCGAATCGTCTTCACCATAGAGCAAAAGACCGCGGAGCAGACGGCGGTCATGATTTGCGATAACGGAACTGGTATCGCTCCGGAAGATTTGAAACACATCTTTGAACCATTTTTTTCAACCAAGGGAGAATTCGGCACCGGGCTGGGACTGTCCATCACGCGCGATATTGTGGAAAAGCTGGGAGGCCGTATCGAGGTTGAAAGCCGCACGGGAGAAGGAACTTGCTTCACGATAACTCTACCCCAGACACCGGCTTAACAGAATTACAACCGGAGTCTTTACGGGTGCTGCTGGTTGATGATGAAGAAGAACTCGTCAGCACCCTGGTGGAACGCCTGGCCTTCCGAGGTATAAGAGCGGACTGGGTCAGAAGTGGATTGGAAGCCCTCCAACATGTTAAGCAATCCGACTATCAGGCGGTCATCCTGGATTGGAAATTGCCCGGCATGAGCAGTTTGGAGGTCATGCATCATATCAATTCGGGTTACCCTCGGATCAAGATCCTGATTATGACCGGACAAGTTGATGTCGAAGAGGAACTAACCAATTTATTGAACGAATGGCCCTCGCTGACTCATGAGATTCTATTTAAACCCATTAAAATTGATGTTCTTGTGGAAAAAATCCGCAACGCAATTCGAGGCGGCTGATGTCTGGGAATAATAAACCTCATGTCCAAGAGAGTGAATTGGCTTTCTTTAGTGCCATTACAACCTCTGCCACACACGAGATGAACAATGTCTTAGCGATCACGGAGCAAACGGCGGGTTTGCTGGAAGACTTGTGCATCGAGGACGTGTCTGAAATCAACCTTTCGCGGGAAAAACTCAAGGGGATTGTTGATCGAATCACCCGCCAACTCGCCCGGGGAAGCCAGATTATGCAGAGATTAAATTCGTTTGCGCACGGCGCCGACAATCCCACGCAAACCGCTGAATTAAACGCTCTTCTTGAGAATCTGGTGATGCTGATGCAGCGCTTTGCCGCCATGAAAAAAATTCGCCTCGACATGGTTCCAGCATCGCAGTTAGTACCTGTTTGCGGTCGAATATTTACGCTCGAGTCAGAGATTTTCAATGCCATAAATGCGGCAATTGAGGAATCGCCAAGTGGAGCAACCATAAATATTACTGTCCGGAACGAAAAGATTCAAATTGTTTCTGAACTTCGGGAAAGAGGTCTTGACATTACACTCCTTCAAGTTTCAAGGGAGGCGCCATGAACGTGCCAGGTAAAATCCTGTTGGTGGATGACGAGGAAGAATTCGTTAATGCCCTATCTGAGCGAATGGGAACACGCGGTTTCGCAGTGGATGTAGCGGTCAGCGGCAAACAGGCGCTCGCTCTGGCGGATACACACGACTACGCCGCCGTTCTCTTGGATCTTGCCATGCCGGAAATGGACGGTCTGGAGACGCTGGAAAAATTGTTCAAGCTTAATCCCGACCTACAGGTAATTTTTCTGACTGGTCATGCCACTGCGGAAAAGGCATTTCAAGCAGTCAAAATGGGGGCGATGGATTTTCTGGAAAAACCAGCTCGGCTGGATCAGATTCTCGATAAAATCCAGGAGGCGCAGGTCCGGCGCGTACTCCTGGTGGAAAAGCGCAGCGCTGAAAAAATTAAGAAAATAATAAACGATAAAGGGTGGTAATGTGGAGGCCTAATGTTGAAGCGGATAACGGCGCTCTCTTCTCTGGCGTTGGCGTTACTCCTGTTGATCATGCCTGTGCTGGCGCGTGCCAGTGAAGGGCTTGAGGTTCCGGAGACGCTGGATCACAAGGCAGCTTTGGAAGGACTTTCGGGGATCCGATTGATCTTCGCCAAAATGTACAACGAGAATCTCTTGCTCTATGCAATCGTCTGCACAGTCTTGATGGCGGTGATCGGGATAGCCATCGCCTACGTCACCGACATCTTCCTGAAGATGATGGGCATGGAAGTGACCAAAATCGAACACAAAGAGTGATCCCAAGCCAACGGAAGGAGAAAATATCATGGATGCAGGCTTTTTTGACATCTACTTACCGGTGGCAGGAATTCACTTCAATGTACTGATTCTGCTGGCTATCGGGTTCTCAGTGGGGATCTTAGGCGGCTTCTTCGGGGTTGGGGGCGCCTGGGTAGTGACGCCAGCTCTGAACATCTTCGGCTTCAATATGGCATACGCCATTGGCACCGACCTGGCTCATATCTTCGGTAAGTCCATCGTGGCGACCAAGAAGCACGGCAAGATGGGCAATGTGGACGTAAAGATGGGGTTGTACTCTATCGTGGGTTCGGTTATCGGAGTGGAAATCGGCGCCCAGAATGTCATGTGGCTCACCGCTCGAGGAATGGCCGGACCGGTAGTGCGTTATGCCTATATGGCTCTATTGTTCGGGCTGGGCATTTACATGCTATATGATTACTTCACGAAAGACAAGCGTGCGGCTCAACGTGCGCTGAAATTGGAATCCAACTCGGAATTGGGCGGTAAAAAGAAGCGGAGCCTGCCGCCAATAATCAGTTTCCCGGTTTCTGGAGTCCGCGTTTCAATTTGGACTATCTTGGGTGTGTTCTTCATCACAGGATGGTTGTCCGGGTTCCTGGGGGTGGGCGGTGGGTTCATCCGCATGCCGGCTCTGATCTATCTGATCGGTTGCCCGACAGCCATTGCGGTGGGCACCGACCTCTTTAGTGTGGTTTTTACGGGAGCCTATGGCTGCTTCACTTACGCCATGAAGGGGCGCGTCGAAATCATTGCCGCGTTGATTATGTTGTGCGGAGCGGCGGTAGGCGCGCAGATCGGCGTGGTGGCTATCAAATACATCCACGGCTATGGTATCCGGCTGTTGTTTGCGATCATGATTATTCTAGCCGGAATATCCGTGGCTCTAAAGCAATTTGCCTTTAACGTTTTGGCCGGGTGGATGGTTATGGGAGCAGCCTTGAGCATGTGCTTGATGATCATCATCCTGATGACCCGCGGGTTCCGCAAAGAGCGAGCCGCCATGATAGAAAAACAGACGGCAGCATAAGGTCGGTTGAGCTATGAGGTGGATATCCAGAGTCCTAGGTGGTTCCGGGGAACGTCGGCAGGAAATCTTGCAGGAGGTGCAGCGCGAGTTTACGGTATTCCGCGACCTGCTGGATTTACATAATGGCGCCCTGAAACGCATCAGCCGTCTGGAGGAAGGATACCAGGGTGGTCGGTTTAAGGACATGCCGCTCTGGGATGAGTTCATCAAAATTCGCGGGGAGGTCAGCGAAGCGGTCGAGCGCATGATCGAACTCGGCGGCGATAGCTATACGCCTCTGCGGGATCGCATTGCAACTATTTCTCAGGAAGTGGAACGGCTTTTACCGATCGGGCGGCCGATTTCCATGGATGATTACATCATCCCGCTGCAGGATCTGAACCGCGACCGAGCCTTTTCGGTCGGCACCAAAAATGCCAACCTGGGCGAATTAAAATCCAAACTCGATCTGCCTATTCCCCAGGGATTCGCTATAAGCGCCTGGGCTTATCAGCATTTCGTGCAGAGCAACCAGCTCCGGAACAAAATTGACAAGCTGCTGGAAAATCTCACAATTCGCAATTACCGTGACCTGGAACTGGTCAGCGAAGATATTCGCGAAGCCGTGACGCGCAAACCAGTTCCTGACGATCTTTCTCAAGCCATTTTGGAGGCATTTGATGCCGCTGTCACGGCGACGGGGAAATCGGGCTTTGCGTTGCGCTCCAGTGCCATCGGAGAAGACACCTCGTTTTCCTTCGCCGGTCAATACTTAAGCTTCTTGAACGTGCATCGAGACGAGCTCCTGGATCGCTACAAACAGATTCTGGCCAGTAAATTCACTCCTTCAGCGATTTACTACCTGCTCAGCCACTCGCTGGCCGACCTGGACCTGGGCATGGGCGTAGTCTGCATGGAGATGATTGATTCAGCCTCCAGTGGCGTGCTGTACACCGTTGATCCCCTCCACCCCAACGATCCTCATCTGATTGTGGATTCTGTCTTCGGTTTGGGCAGTTACCTGGTAGATGGCACCCTGACTCCGGATATCTTTCAGGTTTCGAGATCGGAGGGCAAAGTTTTATCGTCACGGCTCAGCCGCAAGCCAGTGCAATTGAGGCTTAAATCCGACGGCGGCGTCGAGCAGATCCCCATCCCGGAGTCCGATCAGGAGCGGGCTTCATTGGATGAGAAAACGCTGACACGGCTTTGTGAATACGGGCTGAAAATTGAAGCGCATTTCGGTAGTCCTCAGGACATCGAGTGGGCGCTGGATCGGTCGGGAAAGCTCTTCATTGTTCAATCCCGGCCTTTGAATATCCCCGAGAATCAGGCGGTGTCATTCATCCCTCCTCAATACGATTCCCGCATTATCCTGAAAGGCGGGATGCCCATCTGCACCGGAGTAGGAAGTGGTCCGGTTTTTCACCTGGCGTCCATGGAGGATTTGGATCGCGTGCCTCCCGGCGCGATTTTAGTAACTAACAACCCCTCGCCTTATTTGGTAGCCGTCATGGATAAGATCCACGCCCTGGTGACCCGCGTGGGAGGTAATACCAGCCATCTGGCGACGTTGGCGCGCGAGTTGGGCGTCCCTACGATGGTGGGGATGTCCCAGGCGGGGGATTTACCCGCTGGCCAAGAGGTGACGGTGGACGCCGGAAAAGGAGTGATTTACGACGGCAGCCACTTAGACTGGAGTGAGCAGGGTAGTGTGCCGCCGCGACCGAAAACGGTTACAAGAACGGACGAAGCCTCGAAAAAAATGATATACCCCATCGTCCACCTGAACGTCATTCACCCCAGCGAACCGAGGTTCACGCCGGATAACTGCCTGACGCTGCATGACGTGCTGCGGTTTATCCATCAGAAGGCGATGGAAGAAATCTTCAACGCCCTGAAACGCACTACCAACAAGGACAAAATTGGATTGCGTCTGAAGACCGATATTCCTTTAGCCGTCAATATTATATACCTGGATCAGAATTACCTGGAAAGCAAAAACCGTCGTTGGGTGCCGGAAGATGAAATCCAATCGCTGCCCATGCAGGCTTTGTGGGGGGGAATATTGGAGGAGGGTTGGCCGCAGTCGCAAGTCCCGGCAGATCTGAAAGGCTTCATGGCGGTTGTAGGAGCGAATATTCAGGAGGGCCACCATCCCGATTTTTCCGAAAACAGCTACGCTTTTCTTAGCCGGGAATACATGCTGCTGAATCTGCGCATGGGGTATCACTTCTCCACCATCGAATCCATGGCTACGCCGGAACCGGCCAAGAATTACATCCGCATGCAGTTCAAGCTGGGAGGCGCGCCGCTGGAACGCCGCGTTCGCCGCATCTGGCTGATCAGCGAACTGATGCGATTGATGGGCTTTGAGAATTCCAGCCAAGGCGATTTCCTGGATTCCACCATCGCTTACCAACCCGAGGAAGGCATTCTGGAACGCCTCAAGCTGCTGGGGCGAATCACGATTTTGACCAAACAGTTGGATATGGCGCTTTCCAGCGACGCTCGGGCGAGTTGGTACTGCAAGGAATTTGCCGGGAAACTAAATCTGAAGATGCAAGGAGATTCCGACGGATGAAAATGAAATGCGCGGGTGAAGTCATGTTGCCGCTGGAGGCGTTTCCTTATATACCGTATTGGTTCACATTGCGTCAGGCGCTGGCCGAGCGGCAGGTAATGGAAACCGACCGCAAATCCTCTCCGGGAGACACGCCCTGGATCATCCTGGTTTTCAACGCCCAGAGCCAGTTTATGGGCATCGTGCAGCGTCAGGACATCCTGCGGGGTTTCAGCCAGGGGATGCAGGATAAAATCAAGGGACAGGTTTCGTCCTATTCCACCACGCCCGATCCCAACTTAAGCCGCCTGGGTTTTTCACCGGAGAAGGGGATCAGCGAACTTAAAGCCCACATCGAACGCCAGATCATCGAATTCATGACGCCGGTGCAGATCACCGTGGATTTCAAAGACCCCATCATGCTCGCCTTCTATCTCATGGTGGATCACAACCTCACCTTCGTGCCGGTGGTGAAGGCGGGCCAGGTGGAGGGCGTGATCTACATCGAAGACGCCCTGAACGAAGTAATCGCTTCGATTATGTGAAGCCGGCAATTTGCAATAATAAAAGAGGCTGTTTCCTCCATTTAGGACAGCCTCTTTTTGGCTCGTTAATGTTAGCGCATCGTTACTTCAACATCACCATCTTGTGCGTCTTCTCATATTTCCCCTTCTTGCCCAGGCCGGTTTGCGTGGCGTCGGCTTTCAGCCGATAAAAGTACACGCCGGAAGCAATCTCCGCGCCCTGGCGGTTGGCGCCGTCCCAGTGCACCGTCCGAAATCCCGCTGATAGTTTGCCATCCACCAGCGTCGTCACTATTCTTCCCTGAATATCAAAAACCTCAAGCTTGACATTGGAATTAAAAGGTAGATCGTAGCGAATAGTAGTTGTGGGATTAAAAGGATTGGGATAGTTCTGAGCCAGGTAATAGACCCCCGGCAGCACGTACGAGCCGTGCAGGTAGTGCTGCGCGTAGAACCCCTGCTCGAATTTCGTGAAGGCTTGCCCTGCGCCCGGTTCCATATTCTGCACCGTGACGCTCATCTCCAGAGGCGTTTCCACGTTGGCGGAGGCGTCGAAGAACTTGAAGCTTAAGGTCTGGCCGGAGGTGTAGCCATCCGCCGCTTCGGTGGTGGGGTCGTCCTTCCAGGCGGGGACTTTAAGGGGGAATGTTCCGTCGTAAACCCCAGCGCCTACGCACAGATTGCCGGGCGCGAACACCGCCACCTCGTCGCCGACTTCCGGCGGGTTGCCGTTGACCAGCAGCTCGGCGATGTAGATGGGGTAGTAATCGCCGGTGTAAGCCGTGAACTGGAAATGAGACGGTTCCAAGGAGGCAATCTGATTCGCGGGGTTGCCCTTCGTGCCCGGCCCGCCCGGCCCTATGGAATTTTGCCCCTGCGAAATGGGGTACTGGTACTCCAAGGTATCGCTGACGCCCACCTGATAGCCTTCGCCGGGAACCATGTTAAAGCCCGGTGTGCCGTCAATGGGACGCCAGAACTGTCCGTCGTCGTTCTTGACGATGATGACGTAATCGGAATCGGCCAGGAAGGCATCGCTGGCGGTCAGGGTGTCGGTGGGGAGGTAGGCGATGTAGTTGTACACCCACGAGCTATCCTGCGGGGCGGGTAGGAGGGTGAGGGTGGTGTCGGCGGGGATGGAATCGCCGAAGCACTCAAACTCATCAGCGCCTGTTGTGCGGATGCCATAGGCTTTCAAGGGATTCCAAACATAAATCGAATCCACCGTTGGATTGGCCGGTCTATACCGGTTGCCGAATTGGTCACGAATCTCCTCCAGACTATCACACGGTGCCATGAGGACGCTGAGGGAATCGAACGTGGGATAGTGATTGTTGGAGATCCAATACCACCTTTGCCCACTGAATTCATGCGTTGTTGCCAGGAAATCCTTCACCAGTGTATTATAGCCTCCCACGAAGATACGAACCCTGTTACCCTGTTCGATCAGGGGATAGATTTCAGCTCCACCCGCATCAACATTAACGTTGTTCTCGTCTTGGATCTGGAACAGGCCGTAACTCTTCCAACGGACATCATCAAGGCCATCAAGTTGCCCCAACCAGAATACCTTTTCATATTGGTTCGAAGCATTCAAACCGACCGAAATCGTGGCGAGAATTCGCCTCGTCCCGTACGTCATGTATTCGACACAAGGGTAAGCGCGATCCTGTCCCGTCACTGGTGATCTTTCTTCCGCAGTCTGGTAACCGGTTCCATTGCCAACTTCGATCTTATAGAGCCCTCCATCGCCAAAATGACCTTGGACGCCGCCATTGGAAATGTATCCGGCGGTTGCGATCCAGGCCACGTAGTCATTCGCGTCACCTGGTGTTTCCAAACGCGCAGTTGTCGCTATATCAAAGACAGAATGTAAGTTGGTATTTTCGGCGAGGCGTGTAGCCTCTGAGACAACATTATAATTCGATGTAGGTATTGGACCATATACTCTACCAAGGGTATTGGGGTCTGCACCTTGTAGCTCGTAATTCCAGGCGTTTCCTAATCCTACCACCACCACTTGGTTTTGATGCCCCGCAAGAGGATAGACAGCCATAGCTAACGGCGCCCTGACCATGCTTATGGTAGGTGAAAACTCGATGACTGTATTCCAAGTGAGATTCACACCGGACATATACCCAACCCGGACCATATGGTAGTTCATATTCGTTGGATCCAAATAATTCATGTTAGCACCAACTTCGCCCGTGGCCACATAAAGGGAAGGCGGATTGGCGTTAGGATCGGCTACTATCCGGTTGACGTCCCATTGCCAATCGGCAACGTCTCCATCGCCATCCCATCCTGTAACCCCTGCGCATTCATCATTCGCATCGGGATCAATTGAGTAAAGCCCGCCAAAGTTGAAATCGCTTGAACTTCCGTCGGGGAAATCATATTGTACATAAGGTCTGGCCCCGGCAAAATAAACCGATCCATTGAAGTCCGGCCCTTGAGCTATGTCATTGAAGGATTTGGCGTAGGCGGCGCGTTCATCTACCAATGTGTTTTCCTCTCCTATTGGGCTATAGACAGGAATTGTGGTACTGACATCCAACCGGCGAAGACCTCGCTGAAAACCAACGGAATACAGTTCTTCCGTGGTTGGATTCAAATAGCCGCCGATTAGCGACGGCGCAGCAACGCCGCCGCACAAACCCTCGATGGGATGAGTCCATACATCCGGATTGCCAGCTGCGACGCAGTGGTAAAGTCCCGCCTGCCATACGCCGTAAAAGAAGGCCATATTCCCGGTGATCATGGGGTCACGCAGTAAACTGCGATAATTCCACCCGCCGACAAATTCATTCCCCGGATCGAGCATCTGTTCCCAATCATCAGATTGAGTGCCGTTTTGAGTATTTAAATACAGAACCCCGTACTCGTTGGTGCCTATCCAAATCTCTTTGTAAGGCTCTGTAGTAAAATCCCGTACAATAAGCCCACCCGCGGAGTGATTGAATTCTGCAATGATGTCACAGTTATCATCCGCTGGCTCCCATTCGGCTATACAGGTGCCATTATTATACTGAGTGCACACTCTCATGCGATCATCACTGCATGCAGCCAGGATGTAGATGGTTCCATCCGGATATTGGTAGAATCCCGTCACGGCTTCTATTGTGTATCCAACCCCCTCGAATGAATCTGTGATGTCCGTCCAGTTCGAAGTATAGGTTGCACCGCATTGCCAGATGCCGCTCTCTCCGACGCCGTAAAGCGTGGAGGCGTCATTCACGTCCCGGTGAAACTTGCCGACGTTGACCTCCGCCGCGCCGGTGGCGTCAGCCCAATGAGCAGGTGGAGGTGTTGTTTCCCACCGGAAAATGTCCGATCCACCAGTGGAGCTAATTTGCATGTGCGCGCCGAAGAAGTGATCCGAGGCGTCGTAAAAGATGCCATCCTCCCAGTGAATGTCCACTGGTAACATGGGCGGAGAAGGATAAGGGCATGCTGTATAAGCCGTCCACGTCCATACGTCGTTACCGGCGTGGGCCCCAACGTGCATGCCAGTCGCTTCGGCGGCGGACAGGGCGTACAAGGTGCTGTTGAACACTTTGGCGTCTGTGCCATAGCTTCCCCGTCCCGCCAAATGCTCCTTCCAGGGGTAACCCCATGCGCCTCCGCTGCCATTCCATCGCACCGTGAACAGACCGTTGGCCATGCAGGAGGCGAAGACGAATTTGTCCGTCGTCTCCGTGTTGGCACACAGATCGTTGACCACGCCTCCATCATAGAGTACGCGATCCCAAATCACGGCCCAGGCGGTGGACCCCAGCAGCAGGCACGCCAGACAGCATGTTAGCGCCGCCGCTCGGCTGACTCTAAAGATTTTCCGTTGCATGATGACTCCTTCACTTTAATAGATATTCCCCGACCCATTCGGGAAATTAGGTTGGCACGATGAAAAAGGTCATTTCAACGCAGTTATTTTAGCGGTATACTGACCGGCGGGAGTGACCAGTTTGACCAGGTATGTCCCGGAAGGCAGGGCACTGAAATCCCAGGGGAACCGGTGTTCCCCTGCCGGGTAGAGACCTGCGGCGACCGTGGCGATTTTACCGCCGAGGGTGTTATAGAGCGACAGCGTAATCTCCTGGGGTTCCAGCAACTTCAACCGAATCATGGTCCGGGGATTGGCGGGATTGGGCGCCACGGTGAGCCTCCGTTCGCTGTCGGTGGTGTCGCCGGCCGAGGGGTTGTCATCCAGGCATTTTACCGGGTCGGGTTGTGTGTACGGCCCGAATCCCAGATAGCCATCCTGGGTCACACGGTTGGCCGCCAGCAGGAAATCTTGCCACGGGTATGCTTGCCAGAAGGCGATTAACCCACCTTGTCCATCAGATAAACCAGGCCAAAGGCCGTAGTCTCCGTAGAATAGTGGCGCGCCGTCATGGACATTGAACAGAGTGTGGCCCAGGCTGTCCACCACCTGGTAGTAAGAATCCAGGCCATTCTGAAGATTTGCATAAGGTGTGATGAAACCGTTCCCTCGCAATTCCAATGACGTGGGGCCCTGGACGCTGGGTTGATGCGCCAAGAGCACGCCCGTCGAATCCCACAAGTAATTGCCATTCAAATCCAGGCATTGGCCATATACGTCATCCTGGTCATAGCCCTGGCGCCGGTCTTGTATGGGAACATAGAGGCGCCCCGTGGGGGAGAGTTCGAGATCCATGGCGTACCGATAGAAACCGCCTATGTTTTCCACCGGTTTCGACCACAGAATCTGCCCTTCGGACCCCACCCGCGTGACCAGGGGATTGTTCTGATAGAGAAACCCGCCTCGCGTATCGGAGATTAGATGCGGGCGATCGCCGCGAGCGAGGTCGAGGTTAATCCCATTCGTCTGCCATAGAGGCGTCCCGTCGGGAGCCAACCGTTGGGCGTACACGTCACTGGGCCACGTTCTGTAGTCATCCCAGGCGATGTAGCAGCCGCCGCCGGTGCGCAGCGATACCAATGGGTACGATTGTTGTTCAGGGTCAGTGCATACGGCCCCTGCCTGCGGCCACAGGGTTTGGCCCTGGCTGTTGATCCGCTGGGCATAAATGTTGAGCCCCATCCCTCCCCCCCCGGGCGCAAAGGCGAGGTAGGCTCCACCTTCCCCATCCGAGCAGGGGTCTGCCACATTGCACGATTGTTGGGATTCGGGCACCGTAACCAGGTACACACCGGCAGGATTCCAGAGGAATTCGCCGGCCGCGTTGACTCGTTGTCCGTAGATTTCGCCCACGATTCCAACATTGCGACTATCCCACCAAATAAGAATGGCGCCCCCCGCGCTGTCACTGGTCATGTATGCTCCTCCATGAATGGAATCATTCTCGGGGCAGAGCCGGATGCCCTCCTCACCCCAGAGCTTGTTGCCTTCTGGAGTAAGAAGTTGAAGATTAATAAAAATGAGAGTCGGCCCAGGTCCATAATCGCTTACATTGTAGGCTAACAAGTGATTGCCGCTGCCCAACTGAATAGCATCTGTAAAGTAGCAATCATCAGCGGTGTTAGGGAAGATCACCGGGGCGCTGTTCGGTGAGACGGACCACTTTGCGTGGGCCGGGCCCGGCGCGGCCAGCCACGCGGCGGCCAGCAGCCACATAGTGGCAGGCAGTAGTTGCTTTAAGGTTTTCATGGGTCGGTTCGCTTTCGCTAAAAGAGGGGTTTGCTATAATATAAGGATAAAAAATCAAGAAGTCAAGGGTCATTATTTGGGGCCGGGGCGAGTAGAGTTTTTAGCAGGGCTTATGGGGTGGGAAGTGTCATTTTATAATACACCCGGCTTGCGAGCAAGCCGGGCCAGACGCCGACATTCACTTGGGTCCGGACAAATAAAAAGCGTCAGGCGGAGACGCCTGACGCCACAGTTCATTGCCAGACGAGAAGCCTGGCGAATCATGAATCCCTACATCAAATCCCAATTGATGAACCCCTCCTTGACGTCTACCATGGCGTTAACGATCAGTTCAACCAGCCCGCCGTAGTGCAATCCCGACTTCGCCTTGGCGCCGTAGTAATCGAACAGGTCGCGGATCTGCCCCTTGCAGTTGGAACAGGGAGCGCAGAGGTATTTGGGGCTGTTGGAGTTCAAGTCTTCATCGGCAAAGGCGTCCAGGATCTGCTTAAACTTCTTGCGACCTCCGACTTGGAGGCGCCAATCCATGAAATTGTGTTGGGACATAATGGCCATACCGCTGCCGCCGCCGCAGCAGTAGTTGCGCACGCCGTGTGGTGTCATTTCCCGGAAGCGCGGCGCCAGATAGCGCAACACCTTGCGTTGCGGTTCGACGACGCCCATGGCGCGCACCAGATTGCAGGGGTCGTGTAGCGTGACGGGGAAATCGTTGCGGGAGGGATCGAATTTGATCTTGCCGGAGAAGACGATGTCCGCCATTAAAGTCATGGCGGTTTCGCGCGGGATGCCCTGAAAGACGCGGTCGGCGATCACGCCCAACGCTTTGCTCTCATGGCCGCATTCCCCCATGACGATCTTCTTGACTTTCAGCTTCTTGGCGATTTCCATGTGGCGGTAGGCGATGCGGGCCAACTGCACGTCATCGTAGAACAGCCCGTAATTGACGCCATCGTAACCGACCAGGTCGCTGGACATGGTCCAGGAGATGCCCGCGGCGTCCAGAATCAGCGCGAAACAGCCGGGATTGTCAGGCCAAGCTAGAATCTCGCCGGCATTGTGCAACAACAATACCTCGGCGCCTTCCACGTCCCATCGGGTTTGCACCTTGATGCCGGTGCGCTCGGTCATGTCCTCGTCTACGAACTCGATATTGTCCTTGACCACGATCGGACTCATGCCGGTAGATGACCCTACCTTGAGCTGTTGTACAGTGCCCTTTTCATGGAGATCTTTTACTGTGATGCCCATCTCTGAACTGAACAGTTTGCGAAGCTCATGAGTGATCAACCCATTGTCCACCCCGATGGGGCAGCTCTGCGCGCAACGACGGCATAGCGTGCAGCGATAGGCGAGTTCCAGCAGACGGGCAATCAACGTCCAGTTGAGCTCGATGTCGCCGTTCTGCATCCGGTTGAATCCCGCAACACCGGGATTGACGTACTTGAAGTAGAGACGGCGGAAGATTTCGGATCGGTAGGTAGGCCGGTAGAGTTCGTTGTGGCCGCTCATCTCATAGTAGGGACAGTCATCAATGCAGGACTGACAGCGGGCGCAATGTTCCATCGAGAGTGTCAGCGGCTGCAGGAAGGTCCAGTTATTTTCGGAAGTAAAGAGCTTGCGCAGACCTGATATAAAGGCCTGCACCAATCGCTCTTCTTCCTCTTTTGTCTTCGGTTTGGGCAGTCCCACCACGAGCGTATCGTCCAAGCTGGCCTCAAAGGCGTCGCGAGTCTTTTGCGGCAACTGCTTGAAAGGCGGGTCGTTCGGATTATCATAAGGCGGCGGCAGCGGGAACAGATCTAGCGAATCCACATGAGCCAGTTGTTCCGAGGGACGGCTGATATCTTTGAGACTTTTAGGTTGTTTGCGATGGGAACTCACGGTTTCTCCTCCCCGGTTTCACCGACGAGATCAACCCAGGTTTTACGGCCGTCGGCGTTAATGTGCGGCGCTGCCCAGGTCACGACTTGACCCTCCAGACGGTTGATTTGAGCTTGCAGGCGGCCGCCCGGCAGATTGGGTGTATCCTCCCAGCGGATGGAATGATAGGTGAAGTACTTGACAAACGCATGGGTCATGTGCGTGAAGGGAAAATAGACAAAGAACAGCAGTACCATACTAACATGCCAGTAGCCGACAGTAGATAAATCATAGCTCTGGGTGGGGGTTACCAACCCAGCGAGGAAGCCTGTCAGGCTCACGGCATACTCACTATCCCGGATCATCCAGATCAATCCTGTGAGGTCAATAGCTCCCAACAGGATCAGATTGAAAACATGGCTACCGGTCGTGAATAGCTTTAATTTGGGATCAAGCAGGCGTTTCCAAAGCATGATCAAAGCGCCCAGCATTCCCAGGGAGTAGGCCACCCACGCAAGGATCTTGATTACTGCAAACAGCACCGGCGGTGCGGGTGATCCAGTGAGGACCATGATTCCGCCGATAACCGCCAGAGCCAGCACGCCTATCAACAGGTACAGAGCAAAATGCAAGGCGAACGAACCCCACCAGAGCGGCCGGTTATGTTCCCAGACGCCTTTCAACAGCAGGATCTCTTTGAGCATGGTCCATAATTCGGTCACATGGTCGGGATTATGCTGCTTAGTCCACCAATTCACATCTTCCAGGCGCGATCCACCGTAGTGAGCGCGACCGCGCTCATGAGGCACCGGGTAAAGTTCCCAGCGAAGATGTAATGGCATGCGAAGTATGCGGATGATCCGGGCGATGACGCCCAGGAGCAGAACTGAAACCGCCAGCCAGGTTAACACATAAAGCGCAGTCATCTGATGACACTCCTTGATAGGAAACCCCCGGTCGGTTTTTTAGAAAACGCCGAGCGGGTTATTTGGACTTCCGGCAATGCCTATGTTCTCCGATATGTCCCTTGAGAAGGGGAATCACTTTGCCGGAACGACGGTCACGTAAGGGATTGATTGCTTCGATGTCAAATTCGGTGCAGGTTTTATTCACCTCTTCCGAAGCGGTATTTGCATAGACCAAGGCATCGAACAATCCGGAAGCGCTGTTGTGGAAAGCCCGAATTTCCTCGTCTACACGGTAGGTATGCATCCCACAACAGATGGCAACTTTAATGGTTTTACCGCATCCAGGGCAATTGATCTGGGCCACCAGATCAACGGGGAAGGGCTTTGATTCTGCCGGGGGATGAACTTTATAGCCATGCTGAAGGAAAAGTTCCCGGGTCTGATCCAACAGGTCGTTCAGACCGGAATTTACATCTGAGCGCTGAAAGATAGGATCACCGTCTGAGCCGCAAAGTTTTCCATTGTTAAAAGCTTTCAAGGCGCTCTCAACTCCGCCCGTGACTCGGTTGATTACGGTAATGCCACGCGTCTGAAGAATGCTTTTAACAGGCCGACTGATGCCGTTGCAGATTACGATGGATATGCCCCTCTCCTCCATCTTACGCACTCGATCCAATTCCTGATCTGTTAGAATAGCAACAATTTCCAACAATTCCGGTTGATCGCCCTTGATCCCATAAATACAGAAATGCATGGCCGCATCAAAAAGAGGAGCGATCTCATCAGAATACCGTGGTATGGCAATCTTCACCATTTCTTTCCCCACCATGCAACATTTCATAGAAATTTACTTCTTACTTCAACCGATGTCAAGCAACAAAGCAATAAAAATCCCTGCTGTTGTTGTATGTTGCAACAATTGTTTCATGTTGCAACATCAGCAGAGTCACTTCGCTCAATCCTCGTTATCCGGTGGGGAAAATCGGCGGAACTGTTACCAGGCTTCGCGAAATTCGCTTCGTTGTATTCCGTATTGTTTCATTTTTCGCCAGAGCGTCGTGCGGTGAAACCCTAGATCGCCGCAAGCCGAGCACAGGTTGCCGTGGTGGCGCCGCAAAGCCTCGCGAATTCTGGTGGGTTCATCGGGAAAATCGCCGTGATGCAAGGTGGTTACTGCCAGCTTGGTCTTGCGGAAGTTTTGGATTTCCACCGGCAGATGTTGAACTTCTATGATGGGTCCGCGGCAGACAACAAAACCGTATTCAAGGACGCGTTCCAGCTCGCGGATGTTATAGGGATAGTCGTAGCTCATAAGCAATTCCAAAGCTTGGGGACTTACACCCATAATGTCCTTGTCCTTGCGAGCATTGAAGAGCTGAATGAAATGATCAATAAGGTAGGGGATATCTTCGCAACGATCTTTCAGCGCTGGCAGTTCAAGTTTTACCACTGCCAGGCGGAAGAAGAGATCGTCACGGAAACGCCCTTGGGAAACCGATTCCCGCAGATCGCGATTAGTTGAAGCAAGAATCCGCACATCCGCCTTTTGCACGCGATTGGATCCCAGCGCCTGGAATTCATTGTCCTTAATCAGGCGCAGGAGTTTCTGCTGAGTAGCCAGGTTGGTTTCCCCGATTTCATTAAAATAGATAGTTCCTTTTTCCGCCAGAGCCAATGCCCCCGGTTTGACTTCTTTGGCCTCGGGGAAGGCATCCTTAATATAACCAAAGATTTCGGCTTCAAAAAGGTGTGGCGGTAACGATCCGCAATTGACCTGAATCCAGGGCTGCACTTTGCGCGGTGACAAATTGTGTATGACTCGCGCCAGGAGCTCTCGTCCGGTGCCGAAAGCGCCTTGAATCAGAACGGCGCTTTCGCTTTCGGCTACGTCGGGCAAAATTGTAAATATCTTGTTCAAAACCCGGCTTTTGGAAATGATATCGGAAAAGGAATAGTTCTGTTTAAGTTCCTTGCGCAAGTGCTCGATGGCGGACTGATCACGAATGATCTCGAGCGCACCTTCGACTTCACCTTTTTCATTATGCAGGATAGCGGTGTGAACATCCACGGGGATAGTGGCGCCCGAGCTGTTTAGTATATGGGCGCGGAGATCCCGGGTTTCTGTTCCCAATTCCAATGCTTTTTCCATGCCGCACTCGTTTTGGCAGATGTTTGACTGAAAGACTTCATAGCATTTACTTTTCAGAGCCTTGGCAGCCGGAACACCGCTGATTTTTTCAGCCGCACGGTTGAAACTGATGATCTGCTTATTTTTATCAACAACATAGATTACATCAGAGACGGAATCCAGGATCAACTTGCAGTGCCGGGAATGAGGCAGCCTATCTTCCATGATTCACCTGTGCGATTTTTAGAATCAAATTTGTTGCAACATTTAGTTTCACGGTCCTCTATATGATAACAAATTAGAAGCGAAATGTCAAGTAAATTACATAGGAATTATCAAGAAATTAGGTTGATTTAAGAATACTTTAGCATTATCTTTAGTAGGATTCTCACCCAAACAATTCGTTGCAGGGAATGTTGCATGGCTGCGGACATAGAAAATAAGATTCCCTACCTGCCGTTGTTCTTCAACCTTGTCGGAGCGCCCTGTTTAGTGGTGGGCGGCGGCCGAGTGGCCTTGCGCAAAGTGAAGGATCTTTTAGCAGCCGGCGCTGCTGTAACGATTGTTTCCCCTAGCTCTGTTGACGAGCTGGTAAGCTTATCGCAGCAAGGAGAATGCCGCTGGTTGCAACGTGCTTATATCGCTGGTGAAGTACAAAATTACCGCCTGGTCATCAGCGCCGCGAATAGCTTGAAGATCAACAAACAGGTCAGTCAGGACTGCGCCACTCACGGAATTCCTGTGAATGTTGTAGATCAACCAGCCTTGTGCAATGTGATCTTTCCCGCGGTTGTTTCCCTTGGAGGAGCAACTATCGCAGTGTCCACCGGTGGAACCGCACCATATTTCGCGCGTTTTCTGAAAGAGCATCTGAAAGCCTCGTTGGCGGAAGTACATCAACTTCAATATCCCGACCTGATCGCTCGATTCCGCAAATTTGCCAAGAATTACTCGCGAGACTCTCGCCACGAAACTGATCTCTATCAGAGATTTCTCTCGGCAGACGCAGCACAGTGGGCAAGCTGGGCTAAGCTGAAATCCCCAGAAGCTTCCTGGAGACACTGGCTGAAGAACTACCTTGATTCCCATGAATAACGAACAAAATATCTCAGCCCTAAAAACAGTTGGTAAAGTCTACTTGGTCGGCGCTGGGCCGGGTGATCCTAAATTAATCACCGTGCGTGGGCTTGAAACCCTGCAAAGCTGCGACGCTGTGGTTTACGACCGCCTGGTATCTTTGGAACTGATCGCGGCGTTGCCGCCTCAAGTGCAAAGGTATTTCGTCGGCAAGGCCAGCGGCTACCACACCTTGGAACAAGATCAAATCAATGAGTTGCTAACCCGGTTGGCCTTGGAAGGCCTGACAGTGGTTCGCTTGAAAGGTGGAGACCCCTTCGTTTTCGGTCGCGGCGGTGAAGAAGCTCTCCATTTAAAGCGCCACGGCATTCCGTATGAACTGGTTCCTGGGATTACCGCCGGTTTAGCTGCCGGAGCTTTTACCGGCATTCCGGTCACACATCGCGGCAAGTCAGGTTTTCTGACAATAATCACAGCGCACGAAGCCGCTAACAACCAGGAATGCCAGGTGCCTTGGGAATGGCTGGCCCAAGGCCGAGACGGCACTCTGATAGGTTACATGGGAGTGACGCAGCTGCCGCAGGTGGTAAGCCGGCTTCTGGCTGGAGGCATGGATCCGGAAACTCCTGCAGCCATGATCGAACGAGGCGCCACCGCGCTGCAACGCACGGTCAAAGGCGCTTTGAAGGATTTGCCCATGCTGGTCCAAAAGGCTAGAATTACTCCACCGGCGCTGTTCATTATCGGCGAGGTGGTTTCTCTGCACGATGAATTAGGCTGGGTTCAGACCGGTTCCTTGTCCGGGAAGAAAGTCATGGTCACGCGACCCTCCAGCCAAGCGGAAGAGTTGTATAATCTGCTGCGGGGACACGGCGCCTATATTATGCCCTTTCCGACTCTGGCTATCCAGGATTATGAAGATCTCATCCTGTGGGACCAGCTGACGCCGCTATTGCAACAATGGGAAACTCGCCCTCGGCACTGGCTGGTATTCTCAAGCGAAAATGGCGTGCAACATTTCATGATTCAATTTAAAAAACGGCACGATCTACGCAAGTTGTCCAATTTTCGCATCGGAGTCATTGGTATTGGCACTTTGAGAATGCTGCGCTTCCTTGGTTTTAATCCGGACTTGGTGCCGGATCCCCTAACTACGGCCGGCTTAGTGCGGGAACTACCAGGGTATCTCGGATCTGGCGTCCAAGTTATCCGCGTGCGGGGCAATCAAGGCGATGATCGTATCGAATTGGCGGTGAGAGCAGCCGGAGCGAATGTTCATTCTCTGCAGGTTTATTCTACCAAAACGGCAGTGTGGGATGAGGGCTTGAAAACTCATCTGCGCCTTGAACAGCCGGACATTATCATGTTTACCAGCGGAGCCACTCTGACAGGCCTGGTGGAAATCATGGGGCTGGAAGCTGCGCGCGAACTGGCCTCAAAATCAGTCGTGGCTTCCATCGGCCCAACCACCAGCGGAGTGATCATGGAATCAGGAATAGAGGTCACTGTAGAGGCGGACGAGCATTCCGTGCCGGGTTTGGTGCAATCCCTGGTGAGTTTCTATAATTCTAAAAAACCATGACGAGAATGGCAGCAGAAGAGACTCTGGCAAAACTGCTTGAAGGTAACCAGCGTTTCATTAAGGGCGTTATGCATCATCCCCGGCAGGATCCGCGACATCGCCAAAAAGTATCTGCCGCGCAAGCTCCCTTGGCTGTGGTAGTTGGTTGTTCCGACTCGAGAACCTCTCCTGAAATAATTTTCGATGCCGGTCTCGGCGACCTGTTCGTGGTGCGAAGCGCCGGCTGTAGTATCGACCGGATCGGCATCGAAAGCGTGGCTCTACCACTACAGCTCTTCCGTATTCCCCTTATAATCGTCTTGGGACATGAGAAATGCGGCGCTATTCAAACCGCCATGAGTCCACCCGCAGACAACTTCGTGTTTCTGCGGGAATCATTGCGGCCGGCTATTGAAACTTCTGCGCACCTACCTGGTGATTCTGAGGAAAATGCCTGCGTAATGCAGGTTTATAGAACCATCCAAAGCCTCACTACATCCCCTATATTATCCCCACTTTTAACGGAAATAAAAAGCAGCATCGTCGGCGCCTTTTACCAAATGCAATCCGGCATCGTAGATATCCTACCCGCATCGAAATACTAATGATAAAACCTGAATTGTTAGATCTTTAACATATACCCCAGAATTTCAATTTACCACCTTCGATTCTCACGCAGTTGCAACATAAATGTTTCTTTAATAAGTCGTATGTTGCATCACGCTACAAATTTTCTTAAAAAAAATAGGAAAAATACTTGACAGAACCTATGTATTCATATATATTTCATGCGTAATGTGAAAAAAGTCACGTGTTGTATGTTCTCTAACAATTGTTTGGGTGCTCTGATTGACAATTTCCTTACCTACTTTGCCAGAGGATGCAACTACATAAAGATATAAGGAGATAGCATGGCGGACAAACTTCCTCCAACACCGAAATTGGACGAGCTGGAAAAAGGACCTTGGCCAAGTTTCGTTAGCGAAATCAAAATGGCGGCGAAATCAAGCCTGGCATCCCAAGACCTTTTGGGTCTGCTGGAAAGGTCTTACAATGAGAAAATCGGGCATTGGAAACATGGCGGCATCGTCGGCGTGTTGGGGTACGGCGGTGGCGTGATCGGCCGGTATTGTGATCTACCGGCGGAATTCCCCAACGTATCCCACTTTCACACTGTTCGTGTGAACCAACCCGCCGGTTGGTACTATAAAACCGATGCTTTGCGCAAAATCTGCGACATCTGGGAAAAGCGCGGTTCTGGGCTGACCAACATGCACGGATCCACCGGCGACATCATTTTGTTAGGCACGCGCACAGATGAACTGGAACCGATTTTTGCGGAACTGACGGCTATCGGCTTCGATCTGGGCGGATCTGGATCTGATGTACGCACGCCTTCTTGCTGTCTGGGCAAGAGCCGTTGCGAATGGGCCTGCTACGATACGATGGCTCTAACACACGATTTGACCCAGTCCTTCCAAGACGAACTGCACCGGCCCGCTTTCCCTTACAAGTTCAAATTCAAGATGTCCGGCTGCCCCAATGACTGCGTGGCCTCCGTCGCTCGCGCCGACATATCCATCATCGGCACCTGGAGGGATAATATCCGCGTCAACCAGGATGCCGTGCTGGAATACACCAAGAACGGGCTTAACATTCAGAAGGAAGTCATCGCCTTCTGTCCGGGCAAGTGCATGGAATGGGATGGCAAGCAGTTAGATATTGACAATAGCACCTGCCGTCGTTGCATGCACTGCATCAATGTGATGCCCAAGGCGTTGCGTCCCGGCAAAGACACCGGCGCCACCGTCCTGATCGGTTCTAAGGCTCCCATCATTGAAGGCGCCCTGCTCTCTTCGGTGCTGATCCCCTTCTGGAAGCCGGTGGCTCCCTATACCGATCTGAAAGATCTGATGGGTCGGATTTGGGAAATCTGGTGTGAAGAAGGCAAGAACCGCGAACGCATCGGTGAATTCATTCAGCGCATGGGAATGGGTAACTTCCTGGAGACCATCGGAGTGGAACCGATTCCCGAGATGGTCGCCCATCCGCGTGAAAATCCCTACGTCTTCTACGAAGAATATTTGGTCGAAGACGACGAAGAAGAAGGCCAGGACAAGAATTGATCCGGCCACCAACTCATCATTCGGCTAAAGAAATTCAGAAATAAGGAGAGCACCCATGCCTGAACCAACTCGCAAACGCGTTACCGATATCGGCCCGCCGCATTATGAACAGTTCCTGCCGCCCGCCATCAAGGAGAATTACGGCAAGTGGCTGTACCACGAATTCGTGAAACCCGGCGTGCTGATGCACGTATCCGAAAGCGGCGCCAAGCTATTTACCGTACGTGCTGGTGGATCGCGTCTCATGAGCATCCAGAAAATCCGCATGATCTGTGATCTGGCGGATAAATACTGCGGCGGTTACCTGCGCTTTACCAGCCGCCATAACATCGAATTCATGTTTACGGACCCCACGCAAATAGACCCGCTGATTGCGGACTTGGCTAAAATCGGCCATCCCGTAGGCGGTACCGGCCGCTCCATCACCAGCATTGTTCACACCCAGGGCTGGGTTCACTGTCACAGCGCCGCCACAGATGCTTCAGGCATCGTGAAGTCGGTCATGGACGGGGTCATCGAACATTTCACGCACAGCGACCTACCGGCCAAGTGCCGCATCGCTCTGGCCTGTTGCCTGAACATGTGCGGCGCCGTGCATTGCTCGGATATCGCCATCCTGGGCATCCATCGCCGTCCGCCAAAAATAGATCACGCCAATCTGAAGAAGACCTGCGAAATCCCCAACGTTTCAGCTTCGTGCCCCACGGCGGCGATTCGCCCGGGCACAGTTGATGGGATGCCGTCGGTGGTGGTGGAAGAAGATCGCTGCATGTTCTGCGCCAACTGCTACACTGTCTGCCCCTCGATGAAATTGAATGACCCCTTGAACGATGGCGTCTCCATCTGGGTGGGCGGCAAAGTTTCCAACGCGCGGCATGAACCGATGTTCTCCAAACTGGCCATTCCCTACCTGCCTAATAACCCCCCGCGTTGGCCGGAAGTAACTGACGCTATCATTAATATTATCAACGTCTGGAAGGGTCATGCCCGTAAGAACGAGCGCTTGGGCGAGTGGATCGAACGCATCGGCTGGCCGCGCTTCTTCCAGATGACCGGCATCCAGTTTGAGAAGCTGCACATTGACGACTTCAAACACGCCGGCTTGACCTTCAAGCGTTCCGCTCATTTGATGTTCTAGCGAAAGAGAGGCTGTTATGGCCCAGATGATCACCGCACAAGAAGCAGCCGAGGCCATGTTTAACATGGTTAAGGAGGCCGCCGGCTTGCGCAAGCTGAAGCCTATGGATCTGACTAAAAACCTGCTGGAGCTGTTCGGCGACCGGGTGGACAAGCAGATCTGCAAGGAAGCCATCCGCGAACTGGTGGAATCCGGCCGGTGCGTGTACACCTACTTCGGCGGCACCTATCTGGAACTCCCCCATCGGGAAGGCGCCGCCAACGATTAACCGGTAAGGCTCACGTCATGACTTTGGAAACGCCCCGGGCGCCACACACGCGATTAGTTATCGCCGGCAGTGGCGGAGACGTCGGCAAGACCCTGATTTCAATGGGTCTTGCCGCCGCCTGGCGTCGCCGAGGGTTTGAAGTTCAAACTTTTAAAAAGGGGCCGGATTACATTGACGCCGCTTGGTTGACGCTGGCAAGCGGTCAACCCACCCGAAATTTGGATTCATTTTTAATGGGATCAGAGGGTGTAAAGAACCTTTTCCTGCGCCATTGTCAAACGGCGGATATTAGTCTTATCGAGGGCAATCGGGGATTATTCGATGGTGTGGATCTGGCTGGCACTTACAGTACGGCAGAACTGGCCAAGCTCCTGAAAGCTCCTGTATTCCTTGTGCTGGACGTCACCAAAGTGACACGAACGGCAGCCGCCATCGTTCTGGGGTGTCGGCGGCTGGATCCGGATGTGAATATCGCCGGAGTTATTCTAAATCATGTTGCCGGAGATCGGCACGAGCGAGTTATCCGGCAGGCGATCGAAAGTATATGTGGTGTTCCCGTCATCGGAGCTTTGCCGTCTTGGGAACAGGCGAAAGCTTTACCGGGCCGGCACTTGGGATTGGTTCCTCCGCAGGAACATGCCGACGGTGAAGGGCTTTGCACCATGCTTGCGGATATTCTCGAGCAGAATGTTGATATGAGCGTGTTGTTGGCGATTGCCGGGTCTGCGCCCTCCTGCGAGGCCAATCAATTGCCGACCATAGCGCCTCCTGCTGGAGAGAAGGTTCCCATCGCCTGGTTTCATGATTCCGCATTTACCTTTTACTATCCCGATAACCTGGAAGCGCTGCAGACAGCCGGTGCAGACCTGATCCCAGTAAATTCCTTGACAGATACCTCCCTTCCACTCAGCCAAGGGCTTTATATCGGTGGGGGATTTCCAGAAACACACGCAGCCAGATTATCGCGCAACAAGCCGTTGCAGAAGGCGGTGGCCAAAGCCGCCAGAGCCGGTCTTCCCGTTTATGCGGAGTGCGGCGGTTTAATATATCTGTGCCGGTCACTCTCCTGGAAAGGAAAGAAGTATTCACTGGCGGGAGTGTTTCCCATAGATTTGGAAATGCACGACAAGCCTCAGGGGCACGGTTATATGACCGCCACAATTGATAAGGAAAATCCTTGGTTCGCAGGCGGGACCCATTTAAAGGGACATGAATTTCATTATACTCACGCGACTTCCGGAAATCCCGACATCACGACTGTTTATAACGTCGAAAGAGGCAAGGGCTGTTTCCCCGGACGGGATGGCCTTATTTTTAAAAATACCTTAGCTTCCTATATGCACCTGCATGCGGCCGGAACCCCAACCTGGGCGGCCCGATTCGTCACACTGGCGAGAGCCTACAGATAAAGGATTCTAATAATGGCTAAAGTTGTCGTCAAGAAAAAAGGCACCATGCGCAGCTTCTCCAGTGGCGGAGGTTCTTCGGTGGAAACTTCCCCGCTGCGTCCTTACCAGATCGAAAAAATGCCGCCGTGCATGGATAAATGTCCCAACCATACCAACATTCGTGGCATGCTGACAGCCCTGACAATGGCTGAAAAGCAAGGTCGCACCATCGAGGAATCTTTCCGCAAGGCCTTCGACATTCTCGCAGAGAAAAACCCCTTCCCCTCCAGTTGCGGTCGCGTCTGCCCGCATCCCTGTGAATCGGGATGCAACCGGCAGGAAAAAGAAGGCTCCGTCGGCATCAATAATCTAGAACGCTTCATCGGTGATTGGGCTCTCGATCAAAGGATAGGTTTCACAGCTCCGGCACAAAGATATTCCGAAAAAATCGCCGTGATCGGTTCCGGTCCGGCGGGCATGTCTTGCGCCTACCAGTTAGCCCGGCTGGGCTATCCCGTCACCGTATTTGAAGCGTTTCCGCAGACCGGCGGGATGCTGCGTTATGGTATCCCTGCCTATCGTCTCCCCCGCAAAATCCTGGATGCTGAAATGCAGCGCATTCTCGACCTCGGCGTGGAATTGAAACCGATGACAGTGATAGGTCGAGACATCCCCTATCAGGATCTGCAGAAAGATTACAAGGCCATTTTCGTGGGGATTGGCGCGCACCAGGGCAAGAAGTTGGGCATCCCCGGCGAAGAGGTGGCCAACCTATGGACCGGCACAGCCTTCCTGAATCAGGCTAATTCCGGGAAACCGGTGGACTTGGGAGATCACGTGGTAGTAGTGGGAGGCGGAGATACGGCTATAGACGCCGCACGCGTATCTCGCCGCCTGGGAGCCAAAGCGACCATCCTCTACCGTCGTACTCGCACGGAAATGCCTGCCATCGAAGAAGAAATCGTCGGTGCGGAAGAAGAAAACGTCAGTCTGATGTTCCTGGCTGCCCCGCTTCAGGTGATCACCAAAGATGGCAAGGCCGTGGGGATGATCTGCCAGCGCATGGAACTTGGCGAGCCGGATGCTTCCGGACGCCGCCGCCCGGTGCCCATTGCCGGCGACACTTTCGAATTACCCTGTTCCACCATTATTGCCGCCATTAGTCAGGAACCTGATTTTGCCGGCTTCGATGACCTTCGTGAAGGGCGCGATTGGGTTAAGGTAGATGATCGAGGCCATACCAAGGTCAACGGCGTCTATGCCGGCGGCGATGATTTAGAGCTGGGTCTGGTGACTATTGCGGTATATCAGGGGCGCCGAGCCGCCGATACCATTCACCGCGAGCTGCGCGGACTGCCTTTCGAGGATGAGACCAATCTACCTGTACAATCTCACGACCGGCTGCTGCTGAACTACTTCGAGCAGAAAGTGCGCACGGAAGCCCAAAAGCTGGATCCGGCGACCCGCTTGGCTAAAGGCGACCTCGAGATCACCTCGACTCTCACCGAGGCCGAGGCACTTGCCGAAGCTTTCCGCTGTATGTCTTGCGGTTCCTGCTTCGAGTGCGGCCAATGCTGGTCTTATTGTCAGGACGGCGCCATTAAAAAACCGGTCATCAAGGGTCTGCCCTACCTGTTCAAGTTGGAAATTTGCAATGGCTGTAAGAAATGCGCGGAGCAATGCCCCTGTGGCGTCATTGAAATGAGATAGTAAGCACAAACCAAAATATTTACATAACATAGGAGGAGCCATGGCAACGTTCGAGCATGGCAGTGTCAAAATCGAAGTGGACGAAGACGGCTTTATGGCCGAACCCGAAAATTGGAACCAGGATGTCGCTCTGGCGCTGGCGAGCACTGAAGGCGTTGGTGCCATGACAGAGTCGCATTGGAAAGTCGCCAATTATTTGCGGGATTACTACAAGCAGTTTGGTATCGCGCCGATGATTCGCAAGCTTTGCAAGGAGACTGGATTTTCGCTGAAGGAGATCTACGATCTGTATCCATCAGGACCAGCGAAAGGAGCTTGTAAAGTAGCGGGACTGCCCAAACCCACCGGTTGTGTTTGAGCTAGTAGGTTGTTCCTCCGGGGAAGGCTCTCCACCCTTCCCCGGGGATTACCAATGCAATTCTCGACCATTTTATGAACTTGCACGAACTGATTACTGCGCGTCGTTCTGCCATTCGAGTCAAATGGCAGAAGCTGATACTGGAAAGCTATCCCGCCAATGCCAGGGATTTCTTCCAGAATCGCAAGGCCCACTTCCAGAATCCCGTGGGCGCTGCGCTGGAGAACCAGACGGCGACACTTCTGGAAGCCCTCTGCCTTGGGCTTGAAAGTGTGAACGATCAAGCATTGGTGGAGGATTGGATCAAGATTCGCGCCGTGCAAAACTTCACTCCTGCCCAAGCATTGAATTTTATCCCATTATTGAAATTGACGCTGCGAGAAACTCTTGGTTCCGATATTCATACGGAGCAGCTATCATTGCAGATGCAGAACTTGGAAACGCGCTTGGACGGCCTATTGCTTACTGCTTTCGACCGTTACATGGTTGCACGTGAGAAGTTGTATGAAATCCAGGCTGGAGAGTGGCGCCGACAGTCGTATCTGGCTTTGCGTATGAAAACGGTATGTAATGGTGAGACCTCCATTGCGGGAGAAAAGGAATCATGAAATTCGGATTTTCTCTGCTGATCCTTGCATTACTGATCGTCATCCCCGCACTGGGAGCATCGTTGGGAGGCGCCCCATTCTGGGGTATTGTAATTCCTTACTGTGCTCTGCTCATCTTTCTGGTCGGTTTCACCAGTCGGGTGTTGAAATGGGCAAAATTGCCGGTTCCTTTCCGCATTCCCACTTCGACCGGCCAACAAAAATCGCTGGATTGGATCCAGCATAGTCCCTTGGACAACCCCTCTACCGGCTTGGGTGTCGTAGGCCGCATGGCGCTTGAAGTTCTTCTGTTTCGTTCGCTGTTTCGCAATACCAAGGTGGAGCTCAAGGAAGGTCCCAAACTGGTATACGGATCCAGTAAATGGCTCTGGGCCGGAGCGCTGGCGTTTCACTACGCTTTCCTGATTATCTTCTTGCGGCACTTCAAGTACTTTGTGGAACCCACTCCCTTCTGGGTGGTGGGGATGCAGAATCTGGACAGTTTCTTCCAGGTTGGATTGCCCATGTTATTGGCCACCGATGCGGTCATCGTAGCGGCAATAAGTTTTCTGCTGCTGCGCCGCTTGCTGGACGCCCGGATTCGCTATATCTCCAATGCCAGCGACTACTTCCCCCTTCTGCTGATCCTCGCCATTGCCGCCACCGGCATTTTGATGCGCTATTTTTTCAAAGTTGACCTGGTGGGCGTCAAAAAACTGGCCATGGGACTGTTCAGCTTAAAGCCAGTGGTTCCCGAAGGTATTGGGGCGATGTTCTACATCCACATGTTTTTGGTCAGTAGTCTTATCGCCTATTTCCCCTTCAGCAAATTAATGCACCTGGCTGGTGTATTCTTAAGCCCTACTCGCAACCTGGCTAATAACAACCGCATGCGCCGACACCTGAACCCCTGGAATCCACAAGTTAAAGTACACACTTATGAGGAATACGAGGACGAGTTCCGCGACGTTATGAAGGCGGCCGAACTGCCCCTGGATAAGGAGAAGCAATGTCCCAAGGCAAGCTGAAACCCGAGGAGCTCGCCCGGATCACTTATCAACCTCCAGCCAAGAGCTGGACTGACCCGACGGTCGAATTTCGCAAAGGCGTAATCTGTTACGGCGCGGTGCCGGAGACGCTCAATTACCTGGATCTGCCTCACGCCAAAAAATGGCAGCCCACGGATCAGGATTGGAAATTGCCGCCGGACTGGAAGAAGATCATCTTTGAAGGGATGCGGGATCGCCTGATGCGCTTCCGCTCCTTCAAGGTGTTCATGGATATCTGCGTGCGCTGCGGCGCTTGCGCTGACAAGTGCCACTTTTACATCGGCTCGGGAGATCCCAAGAACATGCCGGTGTTGCGCGCTGAACTGCTACGCTCAGTCTATCGGCGGCAGTTCACCAAAGCCGGCAAGATCATGGGCGCCATGGTGGGCGCTCGCGATCTGGACGAGAAGGTGCTGAAGGAGTGGTTTTACTACTTCTATCAATGCACTGAATGCCGTCGCTGCTCAGTCTTCTGCCCCTACGGCATTGACACCGCCGAAATTACGATGATGGGTCGGGAACTGCTGAACTTGCTGGGATTGTCCATCGAATGGATCAACACTCCGTTGGCCAACTGCTTCCGCACCGGCAACCATCTCGGTATTCAACCTCACGGCTTCAAAGATAGCGTGGAATTCGCCGTTGACGAGTTGGCGGAGCTGACCGGAATAAAAGTCAAGGCTCCCATTAACGAAAAAGGGCATGAAATTC
Source organism: Calditrichota bacterium (assembly GCA_020051775.1). GTDB lineage: Bacteria > Electryoneota > B3-LCP > B3-LCP > B3-LCP > JAGVQJ01. Next base: position 6,712 of record JAGVQJ010000015.1, on the reverse strand, counting down.
TCTTCGTAGCCCCCTCCGCCGATTATTTCGCGCAGCCGCATTACTTCACCCTGCTGGGCTACCTGGCGCTATTCCATGAGATCGGACTGGACTACACATTGAGCACTTTCGCTTCCGAAGGCGGCAATTTTGGGCTGTTCCATTCCAACGAAATGATGAAGCGATTGAACGCCAAGATCTACTCCGAAGCCAAACGATTGGACGTCAAATGGATTCTGGGTGGTGAATGCGGCCACATGTGGCGGGTGCTACACCAGTATATGGATACTATGAACGGCCCGGCGGATTTCCTGCAGGTGCCCAAGTCATCCCTCACCGGTACCGTCTTCGCAAATGCCGCCTCGACCAAGATGGTACATATCAGCGAATTTACCGCCGACCTGATTCGTCACAACAAGATCCAGCTCGATCCCAGTCGCAACAACCACTGGAACGCCACCTTCCACGATTCCTGCAATCCGGCGCGTTGCATGGGGCTATTCGATGAGCCGCGTTATGTACTGCAACAGGTGATGAAGAATTTCCACGAAATGCCCGAGGACACTATTCGAGAACAGACTTTCTGCTGCGGCAGCGGGTCAGGCTTAGGCACCGATGAGAATATCGAAAGTCGAATGCGCGGCGGTCTGCCTCGCGCCAACGCCGTCAAGTATGTGCGTGACACCAAAGAGGTGAACCTTTTAGTATGTATGTGCGCCATTGATAAAGCCACGCTACCGCCTCTGCTGGAATACTGGACTCCGGGAGTCGAAGTGGCAGGACTGCACGAGCTGGTAGGCAATGCCCTGATCATGAAGGGTGAAAATGAGCGCTTGACTGATTTGCGGGGAACTCCGATTACCAAGCCTTTGGAGAACAAACAAGATGCCGCGTGATTTCAACCGCATCGTGCTGGGACTGGCGGTTTTTCTGGCGCTGGTGCTGACCCCGGTCTGGACGAACCTGTTCCGTTCGGTGCCGCCTCTACAAGACCCTGAGATTGCCACCCGTAACATTCCCGGCAAAGACAAGTGTGTGTTGCCTTCGGTGGAGATGAAAGTCACTCACATGAACCTCCTGAACCAGTGGCGGGATTCCGTGGTGCGCAACGACCAGCGCGATTACGCTACTGCCGACGGTCGCCACTTTGACATGAGCTTATCGCGCACCTGCATGAACTGCCACACCGACAAAGCCAAATTCTGCGACCGCTGTCATAATGCGCTCGCCGTCAACCCTTACTGCTGGGATTGCCATGTAGAACCACTGGTGCAGCCCGCTTCGATGGGAACGGAGGTAAGATGATGGACCGACGGGATTTTATGAAGTATGCCGGTCTCAGCGGCTTAAGTCTGGCCTCGATCCCGCTTTTAAAGAAGTTGTCCGCGGCCGAATTACCCCAGGGGTCGTCCCACGCCACGAAACAATTGGCTATGGTCGTGAATCTGCGCAAGTGCCTGGAATTGGACAACTGCACGAAGTGCATCGAGGCATGCAATCAGACCCACAACATCCCTCTGATTGACAATCCTGACGACAATATCCGCTGGATTTGGAAGGAACGATTCGACCGCGCGTTTGAGGATCAGGAGCATGAGCATTTAACCGAGAGTATACGTTGGTCTCCCCTGGTGGTCATGTGCAACCATTGCGAGAACCCTCCCTGCGTGCGCGTTTGCCCCACCCAGGCAACCTGGAAACGGGAAAAAGACGGCATCGTCATGATGGACTGGCATCGCTGCATCGGTTGCCGTTATTGTATGGCCGCCTGTCCCTACGGCTCGCGCAGCTTCAACTGGCGCGACCCTCGCCAGCATCTCGCGAAAATTCAACCGGATTACCCCACTCGCACCAAAGGTGTGGTTGAAAAATGCACTTTCTGCGATGAGCGTCTATCACGAGGGCAATTGCCGAGCTGTGTGGAAGCCTGCTCCGAAAAAGCGCTGACTTTCGGCGACCTCAGTGATCATAAATCCGAAGTACGCGAGCTGCTCAGTTCAGCGTATACCATCCGCCGCAAACCGAGCCTGGGCACCGGTCCCCAGGTATACTATATCGTCTAGGGGTTTCGTATGCTGGAAAAGGCGTTATATGGTGATCGTAAATACTGGATGTGGATCATCAGCCTAACAGGCGTGATGGTAATCGGTGGGCTCTTTTATCTTCACCAGTTCCGCAACGGATTGACGGTAACCGGAATGAGCCGGGACGTTACCTGGGGTTTGTACATCGCGCAGTTCACCTTCCTGGTCGGAGTGGCCGCTTCGGCTGTAATGGTTGTGTTGCCCTACTACCTGCACAATTATAAAGCTTTTGGGAAGATCACCATTCTGGGAGAATTTTTAGCCATCTCCGCCGTGACCATGTGCGTGCTGTTCATCGTTGTGGATATGGGGCAGCCGTTCCGTGTCATCAATTTGTTCCTGCATCCTTCACCCCGATCCATGATGTTGTGGGACACGGTAGCCCTGATGGGATATTTGCTGTTGAATGTCCTCATCAGCCGGGTGACGCTATCCGCAGAACGCAAAGGCATCGCGCCACCGCACTGGATCAAGCCGGTCATTATCCTTTCCATTCCCTGGGCCATCAGTATCCATACCGTGACGGCATTCCTGTATAGCGGTCTGGCCGCCCGTCCCTTTTGGATGACCGCCGTGCTGGCGCCTCGCTTCCTGGCCTCGGCGTTCGCTTCCGGCCCGGCGCTGCTAATACTGGTATGCCTGATTCTGCGCAAAGTCGCCAAATACGACGTAGGCCGGGAACCGATCCAGAAGCTGGCCGTGATCGCCACCTACGCCATGTGCGCCAATGTGTTCTTCTTCCTCATGGAAGTGTTCACCGCCGCTTACAGCAACATACCGGAGCATATGGCTCATTTCGAGTATCTATACTTCGGTCTGGGAAATCATCACGCGCTCGTTCCCTGGATGTGGACTTCCGCCGCCCTGGCGGTGTTGACGCTGATTTTGCTCCTTAATCCTAAGTTTCGAGCCAAAGAGAACCTGCTGGTAGTGGCCTGCGCGGCGCTGTTTGCTTCTATCTGGATTGACAAGGGCATGGGCATGGTGGTCACGGGGTTCATTCCTTCGACCGCCGGACAAGTGCATGAGTATTTTCCTTCCGTCACCGAAATCTTTGTCGCCCTGGGGATCTGGGCGTTGGGCATACTGATGGTTACCGCCTTTTACAAAATAGCGTTATCGCTGCGGCGGAGCGCGGCTTGAGATGAAGATCCTGATCATCGGGGCTTCCGCCGCCGGGATGAAGGCTGCCTGCCGAGTGCGGCGGCTGTTGCCTCATGCAGAAGTTACGGTTCTGGAGACAACTGACTATATATCCTGGGCCGGGTGTGGCTTACCCTATTACTTGTCCGGAGACGTACAGGATTTCAGCTCGTTGACGGTTACGCCCTATGGAGTGCAAAAGACTCCGGAATTCTTCTCGGCTGCCAAAGGGGTTAAAGTTCTTTGCCGGAGGCGCGCGGAAAACCTGAACCCGGAAAAACGTTTGGTGACGGCGCGCGACCTAAGCACGAATGAAAGCATAACTTTCCCCTACGATGAGCTGGTCATAGCGACCGGCGCGGTTCCAGTTAAACCTCCCATCGAAGGATTACAACTTCCGGGCGTCAGTTGTTTCACCCGACCGGAGGAAGCTATGGCACTGCGCAAAGCAGCCGAGCAGGGGAAGATTTCGCGAGTAGCCATCGTAGGGGGCGGGTTCATTGGCTGTGAATTGTGTGAATCGTTGCGCGCACTGTGGGGAATCGAAGTCACGCTCTTTGAAGAACAGTCCCAAGTATTAAGCGGCGTAATCGGTCGGTCTTTAGCGCGAGTGGTGGAAGCGGAACTCAAGCGCCAGGGAATAGACCTCCGCCTGAGCCACCGGCTGGAAAAGATTGAGTCTTCCGGTGATGCACTTCGGGTAATAGCTGGATCAAAGGTCTTTGAGGGCTTTGACCGGATCCTGCTTAATCTGGGGGTGCGGCCTCAAGTCGAACCGGCAGCTGCCGCTGGAGCTTTGATCGGGGAGACGGGCGGTCTCCAGGTTGACACCTGCCTGCATACCAGTCTACCGCATGTCTTTGCCGTAGGTGACTGCGTTCAGACCATGCATGCGTTGACGGGTAAACCCTGCTTGATGCCGTTAAGTTCGCTAGCTTCGCGTATGGGACGAATTGCCGCCAATATCATCGCCGGACAGGATGATTCTTTGGGACCGGTTCTGGGAACCACCTGCCTGAAGATTTTCGATCTGGCGGTCGCGGCGGTAGGCTTGACGGTTCGCCAGGCCGTCAAGGCAGGATTCAAAGCAAATGCCGTCTGGGGTTGTTTTCAGGATAAGGCACACTTCTATCCCGAGGCTCGAGATCTTTGGGCAACGCTGATTTATGATACCGCCAGCGCTCGGATTCTGGGTGTGCAGGCGGTCGGCTCAAATCAATCGGTGGCGCTGGTCAACACGGCCTCAATCATGCTCGGACAGAAGATCACTCTTCATCAGATTCGGGATTTTGAACCGGCATACGCGCCGCCTTTTGCCGTGGCGTTGGATCCTATACATGCGCTGGCTTACACTGCTCTGGCGGAGCGTGAAGAAGGAATTTATAGTTTTCCCCCACAGGATTTGACCCGATACATTGAAGATTCACTGGTGCTGGACGTTCGCGAAACAACCGAGCAAAAGGACCGTCCCTTCCCCGTTTCCTGCGCACGTTTGTTGAGTATCCCTTTTACGCAATTGCGCAGTAGAATTTCCGAAATACCGGTAAAAGGAAAGGTAATAGTTGTCTGTGCGCGGGGCCCGAGATCAATAGAGGCAGTGCGTATTTTAAGGGAACGAGGTTTGACGGCCATATTTATGGGCGGTGGTTTGGCATTCGAAGTGTAAGCATATCTTTTAAATCGTGAAATAATTCACCATAAGGACATAGGCCACCCATGACTGGTGTGATGAGGTTGGAACCTGATCTGGCTTTCATCCAAAAGGTAAAGCAGGTCGGCGGCGGAGATTTGAAACAGTGCATGCAGTGCGCAACCTGTTCCATCACCTGCAAGCTTACTCCTGCTGATAATCCTTTTCCGCGAAAAGAGATGATTCTCGCACAGTGGGGGGCGAAGGAATCGTTGATGGCAGATCCCGACATCTGGATTTGCCACCAGTGTAATGACTGCTCGACCAAGTGCCCGCGCCAAGTTCGCCCCGGTGACGTCTTGGCGGCGGTTCGAGCCTTCGCGTTCCAACATTACTCCTACCCCAGTTTCATGGGAAAAGCCTTAGCCAGCCCCCTGGCGTTGCCGATACTGCTTCTGATTCCGGCGGTGATCCTGCTGGGGGTGCTAGCGATAGGATCGGAAGGGGACTATGGCTACCTCTTCGCCACCGGCGGTGAAGTGGATTACGCCCACCCCTTCCCGCACGGTATCCTGGAGATGCTGTTCATGGGAGGCAATGCCTTGATCTTCGCTTTTGCCGCCGTAGGGTTGTTCCGCTTCTGGAACGCAATGCGCTCGACGATGCCAGCCGGTGAAGGTCCCAGTTTCATCCCCTCGTTGATTGCCGTAGGTCTGGAGCTCATTCCGCACAGCAAATTCGACAAGTGCGAAGAAAATAAGCCACGACGTTGGGGACACCTGCTGATCTTTTACGGTTTCATTGGCGCTATGGCCACGGCTGGATTGGCGCTCTTTGCCACTGTGATCCTGCAAGAACTGGGCAGTCCGGTCTATCTTGAGAGTCCGATCAACCTGCCCAACCCCATCAAAATTTTAGGGGTGGCATCCGGGGTGGCCATGCTGATTGGGGGCTGGATGTTGATCTCCAAGCGTTTGGCCGCAAAGGATTATTCCGGCAGTTATCAGGACTGGCTGTTCCTGATTATGATCACGTCGGTGGGGTTGACGGGAATGCTGGCTTGGGCATTGCGCTTGGCCGAAATTCCGGTCATTGCTTATCTGGATTACTACCTGCACCTGGTGCTGGTGTTCTTCCTGCTGTGGTATGCGCCTTACTCAAAGTTCGGCCACATGTTCTATCGCATGCTGGCGTTGACTTTTGCCCGCAGCATCAGACGCGAAGCCGGCGAGTCTCAAGCCGCATGAAATAAGATCACGCTCGCAAAAATTAAATACATGGAGCTAATGGCATGATGAACGTTTCCCCTGAAGGTGATACGATTAATACGGATCTGCTGGTAGTCGGCGGAGGCATCTCCGGTATTACAGCAGCGGTCGAAGCCTCAGAGATGGGGTTGTCTGCCGTGCTGGTGGAGAAGGAACCGTTTCTGGGCGGACGCGTGGCGCAGATGAACCAATACTTCCCTAAACTTTGCCCGCCCCAATGCGGCCTGGAGATCAACTTCCGTAGGCTGCGTGACAATCCGCGTGTGAAAATCTTGACGCTGGCTTCGGTCGAGCAGATTACTGGAAACCCGGGAAATTACGAAACGAAAGTACTGCTTCAACCCCGCTTTGTCAATGAGAACTGTACTTCCTGCGGGGAATGCGCCGCGGCCTGTACCCTCGAAGTGGCGGACGAATACAACTTTGGGATGAATACCCGCAAGGCTATTTATAGCCGGGAGATGGCTTATCCGCCTCTTTACGTGCTGGATTCCCGCTACGCGGCGAATGAAGCTATGATGGCATGTTTAAAAGACTGTAAATACGAAGCCATTGATCTTGAGATGAAGCCGAAAACCATCGAGGTACATTGCAAAGGTGTCATCTGG
>JAGVQJ010000180.1 GCA_020051775.1 Calditrichota bacterium | reverse complement strand
CATCTGCGCGATGAACTGCTTGCGGGGATTCGCGCCGATCTTGTGCCCGACATACAGGTTGCCGACCGTGTCGGCGCAACTGGAGGCGGCGCCCGCGGTGACATTGGCGGTCATGAGGTTGGTGGTCATATTGCCCGGAGCGATGATGCCGTAAGCCAACTGCGTCACCTTGCCCATCGCGCCGATGGGATTGATGCCGACTTCGGCTCCGGCCCGTGCCGCCACCGCCGCCAGGAAGAAGGTAGCCAACACGGCGATGACTCCCATCCACCAGAGGATGGAGAAGAGGGCGATCTGCACCACCAGGCAGAATATTCCGGTGAGCAGGAAACCTAACAAGAACCAGGTCCCGGGAATTTCGACGCGTTCCAAGGGGCTCTCTTTCACGCCCTTCTTGCGGCGGAACCCGGAGGCAAAACTGGTGAAGGTGCGCGCCAGGGTTTTGTATTGCAGAAACAACGCCAGCAGGCCCGCTGACACCAGGATTCCCGCTCCCGGCCACATGGACCAGGCCACAATATTGCGGAAGCCCCCAATAAATTCATGACGTGAAGCTCCGGGAGTGAATCCCAATGAGGCGAGGGCGGAAACCGCCGTGGTATCTGCCGATAGTGCGAAATGCGTCTCGCGCAAGGTATCTCCCGGCGCGCGCGCCAGCAGCACCGGCGCAGCGACGCCCGCGCGCAGAGTATCCTTGAAGATCACGCGGCGGTAGAGCGGATTGGGACTGCCGTCTATCAGACGTTCGGCGTTCAGATCGGCAAGCAGAGTTTCGTAACCGGCGTAGGTTTTCGTTTGCGTCCAGGTGTAGACTAAATTATCGGTAGCGGCTCCGCCGGAAAGTTCGTGGGTGTTGTTGGCTCGTTCCAGGGAGACGGCCAATTGCTGGCCCGGCGCCAGAGTGATCGGAAACTGAGGAGCTTCCACGGCTCGCACCATTGGAGCCGGGTGGCGCACCACGTTGTTGTTGATCAGATAGGGCCCCAGCACGCCGTAATTCAACAGCGCGCCCACCAGCATGCTGATTCCCACCTTGATGCCGAATAGCGCTCCGATGCCCATCATGATGAAGCCGGGTTCGACGGCGATGGTCAGCGTGTTCATGGTCACCCGACCCAAGGTAGCCGGTAGAGTGTACAGCGGTTGCAACCACTCCATGCCATCCCGCAGCGTGGCGGTGATAATCCCCACAACCCCGGCCAGGCCCAGCGCTTTGGCCTTCTGGATGGCTTCTCCGCCTTTGGAATGCATGGCTTTGAGCGTTTCCACCACGGAGATATTGTACGGAAACCGCAAGCGTTCGACGGTGATCATCTGGCGCTTTAAGGGCAGCGCCATGAACAGACCCAACATCAGAATGGAAGAGATCCAGATGATCAATTGCCACCATTCGAAGACGCGGCCGCTGACCATGGTCAAGGCCGGCACAGCGGAGACCAATCCCGCCGAGGAGATCCAGGAAGCGGCCACAGCGGTGGTCATCATGATGGTGTTTTCCTGGATGTTGAATTCCTGGCGCACCAGCTTGGGAAACGCGCTTGCCAACCCCTTCCAGATGGCGAAAGCGAGGATAATGGCGGCGATGTCCACGCCCAAGCCCCAACCGGATTTTAAGCCGACGTAGAGGTTGGCCAGAGACATGATGCCGCCCAGAATGCATCCGGTGATGACCGAACGGATCGTCAATTGCCGGACGTTGGCTTCATAGATGTGGTCCAGCCAGTGCTGTTCGCGCTGCTCGGGAGTCATCTGGTCTTCTTGCTCGGGAGTGAGCTTGTTCGCATCATCTGCCATGGGGATTCCTTTTATTTACTCTAGTCTGAATCGCTGATTCAATTCCTCGATGATCTGAGCGCGGTCAACGACCTTCTGTTCCCCCGTCTGCAAATTTTTCAGCGTCACCACTCCTTGGCTGATCTCGTCCGGCCCGGCGACGATGACATAAGGAATGCGCTTCTTGTCGGCATACGCGAACTGCTTGCCGAGCTTCTTGTTAGACTCCAGAAAGACTTCGGTGGGAACGCCCGCGCGGCGCAGTTCGGCGGCAATCTTCAGGGCTTCGTTTTCGGTTTCGGGTGAGAACACCGCGACTAAGACCCTGGCCGACCCTTCGGATATTTCGCCGAACAGCTTCAGTTCGCGCATGACTTCGATGATGCGCTCGATGCCCAGGCTGGTGCCGACGGCGGGAATCGCTTCCCCGCAGAACATACCGATCAGGTTGTCGTAACGTCCCCCGCCCGTGATGGAACCGATGCGCGGCGTCTCCACCAGCGTCTCGAAAATAGGGCCGGTGTAGTAGTCCAGGCCACGAGCTAAGTGAAGAGTCAGAGATACGCGTTCACGAGGGACATTCATGTCTTGGAGATGCGAAAGAAAAGCGGTAGTTTCCCGTAATGCTATTTGACCGCTCTCGAGCTTTTCGAGAAACGGCTGGATATGCTGCAATGCCACATTCGGATCATGCGGGGCAGAGAGCATCTCCTTCAACCTCACTATTTGCTCAGTGATGAAGCCTTTATTTGCCAACTCCTCCCACACCCCGTTCAGCCCGATTTTATCCGCTTTGTCAATGGTGACGCACATCTCCAGAAACCGTTCATCAGGGATGGAGGCGGCTTGAGCTATAGCCTGCAACAGTTTGCGGTGATTTAAGTGGATGCGGTATCCGGGAATGCCCAGCCGATGCAATACATGATCCGTCAAGGCGATGATTTCAGCATCAGCGGCAAGGGAGGTCGTACCCACGATATCCACGTCGCATTGCACGAATTCGCGGTAGCGGCCCTTCTGCTGGCGTTCGGCGCGCCACACCGGCTGGATCTGGTAGCGTTTGAAGGGGAAGGTTAATTCGCCGCGGTTCATGGCCACCACGCGCGCGAGGGGAACGGTCAGGTCGTAGCGTAGACCCAGATCGGCCAGGTCGCCGCTCAGTTTGGCCGCTTCCAGCTCTTCGCCGCGCTTCATGATCTTGAAGATCAGCCGGTCGGCCTCTTCACCGTACTTGCCGGTCAGGACGTCCAGACGTTCGAAGGCGGGAGTTTCCAGCGGCTGAAAGCCATAGAGTTCGAAGGTCTCCTCGATGACTTTGCGCACGTAGCGGCGTAGAGCCATCTCCTCAGGGAGAAAGTCGCGAGTTCCGGGCGCGCGGTGGACGGAAATTTTCATTTTGTTGCTAGTTTCTGGTTGCTAGTAGCTTGTAAACTGTTCGTGGTGTCGGACGTCCTCGTCCGACACTTTCCCACCGTCAGACGAGGACGTCTGACGGCACATTGAACGGACCGCTTATTACAGCACGTAATCCCGGGGTGCAGTATCCAGAATATACGCCGCCAGCAAGTCAATGCAGGCCTGCACGTCATGCTTATTGCAGACTTCCACGGTGGAATGGGCGTAACGGGTGGGGATGGAAATCGTCACCACGGCAGTGTTTTTGCTCGCCCGCTGGATGGCGCCGGCATCGGTGCCGCCGCGTGGAAGGATCTCCATCTGTACCTTGATCTTATTCTTTGTTGCGACTTTTTTCAGGTGCTCAACTAATTTGGGGTTGGAAATTGAGTAGCTGTCCATGATCTTGATGGCGGCGCCTTCGCCCAAGACGGTAACGCGTTCGTGTTCGGCAGCGCCGGGCACGTCGTTGGCCAGAGTGATATCCACGGCGATGCCGATATCCGGATCGAGACCTATGGCTGAAGTGGTGGCTCCGCGCACACCCACTTCTTCCTGCACGGTAGCCACAGCGTACAATTCCATCCCCAGCGGCTTGCCCTTGACCTTGCGCAAAGCCTCGATCATACAGTAGACGCCCACGCGATCATCGAAAGCTTTGCTGACCAGATTTTCGCCCATTTCAGTGAAATCACGCAACCAGGTGACGCTGTCGCCGGGCGCGACCAGCTCCTTCACTTTTTTACCGGGCAGGCCGACATCAATGAAGTAGTCTTCAACTTTCAGAACCTTCTTCTTCTCGTCTTCGGACAGGACGTGAATGGGTTTGCTGCCCATGACCCCGGGAAGATCCTTCTTGCCGTGCACCATGACCTTCTGCGCCATCAGCGTGCGGGGATCGAAACCGCCGATGGGGATGATGCGGATGAAGCCTTTGTCATCTATATGATTGACCATGAAGCCGATCTCGTCCATGTGCGCGGCCAGCACCAACCGCTTGGATGATTTCCCTTTGCGATGGCCGATGACGTTGCCCATGACATCGGTGGTGATGTCGTCCACCAGCGGCTTCATCTCTTTGACGATCAATGCGCGCACGTCCTCTTCCTGCCCGGAAATACCGGTGGCGGAAGTTAATTTTTTCAGCAGATCCATGTGGTCTCCGATAAGTAAGATTTATAGCATATTAGAGCTTAAAATACGAAGAATGGGGGGAAATTGCAAGAGGGGAGTTGGGTTTTTAGGGAAGAATGGTTTATTTTCACCACAGGGACACAGAGAGCACAGAGATGGAAATATTGAACACACAAAGCATGATGACCGCAGAAACCAAGGAAATATTTTGGCTGGTCTGGTGAAATCACTTGACAAACTGGTGATTATTGCTTATATTGATGGTATTCCTTGAATATCTTGATGATTGAGGAGGTTTGCTATGAGCCAAAGAATCGTGATCGGAATCATCGTTAGCGTCATTCTGGCTACCACCTGCTCAGGCGTGAACATCAGCGGGGATTGCACCCTGCAAAACCAGACGAACCACGCCGGATCCCGGGTATTATTCCAGGCGATCTCACCTGGCGCGGTGACTGATTCGACCTTCACGGATGGGGCGGGTTATTTCCAAATAAACGTTGCGGCTGGGATCTATACGGTGAACTACGATCACATGAATTACACGCATGAGGATACGCTCATCTCGCTCTTTTCACCCCTCACGCTCCCTGAGGTAACGCTTCTTTACCTGCCGCCGGGAATCCATATTTCGGGTTCGCTTAGTGGTGTATTGGTTGACACCGTCTATTATGTGGATGAGGATATCAATGTAGATGAGGATAGCACTCTGATCATCCGGCCCGGTGCGAAAATCTACTTCATGAGTGAGGAAACTGATCCGATTTATATGTTCATCGTTGGCACTCTGATAGCCGAAGGTTCAGATGATGACAGCATCATTTTCGCTGCCGGTCCAGGAGCTTCCCACTGGAGTGGGTTATCTTTTTTAAGCGATTCGGACTCAAGCCGAATTTCTTATTGCCAAGTCATTGATCTCGATTATAACGCGTTTTCCTGCGATGGTTCTGATCTCTTGATCAGCCACTGCACTATAAATCTCGAAGATAATCTTTTTGGATCTGGAATATACCTGAGTCATGGCTTACCCACTATCGAACATTGCTCTATAACATGCCTGCAAGGTTACCGTGGCATCGAATGCGGTAATTCCGATGCCACTATTTCCCACTGTTTGATAACGGGTGGTTTTGGTAGTGGTATCTTAGTCTACTATTCAAATCCCCGAATCTCTAATTGCACCATTTATGGTATGGTCAATATTGGCATCCAATATGGTGGCATGAATTCATCTGATACACTTACTGTCACCAATACAATCGTAAATAATAGCGGGATTTGGGGTTTATTCGTCACTAATCCACAGTCTCATCTTTCCTTCACCTACAATGACTTTCACTTTAATGGAACCGGCGGCAATTTTAATCTGCCGCTGAACTACCTCGGCCAAATCGTCACCGTCAACTCCAACGGCGATTCCTGTGATGCCTACTACAACATCTTCCAGGATCCTCAGTTTGTCAACGCAGCCGCGGGGGATTTCCACCTTCAAACCGTTTCACCCTGCATTGACGCCGGTGATCCCGACAGTCCGCTGGACCCCGACGGAACGGTAGCCGATATCGGTCGTTATTACTACGACCAATCAGCCGGAGTATATTCCCCCCCGGCGCCTCCATCCCTTATTTCTTGTCGCTTATACCCCTCCTACCCAAATCCCTTCAATGCCGCAACTGTCATCCGCTATGAAATGCGAACTTCGAGTTATGTATCTCTGAAAGTTTATAATACCGCAGGGCGATTCGTAACCTCATTGGTGGAGGGGTGGCGAAATGCTGGATTGCATGAAACACAATTCGACGGATCCGCAATCGCAGCAGGGGTGTATTTCCTCAAATTACAGGTAGCCGATGAAGTTAGTTCAGAAAAGATCGTTTTACTAAAATGAAGAGGTAGGACTATAAACATAATCCTTAATTTATGATAGAAAATCAGGTTCAAGGCATTACCGGCAGCTCTTCGACAGACACAAACGTCTATCCTCTCTTTTAAATCCACGCAAAACCTGCTTCACGCATCCTGAGACTTCCCTCTTGATTTTCCCCGAAATTTTACGTACATTACCCAGAAAGCACATTTTCAGATACTTATTGGGGAAGGATTATGAAACTTAAAGCTCGTGAAGTGGAAGGCATCATCGTCCTGGAGGTCAAAGGGCAGATGATCGGCGGGCCGGAAGCAGCCGTGTTGCCGGAAACGATCAAGGCCGAGATTGACAAAGGAAAGAAACGCTTCGTCCTGGATCTGGGCGAAGTGGATCGCATGAATTCCACCGGCCTGGGTAATCTGATCGGCAGCTTGACGACCATCAAGAACGCCGGCGGCGAACTGAAACTGGCCAACGTGGCCGAAAAAATCCAGAGCCTGTTGCTAATTACCAAGCTGGTGACTATTTTCGAATCGCACGACACCGTGGACAAAGCCGTCCGCAGTTTCTGATTCCCTGGCGAAACCAAACGGCATGGACAAATCTAAAAGCACTGGAGAGTCCCCAGCGCTTGGCACCAGCACGGCCGCACGATCCTCCGATGATTGGGCGCAGCGCAAGATCCTGAACGAACTCTCGGGGCTATTGACCGAGGTTCAGCAAGAGTTGAAGCGCGTGCGGCCCCGGACAGTGGAGAAGGAGAAACTCTTCTCGTTCGAAAAGCAGATAGACCGGCTATCGCACCTGTTGGAGCACATTGAAGAAGTGCACCGCTCCCGGTTGGAAATCCAATTGATCACCCAGATTGCTTCCAAACTGGCCAACGTGCTGGATCTGGAAGTCATGCTGAATCTCATCCTGGATTCGCTCAAGCAGGTGGTAGACTACGATGCGGCGGGGATCTTCGTAATGAACCAATCCGGGCAACTGGTGGTCGGGGAAGTCATCCGCGGATACGAGGGATTCGACCGCGGCCAGGTACGGCAGAAGCTGGGCAAAGGGCTAATGGGCTGGGTCATGGAAACCATGGCGCCGGTGGTTGTGCCGGATGTGTCGCGCGATCCGCGCTATGTCATGGCCAGGCCCCAGACGCGGTCGGAAGTGGCCGTGCCGTTGTTCACCGACGGCAAGGTTATCGGCTGCCTGAATCTGGAGAGTGACCGGCCGGCGGCATTCACCGAACGCGACGCCGAACATCTGAAGACCTTCGCCTCTCACGCCGCCGTTGCGGTGCAGCGCGCCCGCATGCACAAGGAGATCCTGGAGAAGCAGCGCATTGACGAAGAGCTGGCTCTGGCGCGGCGCATGCAATTGAGCCTGCTGCCGAATAGATCGCCGCAGTTGGAAAATTTCGCCATCGCCGGCATCAACGTGCCCTCCGAGGAGGTGGGCGGAGACTACTACGATTACATCCGCTTGACGGAGAAAGATCTGGGCATTGTCGTCAGCGACGTGGCGGGCAAAGGGATTCCAGCAGCGTTCATCATGGCTTCGCTAAGGGCTTCATTGCGCATCGAAGCCGGCAGCCGTTACGCAATTTCCACGATATTATCGCGGGTGAACGATTTTCTTTGGGAATTCATCGAACCAGAGCGGTTTGTGACCGCTTTTTACGGTGTGCTGGATGGACGGGCGCGCCTCTTAACTTACGCCAACGCCGGGCACAATCCACCCATACTGTTACGCCAGAGCGGTCGCCTCGAATATTTGACCGAAGGCGGGTTGCTGTTGGGCGCTTTCCCTTCAGCGCTCTATCACGAATACCGGGTGGCTTTCAAACCGGGGGATTTGTTAGTTCTTTACACCGATGGACTATCCGAGGCCGAAAACGAGGCCGGGGAACAGTTCGGCCCTGAGCGCATTATCCAGGCGACTAAGGAAACCGCACCCAAAGGTCATCGCGCGGTGATCAGCGGGCTATTAAAAGCCGTGCGAACGCACACCGGCCGACCAACCCTGCAGGATGATATAACTCTGATGGTGATCCGATGCCTCTGAAAAAAGTCGGAGAATTGGTCATTCCCAGCAGCCTGGATCACCTTTCGGAGGTGGATCACTTCGCCGAAAGAATGGTTAAAAAGCTGGCCCTGCCCAAAGAGATTCTGGACGATGTGGCTATCTCGGCCACCGAGGCCGTCAATAACGCCATCCTGCACGGCAACAAGGGGAATGCCGGTAAAAAGGTTACCATCAGGTTTTACCTATGCGCACAATACCTGCGCCTGGTAGTCCGCGACGAAGGTTCCGGCTTTGCGCCCGAATCTGTCCCCGATCCACGCCAGCAGCAAAATTTATTAAAAACTTCCGGTCGCGGCCTTCTGATCATGCGTTATTTGATGGATCGCGTTTCTTTTCAGCGGCGACGCAACGGCATGAGCATTATCATGGATAAATTTTGCCCGGAATGCCATACCGTCCAAAGCGGAGGTGGTTAAAATGCCTGACACTGCAAAAATGTTACCCAAGATTGCCATTTATCCGGGATCATTTGACCCTATCACGTTTGGCCATATTGACATCGTAGAACGTGCCACGGTATTGTTCGACAAAGTGGTGATCTCCATCGCCGTCAACCTTGACAAAAAGCCGCTCTTTACCCTGGATGAACGTCGCGAAATGATTCAGGAAGCGACCGTTCATTTACCGAATGTGGAAGTGGTGGAGACGGAAGGATTGATGGTGGATTTCGCCCGACGCATCGGCGCCATAGCCCTGATCCGAGGCTTGCGGGCCGTTTCCGACTTTGAATTCGAGTTCCAGATGGCGCTCATGAACCGAAAACTCGAATCCCACCTGATTACCGTTTTTTTGATGCCGCACGACAGTTACACCTACCTGAATTCGACTATTGTGCGCGAAGTGGCCGGGTTTGGCGGCGATATATCGCAATTTGTGCCCCCCGGCGTAGCTCGCCGCTTAAAGGAAAAATTCCGAAGCTAATCCCATAAATTAGGATTAATCCAAATTTAATCCCCCTCTCCTCCCCTCTTAAGGGGTAATAAGGAATTTAAAGAGACCGTGATCCGTTTTCTGAACGTTACATGTCAGCATTCTGCAGACCGGGGCATCGAGGAGGTTTCCTTTACCTTGGATCGCGGCGAATT
>JAGVQJ010000004.1 GCA_020051775.1 Calditrichota bacterium | reverse complement strand
TGAAACCCATGGATTGGATGCCGTAACACGGGGGTGTCTCGGTGGGGTATCCTTCTGCTTTATATCCCACACAGGACAGGTTCAGCCATGTGGTTATCTGGAAGTCAACTGTGGGGATATTAAAGAAACCGGCCTTGAGGAGATATGGAAAAATTCAGAGGTTTTTAAATCCCTGAGGGATTTTGACCGATACAATGGCAAATGCGGGATATGTGAATATCGACAGGTTTGCGGTGGATGCAGGGCAAGGGCATATGAGTTTACTGGAGACTATCTAGGAGAGGAACCCTACTGTACCTATCAACCTAAGAGGATGAGTTGAAGCTTCCCCTTTTTAACTTTTAAGGATAGTTTCGAGAATAGTCATGTTGGGAACTCGCCTGGTTTCAGTTGCAGCAGAAACTCCTCGCAGGGCACGCAAAGGATGCCGTCACGCAAAAGTCGCTCCCTCCCGCGATACAGCAGCCAGCGGCAGCTTTCCGGAAAGTCTTCGCCGAAGTTTTTAAGTCCACGCAGATCCTCCGGCCGCACCTGGGCTGTGTTCTTCACTTCCAGCGCGTGCAAGCCGCCCTCGCCATAGACCACGAAATCCACCTCCAATTTAGACCGTGTCTGCCAGTAATACAATTGGTGTTTGCCGCCCGAATAGTCACACCACGCACGCAGGTGTTGGGCAACGAGACTCTCCAGCGCAGCGCCGGCGATCTCCGACGGAGAATCCAGAGGACCGGACGGCCGGTTGGCGCGGAAGACGCCGGCATCAAAAAAGAAAAACTTAGGATGTGCCGCCAGTTCGCGTTGCGCCCGCCGGGTGAAAACCGGCACTCGGAAAGCCAGCAAAAGATCCTCCAATATTTCCAGATAGCCCTCCACCGTTTTGCGGTTCACGTGGCACTCCCGGGCAACATTGGCCAAGTTAAGCACGGCCGCCTGCGAAAAGCTGATGGCTTCGAGAAAGCGGGAAAAGTTCCCGATATTGCGCACCAAGCCTTCCATCTGCACTTCTTCCCGCAAATAGAGGCCGTTGTATGCGCGCAGGATTTCCTCGGGCGCCTTGCCCCCCCGCACGATTGGTAGCATGCCGAGGAGCAATGCTTCCTCCAGATCGAATTGCGGGCCTAGTTCAGCGGCCATGAAGGGATGCAAGGACTTTTGAGCCGCCCGGCCGCCTAAAAGATTCACACCGCTGCGCCGCAGCTTGCGGGCGCTTGAGCCGGTGAATATAAACTGTACACCCCGCTTATCCTCGATCAGCAGATGGACGACTTCCAGCAACACCGGCAGCTTTTGCACTTCGTCAATGACCACCTGCAGAACCTCAGGCCTAGCCCCTATCAACTCCCGCAGACGCTCGGGTCGTGCAGATAGCGAACGTAAGGTTTCCGGCTCCAGCAGATCTACCCGGAGCGCCTGGGGAAAAAGCCTCTGGGTCAACCAGGTCTTGCCAGTGCCGCGCGGACCAAACAGGAAGAAGTGATCAGCAGGAGGTATGAAATATCGTGGTATTGATTCCATTCTGCGCCCCATAATAGCATAAGCGATGCTATTTTAGAAGATATATTTGCAAAGTTGGCAATTAAAAATTATGAATAATGAATTCCCGTTTTGTGGCGAGTGTGAGGTGGACGTCATTCCAACGGTTGCCGACGAGGTCTTTCCCGCCGGTGGGGTCGGTGCCGGGAGCTTAAAACCTGATGCTACCAATCAACCCTCCAAGGACTCACTACCCGGTGGCTGGCCAACCTTCAGGGATGGGGTTCGCACCCATTTGATTATACGACCTTGCCCGGCCGCACGAGTATTATGTCCCATAACTTGCCGCGGACACACTGATCCAATTCCTTAACAAATTGGACCTCGTGGCCACGCTGTCGGTAGAATGCAGATATAATTTCAGACTCTTATGACAGGAATTAATATAAAGGGCAGATGTCTATGCCGAGCAGAACAATCGGCATATCAAAAATTTGGTGTAGATAGTTGAACTCCTTGAAGGCTTTGTCGAAATGCATCATTCCGGAATAAGTCTTCCGGCCCCTTTGTAATGCCTTCTGCTTTCCAATCTCACATAGAACGTTCGCAAAACCCAGCGTTGGTGTGACAAGAATTCCTAAATGAATCTGCTTTGAGAAATATGAAAGCATGAATTTGATATAGTCCTGATAATAGGCTCTTGCGTTGCCAAATTCAACTTCAACCTGAATGCTATCTTTTCTGAAATCACATTTTAGGTCAAGCTCCGGAATAGCTTTGATTTCCCTCAACCATTCATGCTCTGAAAATCCTCGTTCGATTTCGCGATTGTAGAACGATTGACCCTCATCCACTTTGAAGCTAATACCGTTAATTATTTTTTCTACTTCCTCAAAGGTAGCATCTCCCCTTAAGGAGGCTTGATCCGTCTTGTGATACATGGAATCTGCAACATAGAGCTTCGTATTATGTGACATACCAATGGTGATCGGTAATAACTTAAAAATATCGGTAGCTACCTTCCGAAACTCGAGAAATTCGCCAATTGAACCTTTCTTTGTTTCGACGAAAACTTCGTTCAGCCAATCCACAAAAGACGTATGCGTTTTGTTAGTATATTTGATCTGGACATGTTTTCTAACGTTGTCCAACCTTCTGAGTATGGCAGTTACTGATTGGTTATTATTATATAAGAGCGTAATCTCCTTTTTTTGACCCGAATCAGGGCTGTCAAAAAAACTCTCAAGGTTTTTATGTATAGTGATTCCTTCTTTGAGAGTCGATTTTCCGACAAGATGCTTGAATGTCACCGTCATTTCATGATCCAACTTAATTCTACTCCGACAGATAAATGAAATTTCTTAAATCAACATTTTCATCAGATAAGTGGATATCTCATCCTCTTCCAAATTGATCTTTGCCATAGTTTTCA
>JAGVQJ010000016.1 GCA_020051775.1 Calditrichota bacterium | reverse complement strand
TCTCTAATTTCCTGGAAATGCTGGCGATTTTTCTACTGGGCGCGGCGCAGGTTTACGCCTTCGGGATTTTGGCTAAATGCCGTCGCCATGCCCGGGTTCTCTTCAGTGTGATGCTGATTTTTTGGGCGGCGGGATTGGCGGTATCCTTATGGGGTGAATATACGCCAAATGCAACCCTGGGACAAACGCCCGGGTTGGAAGGTAAAGAGACTCGCCTGGGCGTGGTGAACAGCTTGATCTGGTCTACGGCCACTACCGGCGCCTCCAATGGGTCGGTAAACGCCATGCATTCCAGCCTTTCACCGCTGGCCGGAGGCGTGGCTCTGTTCAACTTGCATCTGGGGGAGATCATCTTCGGCGGCGTGGGCGTTGGGCTGACCAGCATGGTCATTTTCGTCATTCTGACCGTATTTCTTTCCGGGCTGATGGTGGGGCGCACGCCGGAATACCTGGGCAAGAAAATCGAAGCCGGGGAGATGAAGATGGCCCTTATCGCTATATTGGCGCCCAGTGTACTGATGCTGGTGGGCACCGGCATAGCATGCGTGTTGCCGGTGGGATTATCCTCCCTGGCCAACAAAGGACCACACGGTTTTTCGGAGATTCTCTATGCCTTCTCGTCGGCCGGCGCCAACAACGGCAGCGCCTTTGCCGGATTGAACGCTAATACCGTCTTCTACAACCTCAGTTTAGGAATAGTCATACTGCTGGCTCGTGCTGCGGCTATCTTTCCGGTACTGGCTATTGCCGGGAGCATGGCCGCCAAGAAGATCACACCGCCCTCGGCGGGGACTTTTTCAACCGACACGATTATCTTCGGCGTTCTCCTGACCGGAATCATCATCATCGTAGGGGCTTTGAATTTCTTCCCCGCCCTGACCTTGGGCCCTGTCGTGGAACATCTGCTCATGTTAAGCGGGAGGGCCTTCTGACATGAAAACCGCAGAGATCAGTCTACTGGATCGAGAGCTCCAGAAGGGCGCCCTGAAAGGCGCTCTGGCCAAGCTGAATCCCAGGGTGCAACTGCGCAATCCGGTCATGTTCGTGGCCTATATCGGAGCGGTGATGACGTTGTACCTTTTCCTTAAAGGCGCGCTACTGAGTCAACCCTCCGGGTTTGTTTTTCAGATCAGCCTGTGGCTGTGGTTTACAGTGCTCTTCGCAAATTACGCGGAAGCTTTAGCGGAAGGACGGGGCAAAGCACAGGCCGAAACGTTGAAGAAGAGCCGTACTGAAATCTACGGTCGAAAGATTTTGAATGGCGCTGAGAGTCGTGTTTCCGCCAACCAGTTGAAGAAGGGTGATACGGTCGTCTGCGAAACTGGTGACGTTATACCTGCAGATGGCGAAGTCATTGACGGCATCGCCAGCGTGGACGAATCGGCCATCACCGGCGAGTCTGCGCCAGTAATTCGGGAAAGCGGCGGCGATCGCAGCGCCGTTACCGGAGGCACACGGGTCATCAGCGACCGCATCCTCGTGCGCGTCACCGCCGAACCAGGCCATACTTTTCTGGATCGCATGATCGCTCTGATTGAAGGCGCCCAGCGCCAGAAGACGCCCAATGAAATCGCCTTGACTATTGTGCTGGCTGGATTGACTTTGATTTTCCTGCTGGTGGTCGTGGTCCTGAAATTCTTCGCCGATTATAGCGCTACTGCGGCCGGGCAGGATCTGTCTGGCATTGTAACCGTGACGGTGCTCACGGCGCTGCTGGTCTGTCTGATCCCCACCACCATCGGAGGGCTGCTGTCGGCTATCGGCATCGCCGGGATGGATCGGTTGATTCGCCGCAATTTGATTGCCAAATCCGGACGTGCGGTGGAAGCCGCCGGAGATATTGACGTGTTGCTACTTGACAAGACCGGCACCATTACTCTGGGCAACCGCATGGCAACGGAATTCATCCCCGCGCCCGGCCTCAACGAAAAAGATCTGGCTGAAACTGCGCAGTTGGCTTCTCTATCCGATGAGACACCGGAGGGACGGTCCGTCGTAGTGCTGGCGAAGGAAAAATTTGACTTGCGGGCGCAATCCTTAAGCCCCAGTCAGGCGGAATTCGTCCCCTTTACAGCGCAAACCCGGATGAGCGGTGTAAATCTACTGGGGGACTCCCCGCAGCGGCGTATCATCCGCAAAGGAGCGGTGGAGGCCGTGCGCTCCCATGTGGAGAATCTAGGGGGGCTGTTTCCTCAAGAAGTTCAGACTTCGGCGGAAGATATTTCACGCCGAGGTGGAACCCCACTGGCGGTGTCGGATGGCAACCGAATTATGGGTATTATCCATCTGAAGGATGTAGTCAAAGGCGGCATTCGCGAACGTTTCGCGCAGTTGCGCAAGATGGGCATCCGCACGGTGATGATTACGGGCGACAACTCCTTGACCGCCGCGGCCATTGCCGCCGAAGCCGGAGTTGATGATTTCATGGCTCAGGCCACCCCCGAGGCTAAGCTGGATCGCATCCGCGATGAGCAGCGACAAGGGCACTTGGTGGCTATGACCGGCGACGGCACCAATGACGCTCCGGCGCTGGCTCAGGCTGACGTGGCGGTGGCCATGAACACCGGCACTCAAGCGGCTCGTGAAGCTGGAAATATCGTGGATCTGGAATCCAACCCCACTAAGCTGATTGAGATTGTGGAAATCGGCAAGCAGTTGTTGATGACGCGCGGCGCCCTGACTACCTTCAGCATCGCCAACGACGTGGCAAAGTACTTCGCCATCATCCCAGCTATTTTCGGCGCGCTCTACGCTTTGGAGGGGGGAACTCAGGGGCCGTTGGCGGTTTTAAACGTTATGCGGCTGCATTCGCCGGAAAGCGCCATTTTAAGTGCCGTGATTTTCAATGCTCTGATCATCGTGGCTCTGATACCGCTGGCTTTGAAAGGGATTAAATATCGGGTGAGCACGGCTTCCGAGTTGCTGCAACGCAACCTGTTGATTTACGGTTTGGGAGGCCTGGTGGCGCCCTTCATTGGTATTAAAGTCCTGGATTTGATCATCGTTGCCCTTGGTATGGTGAGTTGAAAGAGAAATTCTCATGAAACAGATCTGGCCGGCACTGAAAATCTTCCTGATCCTGACGCTTCTCACCGGTATCGTCTATCCGCTTGTCGTGACCGGAATTGCCCAATTGTTTTTTCCTCGGCTGGCGCAAGGCAGTCTTGTGAGTGTGTGCGGCAAAGTTGTCGGTTCGTCGCTTATCGGGCAGAAATTCTCTGCCCCTCAGTACTTTCAAGCGCGTCCTTCTGCGGTGGATTACAATCCCCTGCCTTCTGGCGGCAGCAACCTGGGGCCTATCAGCGCGCAGTTGAAAGAACGGATCGAACAATTGCGTGACAGTCTGGCCGCGGTGAATGGCAAGTCTCCATCAGAAGTCCCCCCGGATCTACTGTTCGCCTCCGGCAGCGGACTGGATCCTCATATCAGCCCGGAAGCGGCGTACTTCCAGGTAGTCCGGGTAGCCCAATCGCGAGGCTTTGACTTTGTCAATAAAGAGAAGTTGCAATTTCTGGTCACTTCGCTAGTAGAAGAACCTTCACTGAATTTCCTGGGCCAATCACGCGTTAATGTGCTGCTTCTTAACCTGGCAGTAGATTCCCTGTTCGGTAAGGGCTCACCATGATTCAAGATGATCGCCCTGATCCTGATGCCCTGTTAATGGCCATCAAGCATGATGAGGCACAAGCCGCCAAAGGCAAACTGCGCGTCTTTCTGGGCATGGCAGCGGGTGTGGGCAAGACCTACGCCATGTTGAAGGCGGCTCAGGATCGGCTGAAGGAAGGCGTGAAGGTCGTCATCGGGGTCGTGGAGACTCACGGCCGAGCCGAGACGGAGGCATTGTTGGTGGGGGTGCCATTCCTACCGAAAAAGAAAATGGAGTATCGAGGCACCCCTCTGGAAGAGATGGATCTGGACGCCATTCTGGTACAAAAACCTCATTTAGTCCTGGTAGATGAACTGGCGCACACCAACGCGCCGGGATCGCGTCATCCCAAGCGCTGGCAAGACGTGATCGAGCTTTTAAACGCCGGTGTAGACGTTTACACTACGATCAACGTGCAGCATTTGGAAAGCCGTAAGGACGCCGTAGAAGGTATTACCGGTATCGTCATCCGCGAAACCGTCCCGGATTCTCTGCTGGATCGCTCCACGCAGGTTGACCTGATTGACCTGTCACCGGCGGATCTGTTAAAACGGCTGCGCGAGGGGAAAGTCTACCTGGGTGAGAAGTCGCAACTGGCGCTGGAAAATTTCTTCAAGGAAGACCGCCTGACAGCTCTGCGGGAAATCGCTCTCCGACTGACGGCGGAGCGGGTGGACGTGGAACTGCAAGGCATGGCCGCGCTGCTTGAGAGGCGTACTGCCTGGAACGCCAATGAACGATTGATGGTGGCCGTCAGCCCCAGCCCTCACTCCGAAAGAAACATCCGCGCCACACGGCGACTGGCTTTCACTCTGGGAGCACCCTGGATCGCCGCTTACATTGACACCGGAGTGGCGCTCGGCGACCAGCATCGCGTCAACTTAGCGAAAAACCTGGATCTGGTCCGCGAGCTGGGCGGCGAGGTAGTCACCGCGACCGATCCAGATATCGCCGGCGCACTGCAACGGATTGCTCGACAGAAGAACGTATCGCACCTGGTCATGGGGCGGCCTTACCGCCGCTGGTGGAGCGATCTGACCCACCGTGGAACGCTGCTCGACCGCCTGGTGCGTCAAAACAGTGAAGTGGACGTGCATGTCATCCGCGCGGCAGAGGAGGGAGGCCGGCGCATGCCCAAGTCTTTGTCGGGGTATGGATCACCGCTGACCAACTACGCCTACATTCTGATCCTGCTATTTGTGGTGACGTTCGCCAACTTCGGGCTACTGCCGTTGATCGGATATCGGGCGGTGGGCTTCGTGTACCTTCTGATGGTGTTGCTGCTCAGCCTGTTTACCTCCCTCGGCCCCATTCTCTTTGCGGCAGTCTTGAGCGCCCTGCTGTGGGATTATCTGTTCATTCCACCACCGGGCACCTTTTTCATTCGCCAGTTGGAAGACGTGGCGATGATCATCGCTTATTTCCTGGTGGCGCTGATCGGAGGAATCATGACCTACCGCATGCGCGTGCGTGAACGGCTGCTTCGGCGCGAAGATGAACGGTTGCAAATATTGTATGAGCTGGTGCGGGAAATCGCCGGATCGGGCCGGCGCAAGAATTACCTGCAGAATGTCGCCGATCTGTTGGGGCAATACCTGGACGGGCACTGTGCCATCCTGCTGAAGGGGACGGACGGCAGACTACAACCCGCTACCAGCCTGCCTTCAGCCGGTTCTGACAGCGAAAAAGAGCAGGCGGTGGCTCACTGGGCGCTGCACAACAGCAGGCCTGCTGGTTGGTCCACCGACGCACTGGCCTCCTCCCAAGCGCTATATTTACCCTTGCGGAGTGCCTCCGGCGTGGAGGGGATTTTCGCCTACTGGCCCCGGGATACTCACCACAAACTGCTGCCCGACGAGGAGAATCTCATGCAGGCGGCAGTGCAACAGTTGGGGGGAGCAGTAGCGAAGTGAAAACTTTAGGCGAAGTAATGAATAATCCCATTCTCTGAGGTACAAATACGACTCCTACGTAGATATTCTCCAGCAGCTCGCGCTGGACACCATTAAAAAACCGTCCTGGTAGGCGAACAGATTGTTTATAGATCATTTCCCGAGTACGAGAGATTGAAACTCTTATTGATCAGGGGGAAGTCGGGTACAACATTGCCTCGACCGGCATAATCCAACACCGGCCAATTCAGATAAGAAGGATCGCGAACCTCTACTCGACAGATTGCGCCCACTCCGTCGGTTTTCACAAGATATACAATTTCACCCCGCCACCCCTCTACAAGACCGAGTGCGAATGATTCTTTCCTGAACTCAAATGGTCCCTTGGTTTTCATAACCGCCAATTCGGGAAGGTTGTTTAAGGCTGCTTTCATGATCTGAATTGAAGAGTAGACCTCCTTTAGACGAACTTTGAATCGGGCATACACGTCGCCACTCTCCTCGGTGGCCAGATCAAACTGAATCTTACCATAGGCGGCATAGGGATTGTCAATTCTGGCGTCCATTGGGAATCCCACTGCTCGGCTGGCCACTCCTACAATGCCGTGATCTAAGGTTATCTGCGGGACGAGAATACCGGTATTCTTCAACCGATTCAGTAGCGAACTGCTGTTCTGGGCGATGGTAATGACCTCGGTAAAATCACTTAACAAGCGATCCAGCCAGGCGAGTAATCCGCGCGCCTCATCCACTGCGACTTCCGTATTTACACCACCAAGCCTTGTGACCCCCCGCAAGAACCGGCTTCCGGTTAAATTTTCGTTTTGCTGAAGAACCATTTCCCGCAATCGGGCGCTATTTGCGCCACCGAAGTTGTAACCCGTATCCAGCATGATCGCTCCGATGTCACCCAGATGATTTGCGAGTCGTTCCAATTCCGCAAAGATGACTCGCAAATAATCGTCTCTCGCGGAGACGGCCATATCACTTAAGGACTCCAGAGCAAGACAGAAAGCCAGAGAATGGCTGAAGGAACTATCACCGGAAATGCGTTCGGAGAGCTTCAGCTTGCCTTCCAAGGGCAGCACTTCAAAAAGCTTTTCGCAACCACGATGGGAATAACCCAGCCTTGGTTCGAGGTTTAGAATTTCTTCACCGGCCACGCTGAATCGAAAATGCCCCGGTTCGATAATCCCGGCAAGAACCGGACCCACCGGAATTTCATAAATTCCCTCACCCTCGAGCTTGCGGTAATGATATTCCCCGGCCGCGCTGTTCACCCGGGTGTCCCAGGGAAAATCCTTGCGCAGGGGATAGACATCTTCCGGCCAGTTTTCATGCAAAATTATGGGTCGGCAGTGGGGGTGGCCGACAGGAGTCAGGCCAAAGAAGGTCTTGATTTTTCGTTCGTAGGTGGAGGCTTCATGAATCAGGGGAGTTAACGAAGGAAAAGAATCCCGGACTCGGATGAAGGGCGCCAGGAAAACATTTTCACCGGGGATACCGAATACATATAGCACCCGGAATGTGCCAGTTTCAGCCCGCTCGTCGAAGGCCGAGATAATCTTCAGCGGCAGTGAGCGCCGATGATGGAGCTCTTCGCAGCAGGACACAATTTGATTCATCGGCACTTCAAAGACGCAGAGGTTGCTATGATATTGCAGATCCTCTACGTCCGGCAGAAACCGCTGGATGATATCTTTGTATTTCGTCATATTACCGCTGGATGGTGGAAGCTGCCGATTCGATCAGCGCGCGTAATGGTGACGGTAAAAATATGCTGATCAGCAAAAGGATTGAAAGTAAAATTATAGGAGCGAGGATGACCAGCTTTCCCAATTCCCCGCGTGGTGTCGGTTCCACGGGGCTACCGAAACACATTTTCATGGTATGGCGCAGGAAACTGATAAACGCCAGTGCCAGCATCAATAACACCAGACACACAACCATTAGATTCGATTTAATGCCGGCAGCCAAGATATACAATTCCGTAATGAACAGCCCGAACGGGGGTACGCCGGTGATCGCCAGGAATCCCAGCGATAAAATTACGCCCGTAACCGGCAACACAGAAAAAGCGCCCTTGATCCGGGCGATCTTCGTGGATCCGCATTTCAAGAGGATATTACCCGCGGTCAAGAACAGTACCGATTTGGTTAAGGCATGGTAGATCATGTGCAGTAGTGCCGCAAAGGTGCCTAATCCTCCGAAACCGAATCCGAGCGTTATAATCCCGATATGTTCGATGCTGGAATAGGCGAAGAGACGCTTGTAATTCTTCTGCTGCAACATCATAAAAGCCGAAACCATGATCGAAGCGACCCCAAAAAAGATCAGCAGCCCACTGGAAAAGGAAGGACCGATAGCGGTATCAGTGATAATCTTAAGGCGCAGAATAGCCAAGAGCGCGACATTCAAAAGCCCTCCGGAAAGGAGCGCGCTGATGGGTGAAGGCGCCTTGCTATGTGCATCGGGAAGCCAGGTATGCATGGGAACCAACCCGGCTTTAGTACCATACCCGATCAAGGTAAAAACGAAGGCGATCTTCAGTATTTGGGGATCGAAAACAGAGGCGTTCGCCAGGAGCATCTGCCAACTCACTGAAACGTCAGCGTGTGATCCGATCAAGGGGGAAAGATAGAGCAGAGTACCAAAAAAAAATCCCAACAGCAACCCGACCGAGTTGATAATCAGGTATTTCCAGGCGGCCTCCATTGAGGTTGGTTTGTTGTAAAAACTGATCAGGAATGCGGTGGCCAAGGTCGTAGCTTCCAGCGCAATCCACATCAGGATGGGATTAGTCGTGATGATGGCGATGAACATGGCCATCAGAAACAGGTGGAGGAGGATGAAGTATTGCTTGACCCGGCTGAATCCAATGATCTGTTTGCGGACTTCTTCCTGGAGATATCCTATAGAATATAGAATCACTCCGCAGCCCACCGTCGCTACCGCCAAAAGGAAGATTATCCCCAGGGCATCCACGGCCAGGAATGCTCCGCATTCATATCGTGATTGGTGGTAGACCCGGTATACTGATAAGCCCACCGCTCCAACTTCAGCGGGCAGGACGACCAGGGCAATGAGCTGAATGGAGAACAGATTTCGCCGGACAGTCAGAGTTGCCAGCGCAGCCAGCAGCGGGACGATGATGATCAGTATTAACGCCATAACTTATTCGGTCAACCTGTTAAGCGCCGTGACATCCATTGAACCGAATTTGCGGAAGATCATAGAACTGAACACAGTGGCAATGATGATCCATACGAAGATGTTAAACGTGATCCCTAATTGTAGACCCGGGCTTTGCTCCAATCCAGCGGAAAGCGCGAAAGATACGATGCCATTTTCGAGCGATAAGATGCCCAGCATTTGGGACAGCGCCCCCTTGCGATTGATGATTAAAAACAGGGAAATCAGAATCGTCGAGAGGGACAAGTTCAGAATGAACGTCTGGCCCGAGGTCGTAAGGAGCAGGAGTGGTTTAATAAAGTCAGCTTGAACCAAGGCGATGAGTACTGCGATTGCCGCCAACGACAGCGGAGTGTTCAAGTACGTGCTTACGGTGAATTTCAGTTGATGCCGCTTGATGAGCCGGAAAAAGAAAAAGGGCGCTATGAACAGTTTTACCGCGACTGTCGCGCTGATAGATATCAACAGCAGAATTGATATTCTTTCAAATGACGCAATCACCAGCAGACTGGAAATGGCCGCGGACTGTATTACATAATAGAACACCGCAGAGGAATTCTTTTTCGTCAGATGCAGGAGAATGGCCGACGTGAAAACAGTCGTTGTGAGCACCAGGAGGAGCTGTGGAGTGATGAAAGTCATGATTTAACCGTCAGTCCTAGAGCGATGATACTGATGATGAAGGAAGTAAACAGCAGATCCGGTAAGCGGAAGAATCGGAATTTCGCTATGCTGGATTCCAGCACTGCAATGGCCAGGCAGAACATAAGAGCTTTAGCCACGAAAAGTAGCAATGCCACCAGGAGAGCAATACTACTCTGCGAATGGGTGATCCCCCAGGGGAAGAACAGATTGGCTCCGAGCGCGATGAAGACCAGATATTTATTCGCCGCCGACCATTCGAGCAACGCCAGTCGTTTGCCCGAATATTCGAGGATCATAGCCTCATGGATCATGGTCAGTTCCAGATGGGTGGAGGGGTTATCAAAGGGATACCGGCAGGTTTCGGCGAGGAGTGCAATCATAAAGCTGATAAATGCCAGAACTATGGGCACGAAACTCAGAAAGTATCGAGGTCCAAGGGTGTCCGCTATAACGGCTAGATTTGTCGAATGGCAGAGTAGCGCCAACGTCAGCAGTGATAGAATCAATCCGCCTTCAGTCAATGCCGCTATCGTCATTTCTCGGCTGGCGGCAAATCCCCCGAAGGCGCCGCCAGTATCAATTCCCGCCAGTGCCAGCAGAAAGGTGCCGAAGGCGATTAGGTAAACGATCACTAAAAAATCGCCAGTGAGAAGATTTTGAACTCGTGCTGAGAACAGCGGTATGCTGGCTCCCAGAACCAGGGTGGAAGCGAAAATCAGATAAGGGACCACACGGAAAAGCCAGGACGCGTCTTGGCTGATCACCTCGTCCTTGCAGAAGAGTTTACGGAGATCACGATAGGGCTGCCAAACGGAAGCGCCGGCACGATTTTGAAGCCTCGCCTTAATCTTCCGTGTGACTCCAATGCAGAAGGGCGAGAGCGCCGGGATCAGCAAGAGGTGAATGCCCCAGATTATGAAAACGGTGGTAGTCATAAGGTCGTCATGTGGTGAGTCACGATGCCATCCGGTAATGACCGAGCGTGCAGTTTATCGTAGAAAATAAATCAGCAACCCGAGCAGCGTCAATAGGATGTACAGTACGTAGGCGTTGATTTTTCCGCTTTGAATTCGCTTTACTTGTATCGCAAGTTTGGAGATTAATTCGCGCAACGGCTGATAGAAATAGGGCTGATAAATGTCTCGCTGTCCCAGAATGACTTTTTCCATTTTGGGGAAATACCTAAGTCTGGAGTCGTGATACTCAATATCGGTTTGGCGGCTGGGACGCAGTACTCCCTTGAAGATGGTGATAATGGAGCGCGCGAAACCGGTGGCGGTAATTTCCATCCTGGGGGTCAGGTCGGTGCCACAATCCCAGGTGGGAGCGATTCTCACTCGGCGAGAGCGGGTCATCAGGAATACCAGCAAACTTAAGATGATCGAGGCGGCCAGCAACGAAAGGAATACTGCCGGCATCGAAATCGTGTAGAATTTATCCGGGCTGCTGACGGTGATGAGATTCAATTCTCCCAACGATTCCGCCTTCCCGCCCGGAATCAAGTTAGCGGAGATCTGCCCGAGCACCCGTGAAACGGGTCCGGCGAACAGCCCGAGTGCGATGGCTATAATGGCCAGTCCCGCCATCCCCATCCGCATCGAGAACGGCGCTTCCTTTGCCTGTGCGGCGCCGGTGCTGCGAGGCCGGGCCAGGAAAGTCACGCCGAATACCTTTACGAAACATGCCGCCGCCAGCCCGCTGGTCAAAGCCAAGGCGCCAATGGTCAAAATAAACGGAAAATCGTGGAAGGCATCGAAGGAGGTCGCACCGCGGAAAAGCGATTGGAATGTGAGCCACTCGCTGAAGAATCCGTTCAGAGGCGGTAGCGCGGAAATGGCCATCGAACCGATTAGAAAGAAGAGCGCCGTTTGCGGCATCGTTTTGATCATCCCGCCATAATGCTCAATATTGCGGGTCTGGGTAGCGGATATAACCGCACCCGCTCCCAGGAAAAGCAACGCTTTAAACGTGGCGTGGTTGATGGTATGATAGAGTGCAGCGATCAGGCTAAAAGTTGCCAGGGTGTTATGACCAGTCGCGGAAAACGCCAGTGTACAACCTATCCCCATCAGAATGATGCCAATATTCTCGATGCTGTGATAGGCTAAGAGCTTTTTCAGATCATGCTCGGAAAGTGCATATAGCACGCCCAATAACGCAGAAAGCGATCCGGCGACGAGGACGGTCATTCCCCACCAGAGTTCACCGGGAGGGAGAAGATCCAGACTGACGCGAATCAGCATGTAAATGCCGGTTTTTATCATCACCCCGGACATTAACGCCGAGACGTGAGACGGCGCTGCCGGATGGGCGCTGGGTAGCCAAATATGCACCGGGATCATACCAGCCTTGGTTCCGAATCCAATTAACGCCGCCAGGAAAATCACCCCTCGAAGAATGGGAGAGGCGTAATCCAAGCCGACCCTTATGGCAGAAAACTCAAACGATCCGGTGGCTTGATACATCAAAAGGAAAGCGAAAATTACGAAGGCCGTCCCAACGTGCGTCATGACGAAATAAAGGATTCCAGCGCGGATATTGGCACTGTCGCGGTGTTCATAAATGACCAGAAAGAACGAGGCCAGCGACATTAGCTCCCAGACAATAAGAAAGCTCAGAGCGTTGTGCACCGTGACTACCAGGATCATACTGGCAATAAACGCATGATAGAAAAAGCCCAACAAACCGATATTGTATTTTGCATAATAGTGACGGAGGTATCCCAGAGCGTAAATAGAGCAGCATAGCGCCACAAGACAAATAGCCAGGACAAATAAGGCTGAGAGCGAATCCACGTAAAACGATGTAGAGAGCAGCGGAAATGTTGATTCCGAGGTGAAGGCTGGAATGATCCCTCGTAATAAGGCCGCCACAGCGAACGATACTCCCAGTATTGATCCCGCAATTGCCGCCAGAGTACTCCAGAGAGCGGCACGGCGGTCATTGTTTTGAAGCAGCAATGAACCGATCGCTCCTCCGGCATAAATCAGGAGGGTCGCAATGAAAAAGCCCGGCGAAGCGATTAGGTCGAATTGATGATTCTGCATTTCGCTAATACGTAGAAGCTACTCTCAGGTTGTTAAGTATCCAGAGCAAGGAAGATATAATCTGAGGCGGAGAAGGAGGATCGCCAGGGATCTGGTAATTTACGGGCAGGACGTTATGGACCCCATTGCACACTCCGTAGGAATCCCGGAAAATCCCACCGTTGATGGCGTCATCGCCAACGGCGATAACCAGGCGAGGTTCGGGCATGGCTTCATAAGTGCGTATTAGGGCGTCGCGCATATTTCGGCTCACAGGGCCGGTTACCATCAACAGATCCGCGTGACGGGGCGAAGCCACGAAGTGAACCCCAAATCGTTCCACGTCATAGAAGCTGTTACTCAGAGCAACCAACTCTTGTTCGCAGGCATTGGAAGAACCGGCGGTTACCACCCGGATGGCCAGCGAACCGCGGAACATATTCTTGAGGGGCGTCGATATTTCTTGACAGGTAATGAGGGGCGGCGGATGGTCGAGAAAGGCGTTTTTATCAATCAGCGTAGTGGGAGTCTTAATAATCTTGAGGAAAATATTTGGCATCTGCGGGTTGCTCTGATTATGGGGGACATCTGACGTGAAAAAACTCTCTCGTTTAGCAGTGTTTTCCGTTTATATCTAAACTTGAGTTTTTTGATTTCCCAACCGGCTAAAAATCATTATAACGCGTGGGAGGATTCGTACCCCATTTTCTGGTAGCTGGGATAGAAAGATTAACCCGCTCTCCGCGGGTCATGAACTCGAGGCGGTGATCCAGTAGTACAACCCCACGATCACGCTAAAAATATATATAATGATCCGGGAATTTTCAAGGAATTTCATGCCAAATTCGTATAAAGGAATTTCAAGAATGAGCCTGGTTGATCCAGTAGGATTAATAAGATGGGAAAGATGTGTAAATAATGAGATCTTACCTCCGTATGATCGAGAACTGCCACCGCTTCATAAAGAGCCAGATTAACCTGGATCATTATTACTTTCCGGCATAGTTATCACGAATCCCTGGTACTGCGCGTGACGTAGTATCAAGCGCTCTACTCGACCGATGCCAACTATCCTGAGCAACCGGCTATAGGCCTATTTTATCATGACCATCTTTTTTACGGCAAAGTACTCGCCGGCGTGAATCTGGACGAAATACAGACCGGAAGACCAGCGCGATCCATCGAAGGCGATTTGATGTGGACCTGCAGTCTGGAAATCGTTCACGAGTGTTTCGACCAAACGCCCCAGCACATCGTAAATGATCAGGCGCACGTGCGAGCGCAGGGGTAGTACGTATTGGATCTCGTTGCCGGGATTGAAGGGATTCAGCGAGAAACTGAATTCGGAATCCGGCTCCGGCGGGCCGACGGGGCTTAGGGTTCCGGTCAAGGAATCAATGACATAGTCATAGAAGACGGAACCGGCGCTATCCCAACGAACCAAGGAAAGGTAATCATAACCCAGCGTGTCAATCTTTAAATAGAGAGTCAGTGTGACATCGGAATCGTTCCACAGCGCCACGAACTGAGCGGTGTCGCCGTTCATGATTTCCGTCGTGTCGTGGATTACCGTCTGTTGCGGTGCGGGCCATCCGCTTGAGGAGGAAACCCCAAGAGAGAGCAGACCGGTAGCCGTAATAATGACATAGAAAAGAGTTATTAGCGCAAACCGAATAATTTTTATTGCGGTCATAGTACTTATCTCCGTGGCATAGGTCGGGGTTGCAAGGTTGAATGATCCCCTTCCTCCCGTATAAATTCAAAGGCGCCCATATCCGGAGCGCGATCGGAAAAGGGGAGTCCGACATTGATCCCCGCATTGATGGCCGGGCTGTCGGGATGAAGCGTGAAGTTTGAGTCGGGGATGGAATAGAACATAGGGTCGGCGTAGATGCTGGAATCTTCCTGGTTGAAATTTGTCTGTATCTCGAGCAGTGTGTACCATTCCCCCTGCAATCTGATCGGCTTGATCCAATTCGTATCCGCGGTGACTACATTGGGACACCAGTATAAGTTGTTGCTCCAGAATTGGTTGGTGTAAACTTCGCGGGAGCCGGAATTGACTCCAATATGTAGCAGCGGCCAACGATTATAATTGACGAAGATATTGTTGATATACTGGTTTGAATCCTGCGCCGTCTCGTA